>NZ_MUEZ01000017.1:0-88966 GCF_001996015.1 Salinivibrio sp. ML198
CCAGAACCAGAACCAGAACCAGAACCAGAACCAGAACCAGAACCAGAACCAGAACCAGAACCAGAACCAGAACCAGAACCAGAACCAGAGCAGTCATCCGGAGGGAGCACAATGAGCGATACCTCACCCCCAATTGATATCCAGCATGTCAAAGACCAGATCGGTGATAGCATGGACTTGGTAAAAATGCTGCTTGATAAGTATGTAAAAAACCAAACGAATGATTTAGAGGCGTTGAAGGCCGCGTTTGCAGAGCAAGATATCGGCAAGATCAAAAAGCTTGCCCACAAAATGAAGGGGGCAGCGGCAATGATTGGAGCCAAAGAGCTATCACAAACATGTCTTGAGTTGGAGAAATCACCGCATGATGAGTTGGAGGCGCTACACCCCTACCTCCAGCCGATAGAGGATCAGACAACACGCGTGATTCAACAGGCAGAGCATCTATCTGAAACATCTTGATACATTATTCGGCACTGGTTAGCATAGCGGTTAGCGCGGAATAAGATAAAAACAATGACCCATCAAAGACCTAGGGCCTGGCAAACGCTGTCGGATCCTGGGTTTTATTGTAAGGAAAAGCTGATGATAAAGCGTTTTGTATTGAGCGGTTGCCTCGCTCTCGCCCTCGCTGGCTGTGGTGAACCCCAGGTGTCAGCACCGTCTGAAACACCGCCTCGACCCGCCAAGTTACTGACCGTAGTCACCAATGAAGATGGGCTTGCCCGCCAATTTCCAGCTCAAGCTGAAGCGGATGATAAAGCTTTGCTCTCATTCCGAGTGTCAGGGGTGATTGAGTCAATGCCGATCAAAGCAGGTATGGATGTCGCGAAAGGGCAAGTGCTGGCGGCGTTAGACAGCCAGCAGTATCAGCTGCAATTAGATAAGGCGCGTGCGCAATATCAGCTTGCTCAGGTACAATTTAATCGTGCCGAACGCCTGCATAACGATAAAGTGATTTCCGAACAAAGGTTTGATGAAGCCCGCTCGGCACTCAGTGAAGCGGCGGCTGGCCTAGAGCAAGCGCAGACTAATGTGAATTATACGCAACTAAAAGCGCCGTATGCGGGAACTGTCTCACTCCGAATGAAAGAGCGTAATGAATTCGCTCAAGCGCAAGCGCCAGTGTTACACATTCAATCTAAAGATATTATTAATGTCAGTTTCCAATTACCAGAGCGCTACTTTCACTATTTTGCTCAGCATGTTGACACACTCGTGCCGAAGGTGTCATTTGATACTCATCCATCGCGACAGTTTCCTGCACAGTTTAAAGAAATCGACACAGAGGCGGATCCTAAAACCGCCTCTTACCATGTCACGGTGAGTTTAAATCGGCCTGATGCCATCAATGTATTGCCAGGCATGGCAGCAAAAGTGCATGCCACCATTCCTACCGAGTCACAAACGCAAATACCGGACTCTGCTTTGCTCGACGCAAACGGTGAGAAAGCCGTGTGGCGTGTCAGTCGACAAGGAACCGTTAAGTTGACCCCAGTAACCTTGCGTGAAGGAAAGGTTGTTTCAGGCCTTGAAAATGGCGATGTCATTGTCGCAACTGGCGTCAGTGCGCTTAAAGAAGGTGACCGTGTGAAAGCATGGGTGAAGGAGAGAGGACTATGAGAGCGATAAAAGCCATGTTCGGTCTGCTCGCAGTTAATGCGCTGTTTGGATGCGAGCCCGCAACCGATGCTCAACCGGCGCCTTTGCCTGTGGTAACCACATTTACGGTGAGCCAACAGCAACTGAATGAACGAATCTCTTTTCCCGCGGTGGCAGCAGCGGCTGATAAAGCGACACTTGCTTTTCGCGTGCCAGGTGAGATCCAAGCCATTAATGTCAAAGCGGGCGATCGCGTGACGCAGGGACAGGTATTGGCACGTTTGGAGCCTACGGATTACCGCTTAGCGGTAGAGAATGCCAGTGCACGTTTTGACGTGGCCGATGCGCAGTATCGGCGCTCAGCCCCCTTGGTAGAGAAAGGCATGCTTGCCCAGTCGCAATTTGATGAGTTAAAAGCGCAGCGCGAAATAGCGCAAGCGGAATTGGCACTGGCTAAGCTTCGTTTATCTTATGTTGCGCTCAGAGCGCCAGCTGACGGGGTGATATCTAAGCTCAATGTTGAGCCATTTGAAACCATAGCGCCAGGACAAGGGATCATGAACATTCATGACGCCTCGCGTGCTGATATTCGTGTGCAAGTGCCGGATGTGTTATTCACCCAAAATACGGGCGCGAGTGCAGAAGAAGTGCAAGATCGGCTACAACCGAAAGTCTTAACTCAGCAAGGGCAGTCTTACCCAGCCACGATTGATGAATACACGGCAGAGCCGGATCCGAGCAGTGGTGCTTTTGTGGTGACGCTAACCATGCCCATGCCAAAGGAGCAGTTTATTTTAGATGGCATGCCCGTACAGGTCAGTATTGCGAGGGAAGGGTTACAACTGACACGCACCGGACTTTCCGTGCCCATCGAAGCGGTGTTTAACCAAGACGGGGATCCACTGGATCGAGACCACAGTTATGTATGGATTTACGACAGCACCACACAAACCGTGGCGAAACAGCGGGTAACGATGGGGCGCATTCATGGTCAGCGGCTAGAAATAACCCAGGGTGTGTCTAAAGGAGATCGTATCGTGGTGGGAGGAACCAATCACCTGTCTGAGGGGCAAAAAGTGACGCTGGCATCGAAAGAGGAAAATGCATCATGAAGCAGGGTGTAGCGGGATATTTTATTCAAAATAAAGTGATTAGCTGGATGATCACGTTGATTTTCCTGATTGGTGGCACCCTTGCATTTTTGGGGTTAGGGCGGTTGGAAGACCCTGCTTTCACCATCAAAGATGCGATGGTGGTGACCAGCTATCCAGGTGCCACCCCCCAACAGGTGGAAGAAGAAGTCACTTATCCGCTGGAGAAAGCGGTTCAGCAGCTGACCTATGTGGATGAAGTGCGTTCGATCTCCAGTCGTGGCTTGTCCCAAATCACGGTCAAAATGAAACCCAAATACCGCGCCGATGATTTGCCACAAATTTGGGATGAGTTGCGACGAAAAGTCCATGATGCGCGTGGGTCGCTCCCTCCCGGTGTCAATCCGCCACAGGTGAAAGATGATTTTGGTGATGTGTTTGGGATCATGCTAGCCGTCACTGGCGAAGGCTACGGCTACAGCGAACTGAAAGACTATGTTGACTTTTTGCGCCGCGAGCTTGAGCTTGTTGATGGCGTAGGCAAGGTACAAGTCAGTGGCACGCAGCAAGAGCAAGTCTTCATTGAGGTCTCGATTCAACGGTTAAGTAGCTTAGGGATCTCACCGGACACCTTGTTTAATTTATTGGCGACGCAAAACCTCGTGAGCAACGCAGGGGCATTGCGTGTGGGTGATGAATACATTCGCATTCACCCAACCGGGGAGTTTTCCTCCGTGGATGAGTTGGGCAACTTGATCCTGACCGAAGCTGGGTCACAGGGGCTGATTTACTTACGTGACGTTGCCGAGGTAAAACGTGGATATCAAGAGGTACCGCGGCAGATCATTTCGTACAACGGCAAACAAGCGCTACAGGTAGGAATATCGTTTGCTGATGGTGTGAATGTGGTAGAAGTCGGCGACAATGTGGATCAGCGTCTCGCGGCGTTGAACAGTGATCAGCCCGTGGGAATCAATGTCCATCATGTCTATAACCAACCCAATGAGGTCGATAGCTCAGTCAGCGGATTTGTCTCCAGTTTAGGCCAAGCGGTGGCGATTGTGATTATCGTGCTGCTCTTCTTTATGGGCCTGCGCTCAGGACTACTCATTGGTTTGGTGTTATTGCTGACGGTACTGGGTACGTTTGTATTCATGTACTACTTCGAGATTAATCTGCAACGCGTCTCTCTCGGGGCGTTAGTCATTGCCCTAGGGATGTTGGTGGATAATGCCATCGTGGTCGTCGAAGGGATACTAGTGGGCTTAAAGCGAGGACGAACCCGTCTACAGGCGGCTCACGACATAGTGACGCAAACCAAGTGGCCTTTGCTTGGAGCGACGGTGATCGCGGTAACGGCTTTTGCCCCGATTGGCTTGTCAGAGGATGCAACGGGCGAATACTGCGGCACCTTATTTACAGTGTTATTAATCTCCTTACTGTTAAGTTGGTTTACCGCTATCACGTTAACGCCTTTCTTTGCCAGCGTGTTCTTCAAAGAAACACCGCTTGAAGAAGGGGATGAGGGCAGTGATCCCTACAACGGGATTCTGTTTGTGGTGTATAAACGTTTTCTTACCGCCTGCATGCATCACGCCTATATCACCTTGTTGGTGATGGTAGTGGCACTGGGGGCCAGTATTTATGGCTTTGGTCACCTCAAGCAGTCGTTTTTCCCTGACTCCACCACGCCCATGTTTATGGTCGACGTTTGGTTGCCAGAGGGCACCGATATTCGTGCCACACAAAGTACACTGGATGAGGTGTCGAGCTGGCTGAGTAAACAACAAGGCGTCAACTATGTCTCTACCAGTGCCGGACAAGGTTCGCAACGTTTTATGTTGACCTATTCACCGGAGAAAACATACGCCGCTTATGGCGAGCTGATCGTCCGCGTTGATCAATACGATCATGTTAAACCCACTATGGGCATGGTGCGAGAGCATGTTCGTAGCCAGTACCCAGATGCGCAGCTTAAACTGAAGCCTATTTCCTTAGGCCCTGCTACCGGCTCGAAAATTGAGGCGCGTATTTTTGGTTCAGATCCCACCAAGTTACGCGCGATTGCTAAACAAGTAGAAGCGCGATTGCATCAGGATCCTGATGCGGTAAATATCCGCCATGATTGGCGTAATCGCACCAAAGTCCTTGAACCGGCGTTTAATGAAAGTCAGGCACGGCGCTATGGCATCACCAAAAAAGATGTCGACGAGTTACTGACAATGACATTCAGCGGCAAACGGATTGGTGTTTATCGAGATGGGACCAACCTTATGCCGATTGTTGCTCGATTGCCCGATGAGGAGCGCGTGAATATCAATACCCTAGAAGGGATGAAAATATGGAGCCCGGTATTGAAAGACTACATTCCTTTGCAGCAAGTCATTCTCGATTACGACATGCGTTGGGAAGATCCGATTATCATGCGCAAAAACCGCAAAAGAATGCTCACCGTGTTGGCCGACCCCGATCCGTTACGGGAAACCACCGCGGCGACCTTACTAAGCCGCGTGCGCACTGATATTGAGTCAATTCCTCTGCCTGAAGGTTACAGCATCGAGTGGGGCGGGGAGTACGAGTCTTCCAAAGAGGCGAAAGAGGGCTTATTTAGCATTATGCCGCTTGGTTATTTGTTTATGTTCTTGGTCACGATATTGCTGTTTAATTCCGTGAAAGAGTCATTGATCATTTGGCTGACGGTTCCCTTGGCGGTGGTTGGGGTCACCACAGGATTGCTGTTGTTGGATACCCCGTTTGGTTTTATGGCGCTCTTGGGCTTTTTAAGCTTGAGTGGGATGCTGCTCAAAAACGGTATTGTATTGATCGATCAGATCAATATCGAAGTGGCCAGTGGTAAGCAGCGCTATCAAGCCGTCGTCGATGCGGCGGTGAGCCGGGTACGCCCAGTGTGCATGACGGCCATTACCACTATTTTAGGGATGCTTCCTTTATTGCCGGATGTTTTCTTCCGGCCGATGGCGGTGACGATTATGTTTGGGCTCGGGTTTGCCACCGTGCTGACGTTGATTGTGGTGCCTGTGCTATATCGTATCTTCTACCAAATTCGCTATCACCCTGAATAATCCCACCTTAAGCACCGTTTTGACGGTGCTTTTTTGTTTCAACCTTAAGACAAAAGCGCCTGTGTATAACTTGAATTTCATCCACAAAAACGGTTGATAACTCGGTGAATTTAACCGCAATCTCGCGATTTTATCGGCGTTGTGTAAAGTCAATAATATAACGGAGAATTCAGAACCAAAGTCACAATGATGCTAGGCATTATGTAACTGGTTGATTATAGTGTAGTGATAACCAAGCCAGTCTATTGACGAGACAGACTGGCTGAAGGCGTGACAAACAATAAAAAGAGACAAGTGCGGTGATGGGGGATTATTCGCCGATTTTTTTAACCGATAGCGTCAATTCAAAGGTCGCCATTGGCTCATCCCCGTGTAAGCTTGGGCATGTGGCCACAATGGTGACAGGCTGATTCACGCGATGACCCGTTTCGATTGATTCACTGATCATCTGGTTAATCTTGTCTCCATCAAGACACGTAAACACCACGTCATCCTCTGGTCGTTTATGAAAATCAGCGTTGACGGATTTAAACGCTAAGCTAATTTTAACCCCGCGTTGCTCGGCCATGGCCATGGCAAGAAAGCCACCTGCGACATCAGCGCCAACTGCCAACGCGCCGAAATACATACTGTTGAGGTGGTTTTTGGTACGTCGCCCCAGCGGGATTCGCATCGTGACATGCTTATCGTCGATGGAGAGGATCTTGGGCCGACACCAACCGATCATGGGTACTTTTAAAAAGCCAAACAACGACAAATGTTGATTAGCGCGTGCTAACGGAGACGAGAACATAGACACTCCTTGTTATCTGGTCGTACCTGTTACGCTACCTTGGTGTTCAATTTGTCGTCAACATCTTGTTAACAAAGTTGTGGCCTAGTACTTTATTTTTCAGAGGTTAGACGCCCATTGTCGGGATCAACCCATTAAATAGGGCACGGAGAATAATGGCGCAGGTTTTGGTGTCTGTGATTTGTCCATTTGCAACGAGCGCCTGTAACTGGGAAGGGCTCACCCAATAAGGCGCAATAAACTCATCGTCATCTAATTGCGTTTGGGTGGGAGTGAGCGCTTGGGCAATATAAAAATACTGCACTTCATCGCAAAACCCGGGCACAGGGTGAGCGATGCCGAGAAAATGCCAGCGAGTCGCCACATAACCGGCCTCTTCTTCTAACTCTCTTTTGGCGGCTTCTAGCGGTGGCTCCTTCGCTTCCAGTGTGCCCGCAGGCGCTTCGATAATCCATTGATTGATGGCAGGACGAAATTGTTTGAGCAGCAGTATATTGCCATCTTCTGACAGAGGTAATATCACGGCGGCACCAGGGTGGCGTATGACGTGGTGTACGTGGTGCAGACCATCAGGTGTCTGTGTATGGGTTTCCACCAAGCTGAGCTTTTTCCACTGGTAGCGTAGTGTGTCATTCATGTTAGCGTGGCTCTCCATTCGTGGCGTAATCAATATTTTTGGTGCGGTGTTTTTTGCTAAAGTATGATAGCATTCGCCGCCTTAATTGGCGTGTGCACGCCTTTTGCTTTTGATTGACCTTTGGAGTGATACCTTGCAATTTGACGATCTGGTACTCGATAGACGCTTACTATCGCTTATTGCCCACCGTGGATTTGAACAGCCAACAGACATTCAACGTCAAGCCATCCCCGTTGTAATGGCAGGCAAAGACTTACTGGCCTCTTCAAAAACAGGATCGGGGAAAACGCTGGCGTTTTTGTTGCCAGCTATGCAGCGTGTGTTGCGTTCTAAGCCCCTCAGTCGTCGCGATCCGCGTGTCTTGATCTTGGCGCCGACCCGTGAGCTAGCAAAACAGGTGTATGGTCAGCTGCGTATGTTGACCAGCGGCACCAGCCACAAACCGGCCTTGGTACTCGGTGGCGAGAATTTTAACGAGCAAGCGAAGGTGTTTCGCCAGTCGCCAACCTTTGTGGTCGCGACGCCAGGTCGATTAGCTGATCATCTTGAACAACGCCACTTGTCTTTGTCGGGATTGGAAATGCTGATTTTGGACGAAGCGGATCGTATGCTTGACCTGGGCTTTAAAGCGCAGCTCGACGCAGTTAACCAACATGCGGATCACCGTTTAAGGCAGACACTGATGTTTTCTGCCACTTTGGATCATCAGCAAGTGACAGACATCGCCGCGGGGATGCTCAAGTCTCCTAAACGTATTGCCGTAGGGGAAATTGAAGCGCTACATAGCGATATTGAGCAACATTTTGTGCTGAGTGATCACCTCGACCATAAACATGCGCTGCTTGAGGAACTGGTAAAAGCTAATGCGCATAAGCAAGTCATGATTTTTACCGCGACACGCGCTGACACAGAGCGTTTAGCTGAACGTTTTTCTCAGGCTGGCTACCAAGCGATTGCACTCAGTGGTGAATTGAACCAAGCCACACGCAGCCGGATCATGAACGAGTTTGAGCGTGGATTTCATGAGGTTTTGGTGACCACGGACGTGGCATCGCGAGGTTTGGATTTAATGAATGTGTCTTTGGTGATCAACTTTGATATGCCAAAGCATGCGGAAGAATACATTCATCGAGTAGGGCGTACCGGTCGTGCTGGGCAGCAAGGATTGGCTTACTCACTGGTAGGGCCTAAAGATTGGCGTAGTTTTAAAAATATCGAAGGTTTTTTACAGCAAAAACTCGACTTTACTAAGATTGAAGGCTTTGAAGGAAAGTTCAAAGGCTTTAAAGAGAAAAAAGCTGAAAAAGCAAAACCTTCAAGATCAGCTAAACCCAAAAAAGCACCCGTTAAGAACAAGAAAAAGGCGCCAAAAAAGCGAGATAGAAGCTTTTATACCAATGTGCCGGTTGGTGATGCGCCTTTGGTAAAAAAGAAGTCCAAACCCGAGTCTTAATCGAGCTGTAATGGCTGAGCGTGTTGGCGCTGACCATTAAACACTGACGCTTCCGCTATGCCAAATGGTGTAGCGGAGCCTCTCGACTACGCAATATAACGATTGCTCTGCCACTTTACTGTTACTTTTAAGACATAGGCCGAGTATCAAACCTCTCTCCACGATTTATCTCTGTCTTTGCCTCAATATCGTGGCAACTTCCCTAGCTAAAGGCGTCATTGGTTAAATGTGATGTATCGCTAACAGTGAAAGCTGCGCTTTGTCGCACCACAAGGTGTTAAGTGATGAAACTTTATGCGTTCAACTGTCTAGTTGGCCAAAAAACTCACTTTTCTTTGCGTGAGATCGATTCTAAGGCTGATTTTACAGTGATTTATCCGTAAACTACGTCCATCTGTTGGAAAGCGCTCATCCTTTGAACAACTTGAGCTGCTGGAAACGCGTATCACTCTGTCTATCATTTTTAAACTGGGAAAATTGCTGTGGAAACTGCACTGGTCGTTGCTTTTATCACTGCTGCGGCGTGGATTGTTCGCCGTGAACGTGCTGCACAATAATCTGCTGATTGAGCCCTTTTATACACACTCGTTTTATTCAGCAAAAATGAAAAGCCTTCTCCATGGAGAAGGCTTTTTTATGCTTACGTGTTTCGATGCTCGGCGTCAGTTGTCGTAATAGTCGCCGTCTGACACTTCATGAAAGTCTTCTACTTGGCTGGCGGCTTGGAAGTCAGCAGCAGGCTTGAGTTGACGTCGCCGTAACATCGTTACTTGCTCTTCCAAGCGATGAGCGGTTTCAATGTTGCCTTCTTGATAGGCCTCTTGGATTTTTCTTTCAAATTCATCAATACGTTGAGTCATCACCATCGTTATACCCTCCGACAGTTCCCACGCACAATCACAACGAGCATCGCTGTGGGAGTTGCACCACGCACTAAGACGCCCGCCTTGTAACAGCGATTACGTCCATACCTTAAACTTAGTTTAGATTGACAAGATAACCAGTGAGAGAGGTCACACTGGACGGTAACACAAGGGAGTGAGATGGTTACCGTTTGCTATTAATACAGGTATCTGACAGAAAAAATCAAGCGATTTTGTTCCAAGCCATTGGCACGCCACGTTGCGCCTAACGACAAGGTTTCAGTGGAGTGAAAGCGCCCGCCAATTTCCACTAAGCTGGTGGTGTCGTCTTGATCAAAAATGATAGAACCGACATACAAATTGGCCTCAATCGGTGGGGCTACCCAGCCGCGCAATCCGGCACCAATCACAGTGGCAAAATCACCGGTATCGTGCTTGTCGTCGTCTGGCCGCCGAAACCATGCACCTTCCAGCTCGCCATACACATCGACAAACTGGTTAATTGGGGCATGAAAGCCAACACCGCCCGAGGTATACCAGTCACCTTCGAATTGCGTATCCCCTTTAGCGACGAAGTGTGCGCCTTCCGTAAATGCAAAACGTCCCAACCCGCCAATCCCACTAGGATTTGCAAGGACGTTGACCTGAATATGGTTGTAATCAAAATTGGTCGCATGTGCAGCGGGTACGGACAGGGTCATGGCCAATAGTGCCGCTTTACTGAGGCGTGTGATCACAGCATTTACTCCATTTGCATTTAACATCAGTGTAATAGCTTCAACGTAGTCAGTGCAATAACTTAGCCGATCTTGCGCCCATATTTAAACCACAGCGCACATTGCGTCAATAATTCACGAGGATTGATGTGTCAATGTTTTGTTTGATTTAGGCTTTTGCTATTGCGTAAAAAAATATTTGCACAAAAGAATGTGGCAGGTTAGCGTAGGAGTCGAATAACGAAAACGTGGCAATCAGCTACGTGAGTCAGCGACACGCAAACACAGGATTAGCCCATGAGTGTACACCCAACCGATGACGTTAGAATTGACCAAATAAAAGAACTCCTTCCACCTATCGCTGTACTAGAAAAATTTCCAGCGACCGAAGCGGCGGAACACACCGTATTTAATGCACGTCAGGCGATCCATAAGATCTTAAACGACCAAGACGATCGTTTGGTTGTCGTTGTAGGGCCTTGTTCTATTCACGACCCTAATGCTGCGCGCGACTACGCCAAAAAACTTAAACAGCTGCGTGAGACATTAAGTGCCGACTTGGAAGTGGTGATGCGGGTTTATTTTGAAAAGCCGCGCACGACGGTTGGTTGGAAAGGCCTAATTAATGACCCGTATTTAGACAACAGTTTCAAAATTAATGATGGGCTGCGACTAGGGCGTAACTTACTGCTAGATATTGCGGATTCTGGTTTGCCTGCGGCGGGTGAATTTCTTGACATGATCACGCCACAGTATATGGCCGATTTAATTAGTTGGGGCGCGATTGGGGCACGGACTACAGAGTCTCAGGTGCATCGCGAACTTGCCTCTGGGCTATCGTGTCCTGTTGGATTTAAAAATGGCACAGATGGGAATATCAAAATTGCCACGGATGCCATTCGCTCAGCGAGTTCACCGCACCAGTTTTTATCAGTGACCAAGTATGGACACTCTGCGATCGTCGCAACCGCAGGTAATGAGGATTGTCATCTGATTCTACGTGGAGGCAAAACGCCTAATTATTACGCGGGTGATGTCGATCAGATCTGTGGGGCGCTGGCTGATGCTGGGTTACGACAAAAATTGATGATTGATTTGAGCCATGCCAATAGCAGCAAACAATATCAAAAGCAGAAAGACGTCAGCGAAGATGTGGCGGGGCAAATTGCAGCAGGCAACAAAGCCATCTTTGGTGTGATGATCGAAAGTCATCTCGTCGAAGGTCGCCAAGATTTAACGGACGGTCAGTCGCTTACCTATGGTCAAAGCATTACGGATGGTTGTATTGGTTGGGAAGATACGGAGAGAGTGCTCCATCAATTGGCCGCCTCTGTGCGTGCACGTCGTGAAAAGACGACGCCGCTCAGTGAATCCGCTTAATTGCGTCTGTTTAGTCACAAGAAGCCCCCAACCGGTGGGGGCGAATCACAGGGGTCAGTGCATGGCACTGGCCTTTCTTATTTTTGGAAAATAGCTTGAAACTCGCGTTTTAATCCAGGCTTTAAACGTGCTTGTTTCAGTTGCTTCGATAAATCTTTGACACAAGAGCTGAGCACATCATCAAGAATTTGCGCTTTGTAGTTGTCGCGCCCTTCATCAGACATATCACTTAAGTCAACCTTTTCGAGCTCGCTCAGCGCATCGATACCCGCATAGCTTTGACTTATGGCGACGAGTGCGTGAAATTGATCATAGTTGTCGAGAATGTTTTGCGCACTGGCAGGCAGTTTTTCCCACGCTTCTTTGACACTGGCACTGGACGCATCATGTACCGAGGCGATCATCGTGTACATAGCTTCAGGGGCTTGTTCATAACGAATCACGCATTGTAGCTCAGGAGAAAAACTATCAAAGCTGACCGGGGATTGATTAGAGTCGGACATTCACAGGCTTCCTTACGACTGTTTCGAGGAGGGTGGATGAGCTTTTTTGTCTTTGCTTGCTTTATCGTCTGATCTTGCTTGTTCCGCTAAGGGTACCACTGTGTCTGTTGATAGAGTGGCACGGTTCTCACCAGCAAGAAGCCCACCTTTTTCAATGGTCAGTTGCTCGGTGTTTAGCACGCCTTTCATCTTTCCCTGCGAGAGAATATCGATAGCGTCTGCATCACATTGCCCCTCTACCAAGCCATTGATGGTGATATGCTTAGCGTTGATGGTACCGCGAAAGTGGCCAGATGCTGAGATAACAACGGCGTTAGCCTGGGTTATATTGCCTTCCCCAAATCCATCAATTTGAATATCACCCTCAAGATCAATATCACCGACCACTTTACAGTTTCTGGCGACGATCGATAAGCCATGATTCGGGGTAGACTTTGAACTAAACAGACCCATGTCGTGCACTCCACATACATCATTTTGGTCAAGTATATCATTAGCTGTGCACAGATGGTGGCGCTCTGGTGTACAACCCGATGCGTAAGATGTGATCCTGCTACCAGTATTGGTGATCGTCGCCTTGGGTGGATTATTGCGCGGTTATCGGCGCAGTGATTGCTTGCACGACATTCAGTTGATATAACTCGATGAAATCGACTAAATGGGATCATCGCTATGTCAAGGACACTCTCACCGTATCAGCAACGTGTCATCGGTTGTTTACTTGAGAAAGAAGTCACCACCCCGGATCATTACCCGCTCACACTCAATGCGCTGACCACCGCCGTGAATCAAAAAAGCAACCGTGATCCTGTCTATGAGATGGCCGATTCAGAGGTATTAGATATCGTAGAGACCTTGATTGAGATGCGTCTGGTTAGCCCGCAAGAGGGAAGCGGTGGGCGTGTTGCCAAGTATCAACATCGTTTCTGTAATACACAATTTGGCGACCTAACCCTCAGTGAGCCACAGAAAGCGATCCTTTGTGTCATGTTATTGCGAGGCGCTCAGACGCCCGGGGAGTTGAGAACCCGTACACAGCGCCTCTATGCCTTTAATCGTGTCGAAGATGTCGAGCGCACATTGGCTGACATGATTACGTCAAACTGGGTAAAAAAATTGCCGCGTGAGGCTGGGAAGCGCGAGTCGCGCTATCAACACCTATTTACTGACGGCGTTAATATGCCGACGAACTCAGCACCGCAAGCGGAACCAGAACCGACCACCGATGCCTCTTTGGTGACGCGAGTGAGTGCGTTGGAGCAAGAAGTGGCGGAATTACGTCAGATGTTAGAGGCTGTTTTGGAGCGATAACACCTATGGATACGCCTTGGTTTGTTTATTTGATTCGAACGCGCCAAGGGCAGCTTTACTGTGGCGTAACAACGGATGTTAGCCGCCGGTTGATACAACATCGCCAAGGTAAAGGTGCACGTGCGCTACGAGGGAAAGGACCGCTGTCACTGGCGTGGCAATCGCAACCGATGGAAAAGCGAACGGCGATGCAGCGCGAATGGCAAATAAAGCAATGGCCGAAGCAGCGTAAGGAAGCGCTATGTGCACGCTTTTGTTGTGTGCGTGACAATGGTGTTGATTAATTAAATAAACGAGTGATGGGTTGTGATTGCGTGAGGAGCGCAGTCAACTGATGGATATTCATTGAGGGGTAATAAAGGTGCCCCTGCGCATAGCGGCACCCCAGGTCAAACAAAAAGTCACGTTGATCTTCACGTTCCACACCTTCTGCGACCACTTTTAATTTCAGCAATTGCGCCATGTTAATGACGGCTTGGCAAATCACGATGTCGTCTTTGCAGTGAGGCAGATCGGCGACAAAACTGCGATCGATTTTGACGGTGTCCACCGGGAAATGCTTAAGATAGGCTAGAGATGAGTATCCGGTGCCAAAATCGTCAATCGCCAAAGAAACACCTGCTGCCGCGAGTGTGTGTAAGGTATGTTGGTTTTGGCTAAGGTTCTCAATGAAAACTTGTTCTGTCAGTTCAATTTGCACACGTTCGGGCGGGACTTGATGGCGTTCAATGGCGCGTAGAATGGTATCAGCAAGGAAGCTGTCTTGGAATTCATGCCCAGAGATATTTATCGCGATAAATGGGGGGGCACAGTGCTGCGCCAGCAAGGTTGCATAGGTCTCTAATGCCTCATTGACCACCCAAGTGCCTAACTGCCGCATAAGCCCTGTGTCTTCTGCGGTGCGGACGATGGTATCAGGCGAAATCACCGCGCCCTCTGTATCTTGCCAGCGTACCAGGGCTTCAATCCCCGCAATGCTGTGATCTTTTAGATCGATTTGCGGCTGAAAATGTAAGCTCAACTCGTTACCTTGAATCGCTTTGCGGATGGCGTACTCGGTATCCTTTTTCTGATGCAGGTGGTCTCGCATTGCCATTTGAAACACCACGACTCTGTGATGAGAGAGTTGACGAGCGCGATGCGCCGCGGTGTCTGCGTGACGCAACAGTTCCTGAGCGGGCATGGAGGCATCGTAGCGATAACTAATGCCGACGGCACAGGTCACAATAATCTCCTCTGCGTCGTGGAAGAAGGGCTGCTCAATGGCTTTTCGGATCTGTTTCGCGTAAATCTCCGCTTTTAGCGGTGAAAGCTCGCTGCCGACAATCGCGAATTGGTCGTCGCTGATTTTGGCAATATAGTCATCGGTTTGCCTCACGCGTTGTAGACGTTGTGCCAATTCAACTAAAAGCTGGTCATGCACCGCTTGCCCGTACAAATCATTAATCTCTTTCAAATTATCAATGTCCACACAGATTAACGCCAGATCGTGGGGGTGCGCGTTAGATTCATGTACACGCTGCTGAATATAGCGAGTGAGGGCATGACGGTTGGGCAGGTACGTCAAGGCGTCGTGATTCGCGATAAAATGTAGCTGCTGCTCGACGTCTTTGCGTTGCTCAATTTCATTTTTTAAATAGTCAATCGTGGTCTGCGCCGCCCGGCGAGACATCAAATTCACCTCAGCTAAATACAACGCGACGCCCAATAAAAGAGCCACAAGCATGCCGGCGATATAAATCAGAATGGGTAATGAGATAAATTGACTGGCGCCTGGCTCTTGCCAAAGCGCGAGCTGCATAGCGGGTTGCGTGCCTGCTAAGGTTAAAGGTGCCGACCCAACCGCGGCAAACGGCGAGATGGTGTCACCAATCAACACGGTGTCGTTTGTCCAGCGGGTCATGGTGAGGTGTTGATGTTTATTGAGATAGTCGGACGCAACCTCGCCAACAAGCGCGTCAAGATTAACGACTGCGCCAAGATAGTAACTTGGCGCGGCGCGGCTATGACTGTAAATCGGGTAAGCAATTCGCCAACGGGTGAGATCGGGCTGATCCGTTTCAAGCTGGCCCTCTGGCTCGCCCACTACGTCAAACGAAAAACGCGGTTTATTATGGCTGGTATCTGCGTGTGTTTGCCAACTTATTTCCTTTCGACTGTCCGCCCAAAACAATGATGAAATATAGGCACTGTCTTGTTGGGTTTGTTGCACCAAAGCTTGCCATGTCGAGAAGGTCGAGGGCACATCCAACTCGATGTTACTGGCTAATGAACTAAGCCGTGTGAGTTGGGTATTAATGCTGCGTTCGACGGCGCTGGACAAGGCTTGAACTTCCACATTGAGAAGCTTTTCTGTGCGTTGCGCTTGTTGTGACTGGGCAGCCTGATACAACAAAAACGTCGCGACGAGCACACCAAAACAGACGAGTGCGATGAAAATGATCGCACGGCCACGAGGCTGTGCCGACCGCCTGGCAAGTGTGAGTGGATCCTCGTTGTGATCATTGAATGTTGATAAAGGCATAGGGCCTGCGCGTAAGGCTTATGGTGACAACCAGATAGTTCCAGTGTAGTGCTAAGAATGGGGGATTGCGCGTATCAATACTGAGACAGTGATCGGCCGCTTGCTGCCAACAAAATCTCGGCGTTAACCCAGTAACTGACGTGGATGCGACAGGGCACTTACTTGTACAAATAATTTTTTTTGTACAATTTTGATCTATCTTCTACTCTTAGTTGTACAACATATTATAAATGTACAACTCCGTAGCCGATGCTGCGCGGTCAGTGTAGAGGTGAGACATGTCATTCCCTGTAGGTGTTAGCGCCTGTGTTATTGGCGAAAAAGTACGATTTGACAGTGGTCATAAGCGTAGCCCATTTGTCACCAAAGAGTTGGCACCGTATGTCGACTTCGTGCCAGTGTGCCCTGAAGTCGGGATTGGACTCCCCGTGCCGCGCCCCGCTATTCGGTTAGTCGACAAAGGCGACCTATCAGTGAGGTTGGTAGAAACCAAAGATCAGCAAAAAGACTACACCGAGAAAATGACAGCGTTCAGTGAACAGAAAGCGGAAGAGCTCGCTCACAAAGCACTGCGTGGCTACATTGTCTGTGCCAAGTCACCGACCTGTGGCATGGAGCGGGTGAAAGTCTACCGCGAGAATGGTTACGCCTCAGATATTTCCGGGGTAGGGCTTTACACGCAGGCACTGATGGCGCGCATGCCTTGGTTGCCTGTTGAAGAAGACGGCCGGCTTAACGATCCTATTCTCAAAGAGAACTTTGTTTTTCGCCTTTTTGCGCTTGATGATCTTTACAAGAGTGTCGAGCAAGGGGTGACCAAGAAAGCCCTCGTTGATTTCCACTCGCGCTATAAGTTGGTACTGATGGCGCATTCGCCCGAAAAATACCGTGAACTGGGGCGATTTATGGCCAACATCGGCCATTATGACCTTGATCGTTTTTTCGAACAGTACCGCACCGCGTTTATGCAAGCCATTGCCATTCGTGCGACGCGTAAAAAACACACCAACGTGTTAATGCACCTGCAAGGCTATTTTAAAAACAACCTCGATAAACGCCAGAAAGCTGAGTTAGCGAATCTTATCCATGCGTATCGTCAGGGCACGATGCCCTTATTGGCACCGCTGACGTTGATTTCGCATCATCTTCATAATCACCCTGATGCGTACTTAGCTAACCAAGCTTATCTCAAGCCTTATCCTGATGCGCTGAGGCTTCGCTATGGCCTATAAGACGCCTCACACTCTAACTATCAGTCAGGTAGCGGATCAAACAGGGGTTAACCCCGTGACATTGCGTGCTTGGCAGCGACGTTATGGATTGCTTGCGCCTGAGCGAACGGCTAAGGGGCATCGGCTTTATCGCCAAGAAGATGTAGAGACTATCGCTCATATTCTTCAATGGTTAGATAAAGGCGTACCGATCAGCAAGGTCAAACCTCTGCTTGCTCACAGTCCCACGTCGGCCGAGGCGGAAGACGACAGCGTGGCACAAGAGCTGATTGACTGTATTCATACATTCTCAGTCAAACGGCTTGGGAAAGCCCTGGATATGATTTTAAAAGAGTACCCCTTTTATTGGTTAGTTGAACATGCCTTTACACCGGTCGACCAATGGTTAGGTGACGAGGATGAAGCGGTTCGTGTATTGCAGCGCGACCTGTGGCAAAGCGCCGTGATTGACCGATGCAGAACGGCGCTGGCGGCGAATGCCAAACGACATGCCCAGTCTCGATGCTGGCTTGTCTCATTAACGGTAACCAGCGAATACCAACGCGTGCTTATGGCGATGGCACTCAACGAGAAGGGTTACAGTGTCACAATATTATCCAGTCCGCATCAGCAATTGAATTTGGTGGTTGAGGTGATGCGCGAGCAGGGGGTGACAACATTGGCCTTAATGGCTAATCGTCGTCTCGATCGCGCCCAAATCAATCAAGTACGCCTTTGTCTTGCTCAAAATGACATTGACGTTGTGAGCCAAGCTTTTATCTGCTCCGTACACGGTGACGAGCTCGAAGAACTTAAGGAGAACAAAACGTTATGCATCTAGTCTGGTTTCGGCGCGATTTACGTGGGCTGGATAACCGTGCTTTGAGCGCAGCCAGCGAAGCGTCCGTTCCCGTGGTCGGGATATTTATTGAGACACCGGAACAGTGGGCATCGCACCATCTTGCCCCCAAACAAGCGGGCCTTATCAAAGCACGGCTAGAGGCGTTACGTGAAGAGCTTCGCGCGCAAAACATTCCGTTGGTGGTTGAACGTGCGGCTGATTTTTCTCAATCGGCGGAAAAAGTGGCTGACTATGCCCACCGCATTGGTGCAGCAGCGGTATTTGCCAACAAGGAGTACGAGCTCAATGAAAGCAAGCGTGATGAACAGGCGCGCGTGGCGTTAGCGGACAAAGGCATCGCATGGTATGCCTATGATGACCGCAATTTGTTTGCACCGGACACCATAAAATCGGGAAAAGGTGAACCGTATAAGGTGTTTACTCCCTTTAAAAAGGCCTGCTTACGTGCCTTAGACGGCATGGATGCCTCACCGCGTCAAAAGCCACCCAAACGCGAGACAAATTCGGCCGTCGACGCGATCTTTTCACAGCTTAAACCGATTCACTTTGATTATCCGACGGAGGATGTCGCGGACTGGGCGTCCGATGAGAAAGGGATCCTCGCGCACATGCGTCGTTACTGCCGCGAGCAAGTGGCTGATTATAAGAGACAGCGTGACTTTCCCGCTGTTGATGCCACCAGTCAACTTTCTCCTTATTTGGCCATTGGCGCGTTATCCCCACGTCAATGCTTGGCACGTTTACAACAAGAGCATGCCGATTGGCGTGAGCCCGATACAGGGGCAGCTACCTGGCTTTCGGAACTTATTTGGCGTGATTTCTATCAGGAAGTGAGTGCACAAAATCCGGCAATCAGCAAAAAGTATAGCTTTTTAGCTTGGGGCGAGTCAGTGGTATGGGATAACGACCTTACATTGTTTGAGGCGTGGAAGGCGGGCAAAACGGGCTTTCCCATTGTTGATGCGGCCATGCACCAGCTTAATCAAACGGGCTGGATGCATAACCGGTTGAGAATGATTGTGGCCAGCTTTTTGACCAAAGATCTACTTATCGATTGGCGCTGGGGAGAAGATTACTTCATGTCCAAGCTGATTGATGGCGATTTTGCCTCTAACAACGGGGGCTGGCAATGGTCTGCGTCGGTAGGGACCGATGCTCAACCTTACTTTCGGATCTTTAATCCGACCACACAGGGAGAGCGGTTTGATAGTGATGGGCGCTTTATTCGTCGCTGGCTACCGGCGCTTAAACAGGTGCCGGGCAAGCATATTCACCAGCCTTGGCAATGGGCAGATCACTACGCCCAGACGCTAGATTATCCGCGTCCGGTGGTGGATCACGCCACTCAGCGCAAAAAGGCGCTGGCTATTTTTGAAGCGGCGAAGAATCAGCCTCAGGAGCAAACACCATGACTCGCTCCCCAACCCATGTCGGTGTGTCGCAATTTGTGACGACCTATCAAGCGCTTAATAAAGATAACTTGTCATCACTGGCGACGATTTATCACCCCAAGATTGTGTTTGTCGACCCAGCGCATGAGATAACCGGCTTAGAAGCGTTTATCCAGTATTTTTCGCTGCTGTACGAAAACGTGACCGATTGTCAATTTCATATACACACGACCGCGGTAGATGGAGACGATGCCTTTGTGACCTGGACCATGATGTTATCGCATCCCAAGTTGGATGGGGGGAAAACGCGACAAGTTCAGGGCTGCTCTCACTTACGTTTTTATGACGGCAAAATCATTCGCCATCGTGATTACTTCGACTTAGGTGAAATGCTGTACGAGGCGCTACCTGTGATAGGTCGCCTGCTCAAACATATCAAAACGAGGCTAGGACAATGAAACACGTATTGATCACCGGCGCCACGTCGGGAATTGGTGAGCAATTGGCAAGAGACTATGCACGCCAAGGTTGGCAGGTGACGGCCTGTGGGCGAAACCAAGACAAGCTCAACACCATGGCTCGCGATCACGCATCATTAGATGCATTGGCGTTTGATGCCACGGATGGCGAACAAACGCATCAAGCGCTGAGTAACCTAAGCGTCTTTCCCGATTTAATTATTCTAAATGCTGGGACGTGTGAATATATCGACCATGGCAAAGTCGATGTGGCGCTGTTTAAACGCGTTTTTGAGATCAATGTCTTCGGCGTCCTCCACTGTATTGAAGCGCTACAGAGTCGGTTCACCCACAGTACGCATCTTGCCATTGTCGGCTCGTCGGCCAGTTACATGCCGCTGCCACGTGCGGAGGCATACGGCGGATCGAAGGCGGCGATTAGCTACATAGCCAACACCTTATCGGCAGATCTGGCGCAACAAGGAGTGACGGTGTCACTTATTTCGCCAGGGTTTGTAAAGACACCACTGACAGACCAAAATGACTTTGCGATGCCAATGCGCATCACGGTGGAGCAAGCATCGGCGGCGATTCAACAAGGATTGGCAAAAGGAAAAACGGAAATACATTTTCCGCGAAAATTTACCTTTATTCTCAAGTTTCTCGCGCTATTGCCTATGGCGTGGCAGCGAGCTCTCGCACGACGTATGACAAGGAACTAAATCATGAAAATTGCCATCATCGGATCAGGCATTGCCGGTTTGACGTGTGCTCATTATCTCAATAAACAGCATGACATCACCTTGTTTGAAGCGAATGATTATTTGGGGGGCCACACGGCCACGGTCGATGTCGACGTCGCCAGTGGACAGTACGCGATTGATACCGGGTTTATCGTTTTTAACGATCGCACATACCCAAATTATGAACGTTTACTCAATGAAATTGGAGTGGGTCGCCAACCTTCTCAGATGAGCTTTAGTGTTCGCAATGATGCGAATGGACTGGAGTATAACGGGCACAGCCTGTCCTCGTTATTTGCGCAGAAGCGTAATGTCATCAATGTACGCTTCTACCGCTTTTTGGCGGAGATCATGCGATTCAATCGCCTCGCGCGCGACGCACATGAGACGGGTGAAGCGGAGCGGCAAGGCGCACTCAATACCCTGGGCGATTTTCTCAATCAACATGGGTTCAGTGATTATTTTTGTCAAAACTATATTCTCCCCATGGGCGCGGCTATCTGGTCATCTACCTTGTCAGATATGCGTGGCTTCCCCTTGGCGTTCTTTTTGCGTTTTTTCCAAAACCACGGCTTGTTGGATATCGCGAATCGGCCGCAATGGTATGTGATCCCCGGAGGCTCACGCGAGTACGTCAAAAAGCTCACGCCTGCCTTTGAGGATAAGATCTATCTGAATTCACCCGTGACAAAGGTCCGCCGCACCCCTGATGCGGTGTGGGTGACGACAGAAGCCGGTGAGCAGGCGTTTGAGCAGGTGATTTTTGCGTGTCACAGTGACCAAGCCTTGGCCATGCTGGCTGATCCCAGTGAAGCGGAACAACAGGTGCTTGGGGGGATTCCCTATCAAGACAATGAGGTTGTGCTTCACACTGATACGTCGCTGTTGCCTAAGCGTCAAGGCGCGTGGGCAAGTTGGAATTATCATTTACCTTTGTCAGACAAAATAGACACAGAACCAGCGGCTTTGACCTACAATATGAATATATTGCAGTCAATTCAGGCGCCTGAGACATTTTGCGTGACGTTAAATCAAACCGACAGGATCGAGCCGAGTAAAATTCTTAAGCAATTTGTCTATGCTCACCCCGTGTTTAATACCGACAGTGTTGCCGCACAGCAGCAGCGCCATCGGGTTAATGGCCAGCAACGCAGCTGGTTCTGTGGCGCCTATTGGTATAACGGCTTTCACGAGGATGGTGTGCGGAGTGCGCTTGATGTCGTGGAGGGGATCAATTCGTGAGTGAGTCGGTTTCAGCACTAAATAGCGGGTTGTATGTCGGGCAAGTGCGGCATCGGCGTTTTAGCCCGATAAAACACACGTTCAATTACACAGTGTTTATGCCTGTGATTGATCTTGATGAGCTCAGTTTGCTGGCATCACAGGTCAAAGGTTTTCGCTTGGGTAAGTGGGGGTTAGCTGCCTTTGATCATCGCGATTATTTGAATGGACAAGCCGACACCAAATCGGCATGCATCGATAAGGTTCAGGAACTGACGGGCGAGCGCATTGAGGGGAAAGTGTATGCGTTGTGCCAGCTACGTTATTTGGGCGTGTATTTCAGTCCGGCCAACTTTTATTACCTCTATGACCAAGCCCATAACTGGCGTTATTTATTAGCCGAAGTGAGTAATACCCCGTGGGGAGAGCGGCATTATTATGCCGTGCCTGCGGGTCAGCGGTATGAGCATGACAAAGCGTTTCATGTTTCACCGTTTAATCCCATTAAGCAACGTTATCACTGGCGTCTTCGCCCTTTAGGTACGCGGGTTCACTTGCACCTCGAGGCTCACCGACAACAGAAAGAATTCGACGCCACACTTGGACTGCAGCGACGTCCATTTACATCAAAAACACTGAGTAAGTTATTGATCCGGACGCCGATGGAAACAGTAAAAGTTGTCATTGGTATTTATTGGCAAGCGCTCAAACTTTGGATAAAGGGCGCACCGTTTTATCCGCACCCGAGTGCGAAGAAGGAGTAATTATGTCTGCAACGGACGTACCTCAGAGTCAACGCACACTGACACGTAAAGAGCACTACGCTAAACAGTTGGTTTATACCCTGCTAGCACATGTTGATGAAGCGTGTATTTCTCTGGTTGATGAGCAAGGCCAAACCTTACAGTGTGGTGATCCTCAGGCACAATTACATGCATCCGTGCTGGTACACGACCCACGTTTTTACACCCGGATTTTAACCGGCGGTAGCATTGCGGCGGCCGAGGCTTACATCGATGGTTGGTGGGAATCACCGAACTTGACCGACGTTATTCGCGTATTTGCTCGCAACCTTCCTGCTATCGACAGAATTGAAAAGCACACTGGCTGGCTGGTGGGACTAGGGAACAAGCTGGCTCACTGGCGCAATCGCAATGAAAAAGAGACCGCACGCCGCAATATCGCAGCACATTATGACCTCGGCAACGACTTGTACCGTCATTTTCTTGATGAGCAAATGCTGTATTCCAGTGCTATTTACACTGACAAAGAAATGACCCTAGAGCAGGCCCAAGTGGAAAAGATGGACCGGCTGTGCCGACAGCTGGCGCTGACCTCAAACGATCATTTGCTCGAGATTGGCACTGGCTGGGGAGGAATGGCGGTCTACGCGGCTAAGCATTACGGCTGCCGCGTGACCACTACCACGATTTCACAAGAGCAATATACTTGGGCAAAAGCCTGTGTCGAGCGAGAAGGGCTGGAAGATAGGATCACGTTGCTACAAAAAGACTACCGTGATCTGACCGGTGAATACGATAAACTGGTTTCGATTGAAATGATTGAAGCGGTGGGGAAAGAGTATCTAGATACCTTTGTCCGTCAATGCCAGTCATTGCTTAAGCCCAGTGGTTTAATGGCCATCCAAGCGATCACCATTGCTGATCAGCGCTACGAGCATTACAGCCGTAACGTCGACTTTATTCAAAAGCATATTTTCCCCGGAGGGTTTTTACCCTCAGTGAGCGTATTGTTGTCTCACCTCACCGCTCAAACCGATTTTGTGATCAGAGATCTAAAAGACATCGGCTTGGATTACGCACAAACCTTGGCTGATTGGCACACACGCTTCAATCAGCAGACGGAGGTACTGCGCGATTACGGCTATGACGATCGTTTTGCACGTTTGTGGCGCTATTACTTTTGTTATTGTGAGGGCGGCTTTAAGGAACGTACGATCAGTGCGGTCCAGCTACTCCTAAGCCGTCCTGCTTGGCGAGAGGCATAATCTGTGCGCTTTGTCGTTATCTCTTTATTGTTCAATGTTTACTGGTTTTCGGCGGCGCTTGGCCCGCCGAGCTTTCAGTGGTTAATGGTCGCGATGCTACTGGGCGCGATCCTTTATGACCGCAGCGTGATGTGGGCCATTGCCGTGCTTACGCCCGTTGGGTTGATTGGAGATAGCTTATTACTCCACACACAGTGGTTGGCTGTTGAGGCCGAGTACGTTGTGATGCCGCTGTGGCTACTATTACTCTGGCTAGGGTTTTGCAGCTTTGCGTGGTTAATGCGTGAGCTTATCCTCGCACGCGCATTTTGGTTTATGGCGGCGCTGGGCAGTTTGGGTGGCGCAAGCAGTTACTGGGCAGGAGAGCGTTTAGGGGTTTTAAGCTTCCCAGAGTCCATATGGGTCACTGGCGCGGTGCTGATTGGCACTTGGTTAGTCTACAGCATCATCCTGATTAATCTGATGCAATGGCTGCAACACCAGTTAGATGTCCGTTCTGCCGCGACAAGGAGAGAGCCATGAATAAGTGGGTGAAACACCTTGTATTAATGCTCGCGCTCGCAACGCCTTACGCCACCATGGGGGCGACCTCGTCTTCAATGACATGGCAAAGCTGGCCCCAAGTTGGCGAAGCGACGCTAACTTGGGGCTGGTGGACGATATATCAGTCATCACTGCGCTCACCGACCGGGCGTTATCAAGCGCAAACGCCTCATGCTTTAGTGATTACCTACGCGCGCGATATCAGTGACCAACGACTGATGAAAGCAACAAACGATCAATGGGAGCACTTGGGCTTTTCGGAAGCACAACGAACGCGTTGGCAACAAGCGCTGGACAACGCATGGGGAGAGATAACAGAGGGCGATCGTCTTGCGTTTGTTCGCCACGCGCAAAAGGGCGTTTTTTACGCTCAGCCAAAAGGGAAAGACTGGGAAGAGACCTTGACGGTCAAGGACATCGAGTTGGCAGATGCCTTTCTCGCAATCTGGTTATCAGAAGACACTGACTATCCAGATCATCGTCGAGCATTATTAGGAGAAACGCCATGAGAAAAGTGACGCAGACGATAGGCAAAATTCTGACGGTATTGGTGAGTGCTGTGCTATTGGCGGCGTGCTCTGCCGATATTGAAGACTATCAAGGGCGCAAACCAGACTTTAACTTGTTTGAGTACTTTGAAGGACAAACAAAAGCGTGGGGCATGGTACAAGATTTTACCGGCGAGCAAACCCGACGCTTCGTTGTCGATATCGACGGTGTGGTAGAAGGCGACACACTGACACTGGATGAATCCTTTGTGTATGCAGATGGCGAAACGCAAACCCGGGTTTGGACGATTAAACGTCACTCTGATGGCACTTACACGGGGACGGCGGGCGATATCGTCGGGACAGCAACAGGTGTTGTGGCTGGCAATGCGCTAAATTGGCGTTATGATTTAGTGGTTCCCGTCGGCGATAGCGAATATCAGCTTCACTTTGATGACTGGATGTTTCGGCAAGACCAAGATCGCCTTTTTAACGTTACCTCAATGCGCAAGTGGGGGATTGAAGTAGGCAAAGTCACGCTGTTTTTTGAGCGGGTGGAGCAATAGTTCGCGAATAGGACGAGTCAGAGGCGTTAACCAACACCTCTGGCCAAACCGATTGCGCGTTGAATAATCCAGCGCAGCAGCTTGGGAATGGGGGCTTTTAACTCATTCTCGGTATAGGCGATGATCGCCAACGCGGCGTCAGGCTTGGCATAGCGTTTTAAGGCTTTGGCGATAATACGTTTGTCATTCATGTGGGGCTGTTGACTGGTGACGCCGGCCATGTCGCGAAACAAAGGCTCATAACCGTTGTTGTACAAGTAGTGCTCAATATCTCTATCAGGCAGTACGGTTAAACGCGCGCCCTCTGGTTGATGCTCTATTTGCCCGCGCGCCGTCGCAGCATACTTCTTACCAGCCATATCACCATCCGCCACCAAATGCCATTCAATACCTAATGCTTTTGCAGCCTTGATAAGCGGGCGTAATCCACTTTGGGCAAACTCGATAAGGTGTACACCCTCTGCAGCTAAGTCATAACCTTGCAATCGCGCTAGCTCGTTAAACAGCCATATCTCCGTTTCTCCTTCCACCAGCAACCAGCAGCGTGCAAATAGCGCACTGGGTCGGTGAAAACGGACATGGAAGGTCACGCGGCGGCGCTCGTCTTTGCTAAGAAGGTGAGGCGGTACTTGGTGGCTATGCGTTTCAGTGGGGTGTCGCACCAGTCGGCGAATATGATCCAGTTGTACGCCCGCGAGCAAGTCACCGCTGTTTGTGGTGAGCAACTTTTGCATCGGCATCAACTGAATCAAGCGCCACGCTTGATTCAGTAAGGTTGGATGAAGTCGCCCTTCTGGATCTTCAAATAACATCACTGGCCGCGCATTACGTTTGAGCTGTTTTGGCCCGCGCGCCCGGACAAATGCACTCAATAAGCCCATGAGCACGAGCCGACTTTGATTAGAGGTATTGGCGGCCACCGCTTCGAGCGGGTGCATTTGGTTATGAGTGATGGCTAATGCGCCCGGGGCATGAATGGGATAAGGATCGCGGTCATGCTCGTAGGCGGCAAAATAGTGATCGAGCAATTGACGCATGGCATGCAGGCCACTTTTTATCTCGCCTTTATTCACATGGCCGGGCATCATCAACAGGCGGCGATAGGTGTTGTCTAACCGCTGCTCAAGGCGGGTGTTATCTTTTGTCACTGCTTGCCCTGGCACGCGCATGCGTCTGGCATCACGCACACGAACGACTGGGTGAATTTGCATTAGGTGGCTGGCGAGCGCGTCGCTGTCTGCTTGCTCAATAATATCGCCTTGTGAGGATAAAAACTCTCTCCGTACCGCGACTTTACTTTCTTGGATGGTGGCGCTTAAGCAATAATCAAGGGTTCGACACCCCGCGTTGCTCCCATTCCAAACGTGTTTAAAACGACGATAGCGGCGCGCTTTATGCTCACCGGGAAAGCTCTCTTGCCAGCGAAGGATGATTTGAAACTGTTGTTCAGGCAAGACACCTAAGACATGGTCAACGTGAAAGTCCGACCGTTTAAACTGGGGTTTATCGCCACTTGGGTGCAATGCAATTTCTAGCGCATCAAGCAGAGACGATTTTCCCCATGCGTTTTCGCCGATTAAAACGGTCAGTTCATCTACTTGCAGTGACAGGCGATTGATACCACGAAAGCCTGCTATTTCAATTCGGTCTAGTCTCATCGTCACCTCTGTTTTACAGTATGACACCTTCACTAAAAAGGAAACCAAACCCGTGATGGTTTTGTGCTATATGCCTGATTTATTGCATTTAAGCGAGCGCATGTTAGCGCCAGATTTGCGATATGGCGGTGAGCCAAACCCTGATATAGTGTTTAACATGAGTTATCTCGCCCCTAATGGGCAACGACTAAGAGACCGTCATGCTATCATTTGAAGCTTTGCAAGTGCTTGATGCCATTGAGAGAAAAGGAAGTTTTGCCGCGGCAGCTGAATCATTGAATCGTGCGCCATCATCGCTGAGCTATCAGGTTCAGAAGTTGGAAGACGAGCTCGGTTTAGTCATCTTTGACCGTTCAGGGCATCGTGCAACCTTCACCGATGCCGGGTATTTATTAGTTGAACGCGGGCGCATGCTGTTGAACGCAGCAGATGAAATGGTGGCCGACGCCGCTTCTCTGGCGCATGGTTGGGAATTAGAAATTTGCTTAGCGTATGACGGGTTATTTAAAAGCCATTTCTTTTTTCCCTTGATTGAGCGCTTGGCGAAAAAAAGTAATACACGCCTTAAGCTGTCGGAACAAATATTGGCAGGATGTTGGGAAGCGCTGGCTCAAGACCGCACCGATGTGTTGGTGGCACCCATTCCCGACACAGTGCCGCAGGGCATCAAAGTTCAGCCTTTGGGCGATATGAGTGCCTACTGGGTGGCAGCGCCCGACCATCCTATTCACAAAGAAGCGCGTCCCGTAGAGCCTGATGTACGAGCCAAATATCGCGGGGTGGCGGTGGCGGATACCGCGCGAGGTATGCAACCTAAAACCTTCAATGTGTTAGAAGACCAACCACGGCTTACTGTCAGCTCAATGCACGATAAGTACGCAGCCATCTTAAACGGACAAGGGATCGGTACCTTACCTTGGTTCTGGATACAAGATGACCTTAATACGGGTCGTTTGAAACGTTTAAAAGGCGGAGAGCCATTCGAGTTAACGCTCGGGCTGGCGTGGAAACGCAACCGAATGGGCAATGCTAAGTCATGGTTAGTACGCCAGCTTCCCAAGCTACTTGAACCCTACTTACAAGCTGGGGATATGCCTATTGCTGACAAGTCGATGAAATAGGGGGACGCTCGCTCGTCTTTAGCCGCGATCAGTGAGTCCGATCGCACGGCGTACGAACACAGTCGAAGACCGCCGAGACGCTCTTAATCGTTAATCGGCGGGTTTGGGTGCAAAGACAGTTGCATATCGACAATGCCATCTTCCATTTGCACATCAATACTAAAACCACATTTTTGTGCCAATGCGATCATCCCACGGTTATTGGGCATGGTCATCCCGGTGATCCGCGACAACCCCGCTTGACGACCATAATCGATGATGGCTTGCATGAGCACGCGACCTAACCCCACTCCTTTTAGGTCGGAGCGCACGAGCACGGCAAACTCAGCGTCGGTATTTTGTGGGTCAGCCAGCAAGCGTGCTACCCCCCAAATCTCTTCTTCGCCAGACGCAAGATGACAAGTAGCCACGAGTGCCATTTCACGGTCATAATCAATTTGGGTTAAATTAGCGAGCGCTTCATGGTTGAGCTCGCCGACGTCAGAAAAAAATCGACGATACAAATCTTCTTCGGACACTTTTTCTACGAAGGCTTTGTGCGTCGGCTCGTCTTCGGGGAGGATGGGGCGCAGCAGAATGGTCTGCCCGTTTTTGAGCTGGATAGACTGCTCAAGCTCTTTCGGATAGGGGCGTATCGCTAACCGCTTTTGTTGACTACCTGCGTAATCGCGCAATCGTAGGGATGCATCCAAAATAGTCAGCTCATTGCCAGACACCAATAAAGGATGAATATCGAGTTCATCAATTTCGGGGCAATCAATGATCATCTGTGACAGGGTCACTAAAAAGCGACACAAACTGGCAATATCAATGGAGATCGGAAAACCACGTTGTTTGATTTTGCCGCTCTTTATCGCGCCAATGACCAGATAACGTGCCAATGCCATGTTTAATGGCGGGATCGCAACGGCGGCATCTTTGGTCACATCCCAATCCGAGCCTCCCTCACCCAGCAGAATAATGGTACCAAATACGGGATCGTTGCTGATGGTGACCCGCAATTCTTGCGCGCCAGCGCGGGAAGCCATGGATTGAACAAGTAAGCCTTGAATTCGAGCCTCTGGGAACGTGACCGCGACGCGATCAACAATTGCTTGGGCGGCATTTGCGACTTCGGCGCCGGTGCGTAGATTGAGCATCACGCCTTGTACATCGGATTTATGGCGAATATCTGGGGAGCGGAGTTTTACCGCCACAGGATAGCCGACTTGCTCGGCAATTTGTGCCGCCTCGACGGAATCGGTGGCGAGCCATGTCGATATCACTTGCATGCCATAGGCTTCGAGCAAGGGACGGACTTCATGGGTGGTTAAGGTCAAATGCTCGATATCTTCTGCTTGATCGATAAAGGCGCGAGCGGCGGGCAAGTCGTAGTCCATACTCCCGGTTGAGGTGGGCGTTTCCATTAATTGCTTTTGATTGCGCCTGTATTCTACAAGGTGCATGTAGGCGGTGACGGCGCTTTCGGGTGTGCGATAGGTCGGGAACCCGGCGTGGGTAAAAGCGAGACGCGCGACCGTGGCATCATCGCCTTCGCCTTGCCAGTTGGTCAGAATATTGAATCGACGCGCGCGCGGGTTTTCTTTGAGTGAATGGATTATGGCCTTAGCGGTCGCTAGTCCTGGTGCCGTGACAGAAGGAGAGTGCATGATGAGCACGGCATCGGCATCGTCACTGTTTAGTACGATATCAATCACCGCTTGATATCTTTGCATGTCGGCGTCACCAACAATGTCAATGGGGTTAGTTTGCGACCAACTTTTGGGAAGGACCTGGTGCAATGCGTCGAGCGTCTGCTCGCTGAGCGTGGCCAGTTTGCCACCGGCATCCATGAGCGTATCGACGGCCATCACCGCCGGCCCACCCCCATTGGTAATAATCGCAAGGCGTTCTCCGCGAAGTGGTACCGAGTGAGAAAGCGTTTCAACAGCGGCAAAAAGCTCGTGGGTATTGTTGACACGTAGCATCCCAGAGCGGCGAATAGCCGCATCATAAGCGGCATCTAAGCCAATGTTGGTATGACTGAGCTGCTCGAGTGCGACAGAGCCACCTCGTGTGCGGCCACTTTTAAGCACGAGAATTCGTCGATCACGGGCAGCGGCACGAGCAGCTGATATAAATCGGCGCGCGTCGCGTATAGAGTCGACATACAGCAAAATGGCGTCGGTTTTACTGTCGCGACAAAGAAAATCGAGTAACTCTGGGAAGTCGATATCGCTCGCTTCACCGAGCGAGATAAAGGTGGAAAAGCCGATGCGTTTGTTCCGCGCCCAATCTAAGATGGTGGTACAAACGGCGGCTGATTGAGACACAAAGGCAATATTGCCTTTATTGGCGGGTACTGGCGCAAACGACGCATTGAGATTGAGCCAAGGTAAGATCATGCCAAGGCTATTGGGACCGAGCACCCGCATGGTATATTTCGCCGCGATCTGTTGCATCGCGTCGTACTGACTTACCCCCTCAGCATTTAATTGCCCCCGCATTCCCGCTGCTAGCACAATCACGAGCTTTACTCCGCGCTCGCCAAGCTGCTCAATAAGAGGAGGCGTGATCTCGCCACGCGTACAGAGGATGGCCAAATCAGGTACCAAGGGGAGATCTGCCACTGTTTTGTAGGCCAAGATACCGGCGACCGCTTGGTATTTGGGTGTCACGGGCATGATAGGGCCTTGGAAGCCGCCGGATTGCAAATTGCGTGTAACAACGTAGCCTGCACGACCACTGTGATCAGAGGCGCCCACCACCGCGATGGACTTTGGCTTGAGGAGTTGATCGATACCGGCCATGATGCCCTCCGTTGGTTTGACGAGTGCTTGCTTGTGGTGCGCAATGGCGCAAGCGTGTTCACAAGCCAGTTTATCGGTTCGCGCTTGAATTCAACGGTTTTTTTTAACGCAATGTGATCTCGGCATGGCAGAAAGTGAACCGTGAGATAGACTAAAAAACGACGTTTAACATGACTATCTGTGAGCTGTAGCCGGAAACCTCGTGCAAGAGGATAACTTTTGGTTGAATGGCTACTGGGTCGGGGGCACAATGAAGCAAACTTGGATAACTGACAGAATCACAATGAAAAAATTGGGCTTACTGGCCATCGCGATACTGCTAACTGGGTGCAGTAGCGGTGGCGTTACCACTGAAATCTACAGTCAGACAATTGAATCAACTGACAAGCGCGATACCGCGCAAACGGCAGACGCCGAGCCAATGATGAACACGGCCAAGCCTGAGCCGAAGCCGGCACCGAAAAAGCAAACGGTGAAATCAGCGACGCAAGGCGCTGGGTATACCATCCAAGTCGTTGCCCTTAGCCATGATAGAGGGTTCAGTGATTATGCCAAACGGCTTCCGAGCGACCAGCCATTATGGAGCAACAAAAAAATGGTAGATGGTTTGCCTTGGTACACCTTGTTGTATGGTGAGTACCCAAGCCGTGATGCGGCCAAGCGTGCGATTAAAGCGCTGCCACAAACGATTCAGCAATATGGTCCTTTTGTACGCGATATTAGTAAAATAAAACGGTCTTCAACACCTGAGATGATCCGTGTAAATTAATTCGCAAATTGGTGTGGTTGAAAAGAGCTGGCGAATGCCAGCTTTTTTGTTGCGTGGCGTTTATCCCTGTATTGTGGAGACGCATTGGCAGCACAGATTGAACAAACCTGCAGCAAATGGGCTCTAATCAACCAATAAAACGTCTCTGATAGATGAAAGCGAAACGGCATTTGTCTACTATGGCGTTAATGTCCGAATAGCGCGTTTCGACGCGTGATGAGAGAAGAAAATGACCAAACTCAACCTGCTTTTGTTATGCGGCGGCGGCGGAGCAGAACATGATATTTCCCTCGTGTCTGCTCAGTATATTGAATCACAATTGGCTAAATTACCGCGCATTAAGGTGCACAAAGTTGAAATGACCCAAGACGGGTGGCGCCTTGATGATGGCATGCGCTGTCACCTCGATACAGATGGCAACCTGTGCAGTAAAGTAGAACACACGCAAATTCACTATGTCGTGCCTTGCCTTCATGGCTTCCCGGGCGAAACAGGCGATATTCAGTCATTACTGACGATCACTGGCCTTCCTTATTTGGGGTGTGACGCGGAAGGCAGCCAGATTTGTTTTAATAAAATAACGTCAAAGCTATGGTTTGATGCACTGGGCATCCCCAATACTCCCTATGTGTTTATCACCGACCAAGGCGAGCAGAGTCAAGCACGTGCCTCCGCGTTTTTAGCCGACCATCAGGCGGTGTTTGTGAAAGCGGCGAGCCAAGGCTCCAGTGTGGGTTGTTACCACGTAACGGATGCAGCGCAGCTACAAGCGCGGATTGCCGATGCATTCACCTTCTCGGACCAAGTATTGATCGAAAAAGCCATCAAGCCGCGGGAATTAGAAGTGGCGGCGTTTCAAGTGGGCGATGAAATAATCGTGACACGGCCAGGGGAAATCCGTTGCCCTGAAGGGAGCTTTTACACTTACGAAGAAAAGTATAGCGAGGGTAGCCACAGTAATACCTATATTGAGGCAGAAGATCTGACCGAAGAGCAGGTCGAGGCAATTCGTTCATACGCATATCAAGCATTCAAGCAACTACGTTTAAAAGATATGTCGCGTATCGATTTCTTCTTAACGGAAGACAACGAAATCTTAGTTAACGAGATTAATACATTTCCCGGCATGACACCTATTTCTATGTTCCCCAAACTGATGGAGCACCATGGCTTGGCATTCCATGAATATTTGGCATCCTGTATTAGCACGGCCACGGGCCGACGGGTTAATTGATTAATCGGTGAGCTTTTTGCGTCGGTAACGCGACTTGGCTTGCTCACTGGCTACCGTGTTACCGACATATTGCGCTGGCATGGCTGGGCTTTTCCAACGTCCCATATACTGAATTTGTTTAATGGACATTCCCTGTTTCGCCAGCGATCGGCTCGCTCCCACACGCGGTGACTGGCCAGAGAAAGTGACCGACTCGTCTAAAAGTGTACTGGCTCGGCGGAACACGCGATAGATAGAGGAAGGGTCGAGAGGCGCTTCTCCTAGGTGACCATGTTTGTTGATTCGACGCAGTAGGGGACCTTGGCTGATCCCTGTTTTTTCGAGCCAGTCCATGAGCAGCGTTGCGGCTGATTCAGACAGCGGCACGCGTTGCTCTTTCACCAAAATGAATGCTTGGCCTTCAGCGGTGACAAGGTCCTCCACCGACAGGGCGGCTAATTCACTTCGCTTTAATAATCCTTCATAACAAAGCGACCAAACCAAGCGGTCTCGAATATCCTTTAGGCGCTTAGAGTTTGCAAGCTGCTGATTTAAGCTAGCTAAGTGATAGGCTTGAAAAGGTGTGGCTTCGCGGCTTTCCGGTAATTTCTCTTGCAGAAGGCGAGTCATTGCGTACTTCACTTCTCGATGCTTGCTCGGGTCTTTGAATTGGTGAAGCTTGTGCACCAAACCGACGGTGATAACCATTCGACGCACTGCAGAAATTTTGCGCTGGTTCGCCGTTATTTCAGCAAAACGTCGCAGTGTGGTGACGGCACAAGGAAGGGGCGTCACGTTTTGTTCTTGACAGAAAGCAACGAAAACGCGCCAGTCGTTGCGATAACTCAATAGCGAGTTTTTGCTGTAGGCGTTTTGTGTGATGGACGACCATTCTTCAATGCTTAATGCTCCAGTGTTAAAGCGAGTTTGACTTGCTTCAATGTCACTTGGGTCTAATGGTAATAATTTCTTCATAATGCACTATAACTTTTTATTGCTAGCACTAATATATCAGACATCAGTGCAAATTGTTTGAAACATATCTCAATTTGCCTATTACTCGGTCTATCAGCGGCTTAGGCTTGATGAAATTGCTCGAACAACACGTGATAATAGTCTAAAAATGAAGAATGTTCGTAATCCATTGCATACATAGGTATCGGATTATTGTTCGCGAAAGGAGAGAGCCATGACTCGACGCCTTTTTCATCGCGGGTATGCGATTGAGAAAACCGAGGGCAGCGGAGACATTACAGAAGAATACCGCGCTAGGTTAGGTGGAAAGGTGATATCAGGCAGCCTACAAGCGGTGAAGAAATCAATTGAATGGTGGGCGGACACCAGTACTTTGGTTGATCCTGCGGATCTCGAGGAGGAAGATGTAGACGGCACCGGAACGCGCCAAGTCGAGGAATACAAGGGCTTTCGTATCATGAATGATAACCCTGATAAAGACAGCAAAGGCTGGTATATGATTGTGCGTGGTAATTTGATGAAAGGCTCGCTGCCTGCGCTCAAACAATTTATTGATAAAAATGCAGAGCAACTCCGTGCTTAACACGGATAGTCACCGAGTTGCTCATTCTGTCACTGGCTGCTAAGTTGATTCAGCTTTGATATAGTGAGGTCAAACGCTTCAACGAGACAGAGTTATGTCTGACAATAATCATTTAGTTTACTCGACCGAAACGGGCAGAATTAAAGCCGAGCCAGAAAAGCCAAGCCGACCTAAAGGTGATGGCATCGTTCGTATTCAGCGACAAACAAAAGGGCGCAAAGGCAAAGGCGTCAGCCTGGTAACCGGGTTGGATCTTGATGATGGCGCGCTGAAACTGCTGGCCGCCGAGCTTAAAAAAGTGTGCGGGTGTGGTGGCGCAGTCAAAGAGGGCGTCATTGAAATCCAAGGGGACAAGCGTGATACCCTCAAGGCGCATCTAGAAAAGAAAGGCCATACGGTGAAACTGGCAGGTGGCTAGGTGTTAAAAACCACATCCTAATAGAAGTAAAAAAGGCAGCCCACGCTGCCTTTTTGTATTCCGCCTTATTTAAACTTGGCCTTCAGCATCAATCAAGGCATCAAAGCGCTCATTACCATGCAATGATTCAAAGTCCGCTTCTTCACGGGCGGCTTCGCGCAGCGACGCACTTTCTGCAACCGCCAGCTCTAAGTCAGACACTGCCTGATCTTCAGCCCCCAATCGCGCATAGGCGCACGCACGCTGGAAGAGGGCGTTGGCATTACGTTCATCCACTTCCAGTACGCGGTTACTGATGCTAAGCGCCCAATGGTATTCGCCCATTTCCATTGCCGCATCCGCCTTATGGGTGAGCGCCTCGAGGTCTCCAGGGCGGATTTTCAGGATTTCATTGTAAATTTCCATCCGCTGCTCAGGCGTCTGCGAGTGTTGAGCGCGTAGCCATAAGTTATGGATCTCGTTGATACGCTCAATCTCTTTATTGTTTTCTGCAATAATGCGTGTTTTACGCTTCAAGTCCCGCTCCAAGGCTTGGAACTTGCGTTCATATTGCTCTGCAATCTCTGACAGTTGTTGATCGGCCAACTCTTTGGTATTGGTTTTTATATCGCGCAACGACTGCCAACCAACCAATGCAATCAATGAGGCCGCACCGGCTATCAAATAAAAGAAGTAGGTCACCGTCACGTTGGCATAGTTCAATGACTTATCCGCTACGTCCAGCTCACGATCGGTAATTTCCGTCACCATTCGCTTTTCTAGCGCCTGGAAATCTGTTCTTAAGTTTCGGATTTCATCCAAAACGTATCTTTCCATCAACGGCTTATCGTAGATACTTTGCTCAGCATACGACGTCGGCTCTTTCGCCGCTTTGGTATGCTTGACATCGTTTTCATCTTCAGCAATAACACTGAAGCTTGCCAACGCCACGAGCAAACAAGCCCAAATGTGCGCTTTCATGGTTATCCTTATGTAACGAATCAGTTTAGAACTAGCGAGACTTTAGCAAACCTTCTGCAGACTAAAAAGGTTAACAGGTGGAATTCGCCGATAAGATGACTTTTCACAATCCGTCGCCCTACACGTGCCATGATTGGCACGTTAAGCAAAGCGCATACTCGCCTTGACAATAACCATACTGACAATCATATTGGATGTATATAAGTCAAATATTGTTGACATGGTGAGCGAAATGAACCAATCCATTTTAGATGCAGTCATGAACGCAGAAGGTATCGTCGAACCAAGCAAAATGGCCGCGTTCTTCCATACCAATTTGAAAGAAATCGCGTCTTTGTCTGGATTACCTTATTCCACGTTAAGCCGCACAGAGCGATACTCAACGATCAAGGCACAGCAACAACTGCGTAACTGCACTGAAGTGATCAACCGAATCCTTCCGTGGACGGGGAATGAATTTCATGCCTACGCATGGTATCGGAGCGAAGGATTACCAGAGTTTGGCGGATTAACCGCAGAGCAACTGGTTAAACACGATCGAATGGACGCGCTGAGAGCCTACCTTAACCATACGAGCGAAGGCGGTTATGCGTAAAGAAAAGCTACAGGAATACCTATTTCGCTTTGAAGGTGCGGTATTTCGTGGCCATAACCCTCGCTGGTCATACGCGCCTAACAGTGGGGAAGGAGCAAGACGCAATGGTGGACGCTTTAACCCCAAAGGCGTTGCCGCTCTGTACACCTCATTGTCTCAATCGGGTGCATGGGTAGAGGCTCAGCAGGGGTTTCGTTTTAAAGCTCTGCCTTTGACAATATGTCAGTATGATATCGACTGTGACAATGTACTCGACCTGACCGATGAGACAGTGCTGCTAAACTGTGGCATCAAGCCCTCGACGCTAAGCTGTGCTTGGTTAGATCAAGTGACCCAGAGCCAAGCTCCCGATAGTTGGCACTTATCGAAACAGCTTATCAGTGCAAAGGTCAACGCCATTATTGTGCCCAGTTTTGCGCGTGGCGCCACCCGAGAGATGAAAAATATCGTATTTTGGCGATGGCGTGATACGCCACCCAACATGATTAAAGTGATCGATGACTTTGACGAGCTGACGCTTCAATGCGGTAAAAGTATAAGATAACGCAGATCTGTTTGGCTCATCACCGCGCGCTTGGAGCAGCTTAGGTCAAGCGGAGCATTTGAACTTAGTTGATTAAAGAAAGTGGTGATTAGCTATTTTATGGTAAATGGGCACTTATGTTGAATCGTCGCGTCAGAATACTCAAGAGGGAGAAAAATGGAGGTGAGGAGTCAAGGCGCTTGTCTTATCAATGCCAATATTCACCTGTTAAATACTTTATTTAACATAACATACATAATGCGTACTGAGGGTTTGTTTGTTAACATACAATCGCGTCGATTACGCCATTGAGTAAATCTTCTCGACCTGACTGATTTCTTTTCCGTTCCAAATCATTTCTGCATGGAAGCATTGTATGACGTCGCTAACAACTTGTGGCGTAGACATCGCCCAACAGCTCCCTTTTTCATTTCGTACTGAGTTGTAGCGGATCCCTGTTAATGTATCATCTTGCCGAACCTGACGACCAAGCGTCTGTGCCGCGGAGTAATCAATAAGGTCGTAGATTGGATCGGTCATTGGCTTATCGCATACATCAATCACTTTATCGTCATCAAATGTGAAACGAAGCGCCCTAAACACCAAGCGATCATAATGAAGCCCATTAACATCAGTCCAATACTTGCGCTGGTGATACATGACTTCCTTTAAAGCGGTTTGTTCGGTGTCGCCGATATACAGCATTCCAAAGCTGCCATCAGCGAAACGTGAACCATCACGATTAATGTGAGTAAAGGCAGCGACAGCATAGCTACGCCCACGCTCACAGTGGTACGGGATTTCTTCCGGCTTAATCAGGGATACATCGCCCACTTCATCGCGAATACGTGGATTCGTCAATGCTTGCAGTTGATACATCACCTCAAAGTCCTCAGGGTTGAGGACATCATCAAACAAGTCAATCGTCGGGTACTTAGACGGAATAAGCCTATATCCTACCGCTTGATTTTCTCGAGCATTCAGCATTTTATCCCCACTGACCTGAACGTAACGCGTCGACACGACAGAACACTTCGTAGAGGTCAGCAAACTTGCCGCTACTAATAATAGATAAAGGAGTCCGCCCTTCAAAGTAAGCGTTTTTGTTCTCCATAGACATGAACCCCTGAACGTTCTCTTGGTTATCGAAGATGATTCGAAGACTACCGTGGATGTTTGCGATGTAGCTTAAACGCTCAAGCTGATCATCATCCATAGATATCGTGTCTGGGTTAGCCTTATACTTTTGGAACGTAGACCTTGGTATGCGAAGAATTCGTTGCATGTCTGCTCCGGTACATCCCCATCCTTCCATTATGTTTACAGCAGCCTTGAAGCCGACCTGAGCCATTCTCTTCTTGTCTGCCGCTTTTAGTGCTTGTGCTGCTGTCATATCATTCACCATTTCATGTTTGCACACTCTCATTGTGGACCTAATGTTTAATTTTGTCCACAATGAGACCGATAACCTTACACAGCTCGCGACATTTTTTCGTCTTGGGTTGACCAAACCTCGCAACCATATCAACGATCTAAAGCATTCTTCTGATTTCGCCCTTTTGTATGCCTTAGCGCATTTAACAGCGACGCGTTATCACTCCTCATCTCGCTTGGATTGATTGGCATGTCGATGTCCGATAAAGTGCTGATAATACGTCGTCAATGCGAGTGAGCTTTATGATAAAAACAGCTTTGGTGGGTTTTGGCTTTTCTGCCAATACATTTCATGTTCCTTTTCTGAGCGCAATCTCTGAGTTTGCTATCTCAGCTGTCGTGTCCAGTAAACCCGATCAGGTTGCACAACGGTTACCTAAAGCGGCCTGCTTTGATGATCTCAGCACCTTATTAGCACAACAAGCCCCGGATTTGGTGGTGATCACCACGCCCAACCATCTCCACTACCAACATGTTAAACAAGCATTAGAAGCCGGTTGTCATGTCTTAGTGGAAAAGCCTTTTGTCACCAATAGTCGTGATGGCCTTGAGCTGGCCGCGCTGGCTAAACAGAAAGGCTTAGTATTGTGCCCCTACCATAACCGCCGCTGGGATGGTGATTTTCTCACTCTGAAAGGCTTACATCTTGCAGGCGAGCTCGGTGACATCAAAGTCATGCACTCTAGCTTTAATCGCTACCGCCCAGAGGTTCGTCAACGGTGGCGTGAGCAACCAGGTGAAGGCGCTGGTATCTTGTATGATTTGGGCTCACATTTAATTGACCAAGCACTGCACTTATTAGGGGATCCGAATGCGGTTTCGGCCAGTTGCCGCGCACTCCGCCCAGGCAGTGAGACGACAGATTACTTTCAAGTCACCCTGCATTACCCAGACAAAGAGGTGGTTCTCTCCTCAAGCCCCTATCGATCTGGGACCACAGAGCGTTTTGTTGTTCATGGTGAAAAAGCGACCTTTAGTACGTTTGGTTTAGATATCCAAGAGGATCAACTACGCGCCGGTTTAATGGTCACCGTCTCCGGTTTCGGAGAACAAGCGTATCAGGGAATGCTAGAGATTGGTGACAGCGTCACACCTGATCCCTTGACCTTAGAAGATGGCCAATACCATCGACTATTCGACGGGTTAGCTCAGGCAATTACAAATGACCAACCCTCGCCTGTTTGCCCTATCTCCGCCAGCAAAGTTATCTATGCCATTGAGCTGGCACAAACAGCCTCTGATACGGGCAGTCGCCAACCCTGGCAGTTCCAAGCCTGATCCTCACCAATTGATGAATAAAGCTTAGTTACATTGACAGATGTGACTGAGCTTTTTTCGAACAACCACTAAAGTTATAGTGCATTATAATGCCAAAATGTAGCCCAGAACATGGCAGGGCTACAAAATTCGGCGCGTATTACGCGAGAGTAAACTGATACACCATCATCAATAGGAGCAACCAAAACACTGAAACACGCCACTTGATAAGTGCCATTAAACCTAGCGCTATCGGCAATAAATCAAGGGGTTGCGTATAGGCAGACACCCATACAGGTTGGTAAAGCGCGGCAGCGAGTAACCCCACGACACTGGCATTAATGAGGCTGATCGCACCGGCTAAACGAGGCTGCGTTTTCACCGCCTCCCAGATAGGTAAAACACCAAACATCAGCAACGCGCCAGGCAAGAAAATCGCGATAGTGGCAATAATACTGCCCCAAAGCGGTGACAAGCCATCAATACTGGCACCAAGGTAGCTCGCCATCGTGAACATAGGGCCAGGCACAAGCTGTGCCGCCGCATACCCTTCAATCAACGCAGAATCTGTGACAACGTCACCAACTATGGGCTCAAGTAAAGGTAGCACGACATGGCCACCACCAAACACAAAGCTCCCTGCCTGATAGAAAAGATTAAACACTTGTACCCAAAGTGTCTGGTTAAACAACCAAGGCACCGTTAGCAATAATAAAAACAGGCCAATAATAATGGCACTACGACGCCACGCAATAGACACGGCAGTGTGGCTCTGCTGCGGTTTTGCAAACCCTATTGCGCCAACCATGCCGGCGACCAAAATGGGCAGAATTTGGTACAACACGCCTGAAGGCGTCAGTAACAACCACAATGCCGTTATAACTGCGACAGCGGCAGTCACCCACGAGCTGACAAACTTTTTACCCATCGACACCGTCGCATCAATGACGACCACCACCGCCAATAACTTCGCCGCACTGATGATCGTTGCCACCCAGTCTGCTGCCTGCGCGCCACTGTTTAGTACCGCCACTGCTGTCAATAAGGCAAAGGAAGGTAAGGTAAACGCCACAAATGCGCCGAACGCCCCCAGGTACCCTGCACGCTGATAGCCAATATACATGCCTAACTGGCTACTTCCCGGACCGGGTAAAAACTGACTGATTGCCAGACCCGAAGCAAATGTTTCTTCGCTTAACCATCGCTTATTTTTGACAAAAACCCGCTCAAAATAACCCACATGGGCGGCGGGCCCACCAAAGGACATACAGCCCAACAAAAAAAACTGTTTGATCAACTCAATCATTGCTCACCTCCTGCTAAGAGTGTATGCGAATAGAACAATGAATAAAAACAAGACATTTCGATTAAATGAATCGATTAAATTAATAGATAAACAAGGCGTAGCGCCGTATAATCGTGATATGTAATTTTACAACACAAACAAGAGTGAGTGCTTACAACTCTAAAAGTTAAGTGTCTACTCAGAGAAACAGTCATTATTTTTACATATAAAACAATATTTTGTATGTTGTAATGATTATCGTGATAATGAAGGTAAGGTGATCATCTCTCGCTTACAAAGGCAAAAAGTCGTGCTCTCATAGAAGTGTCGATGTCACAACATATTCGCATTTAATAAAATAGATTCGAGGCAGCATAGATGACCACCCCAGACGAACATAATGCGTGACATTGTCACACACATTCCTGACAGCCGACGTTATGTGGTAGTCTCACCCTATTGATGAAATGGATGTGCGTAGAATGCTCGATTACCTTCAACAAATCGTTGTGCTAGCGGCTGTTGCGCAAGAGCAGCACTTTACTCGCGCAGCAGAAAAACTAGGAATTTCTAAGTCCCAGGTCAGTAAACAAGTTCGCTATTTAGAGGATCGGCTCGGTGTGCAGTTGGTGCAGCGCAACACGCGTTCCGTATCGCTTACCGAAGTAGGCAACAGATATGCAGAATACGGTAGCCAACTGATCGCCACGTTGGATGAAGCTGAGGCAATGGTGGCAGGCTATCGGAATGAAGTGACAGGAAAACTAAAAATTGGGGTCGCACAGTCGTTTGGCAATACATTAATGACGCGCCACTTCGCTAAATTCCGCCAAGCTTATCCCGCGCTTAATCTTAACATTAACCTTTTTGACCACCGCCCTAACCTCGTCGAGGAAGGCTATGATTGCTGGGTCGCGATCCATGAACATCCTCCTGAAGGCATGGTGGCGCGAAAGCTGGCTGATTGCCAATTTAAACTGGTCGCGGCACCCAGCTACCTAGAAGCGAGAGGCACACCACAACAACTGGGTGATTTGCGTCAGCACGATTGCATTACCTATCAAAGCCGTGAACGCCGCTATGATAAATGGCCGTTTGTAAAAGCGGGCATAGAGCAAGTGGTGCATGTTAGCGGACAGTACACAATAAATAACGCGCCCGCTGTGCTAGAGGCGGTAAAGGCGGGACTTGGCATTGCCTATTTAGCTACTTACCTTATCAACGAGGAAATAGAAAAAGGCGAGCTTATTGAGCTCATTCCTGAATGGAAGCCTTGTCTTGAGTTACCCATTTACATTGTTTACCCAAGACGCAAGCATCTCGCGCCCAAAGTGAGAGAGTTTGTCGACTTTATGCTGCAAGAAATTGGCGATCCCCCGACTTGGGATCGCCCTTAATTGTGACGCCGTCACTTATCGCTGCTCAGCAGTGAGACCGCTGGTCGGCGTATTGGAGGTTGGCATCGTCTTTGATTGGTTGAGTACCGGGTTTGCGTACATTTGGCGCAAGTAATCACGTGCCGCGTCGGGAGCCTGAGCAAGCTTTTGCTCATATAAGCGCTGCTCTGCTGGCGTGACACTGTCATGTTCTACCCCAGCGGCAATATAATTTGCGGGGTATAAACGGTATAACTGGTGGATTTGCGCATCAATTTTCGCGGCCATTGACTCGGGCGTGTCTTGTGACAACGTCACAGGTTCACCAAACGCCACGTGCACATGCCGTTTATCTCCGACAATCCCTTTCACAATGGTTTGAATGTCTTCAAACTCGCTTTTTTCGTAGGCGCCAAGGCGATTGACCGCATCTAATTCAGTCGCTTTGTCCACATCACACGGGTCATTTTGATAAGAGATAGCCACAGGCACCACATTCAGTGCCTCCATGTAGGCATCAAACGCTTGCTTACGTTTTCGCCCTTCCATAAAGAACATTTTTAAGATCGCCGGATCCGTGACATCTTGACCGGTCTTTGCCCGCCCCTCACGCTGAGCAATCCAGATAGATTGCCCCTCATCCAGCGATAAGCGTAAATAGGCAGAAAGCTGTGATAGCGACTTCATCATTTCACGTGGTGCTTTGGCAGAGCGTTTGACGATAAAACTTTTATTGAGCTTCATCAGCTCGGTCGCACACGGCTTACGCAATAAGTTATCACCAATGGCAATCCTCACGGTATCAAGCCCTTGCTGATGCAAGCACCAGTTTACTAACGCGGGATCCATGGCAATATCTCGGTGATTCGAGACAAAGAGGTACGCTTTATTCGGATCCAACTTTTCTATGCCTGAAACCGTGACTTTGTCGCACGTTGTTTTAATCATCTTGCGCATGTAACTGGCAACATGCAGTTGAACATCCTGCACTGTTTTGATGTTGTTCCACTTTTTGGTTAGATACAGTTTCAGCGCTGGCTTTAAAAGCCAACCAAGTGGGCCAGACGCATGTGGATAGCGATAAGACAAGATCGCATTAATGAACTCATCATCTTGGATGAGGCGCTGAATCGCACTGGGAACTTCGTCGTCGTGATAAGGACGAATCTCTTGATAGGGATCGTTAACTGTCTGCACTTTCTTCCATTATATCGAGTAAAAACCGCGCCATTCTACGCAGTCAACAAAGGATTCAAAGTGAACCCACCGAAATTTTACACAGGTTGGAGGTCAGACCTTCAAGCGGGTTAAGAGTTCCACTTGCCGTCCTTGACTTGACCTCGCCAACAAAAGTGCTCACCATTGCCGCCTTATTACATCGAGACACGGTTATGAAGAACACGAGCGAATACACTCTTTATCACACACCCTCATTGATATTCACCCCTCGAAAACGTCGCTACACAGCGAACCTGCTTTATGTTGAGGACGGTTTGGTGCTTGTTCGCTTAGGAAAAACAGATATCCCTGTCTATACCGGTCAGGGGTTCTGGCTACCTTTTGAGTGCCTTCACGCACTGACCATCACGCCCGATACCCGTTTACACCAATTGGCCGTATCACCACGCACACAACACCCTCTCCCTGAGCGCGTGGGGCATGTTGTTTTGCCTCCATTACTGACCGCTGGCTTGATAGAACTTGGCACGCCGACAGCACCCGTATTAACGGCACAGCAATCGCATCACATTCAAGCCGTGCTGCTTGACCAAATCATGCATCTGGCTCCGACGCAACAACTCGATACGCCCACGCAAGCGCTGGCAGATTGTGCGGCGTGCGCCCAAACAGGTCAGCCACCGGTGAGCGCAGCGCAACACTACCAATTACAAGCACTCACCCAGCTAACCATTGCACAACTGCAAGAGTATTTTACCGTTCGACAACTCAGAGCGGCGATAAAGTCCGGTAAAACACCGCAGCGCGCGGCTGAGTCGGCCGGACTCTCCACAGCCGACGCTGACACCCTGTATACCCGCTATGCCTGTGTGTTTGAACGCTAAACGCGCGTGTTCTTGAAAACGCACCGATAGGCCGTTAGCGACAAAAGACCGTCTCGTTCAGCTGTGCTGCGATACTGGGTGTGGTGAGATCATCAATCGGTAAGCCTTGCGCCAGTCGTTCACGAATATGTGTACTACGCACCACCACCGTCTCAGGCATCCCTAAGACTGACCAGCGAGAGAGTATTTGCGCACTATGCGCAAATTGGCCAAATTTGAGCAAATTATCAGGGCCAACGACGAACGTGAGTGCTGCATCAGGGTAATCGCGCTGTAACGCGGAAAGCAGCATGTATGTCGTGACAGCGTCACCTTTTTGCCCTAACGACGCCTCTCGCTGACACACGTGTAGATTCGGTAAGCGCAAATCATTAATCAATGCCTGTACCCACCCGCATCGTGTCTCGTAAGGTGCCATCATTTTGCCCCATGCGTGTTTATAACTTGGCACTAGCAGCACCTTGTCAAAATGACACAATTGCGCCAAAACAGACGCGTGACCTTGAGTGGGTGGATTAAATGCACTGCCAAATACGGCTATTTGCTCTGTCATTATACGCTCTTCGCCAAGTCATTCTCGCGTTTAGGGATTACGCGAGATGATGCCATGAATCTGACCAAAAGCCTAACCTGTCACCATCAACGTGAGGAGATTCACTCGCGCTATACCCAAGCCAACAGAGATCATGCACAATAACCCCATAGCGTCTTCATTTACATCGTATGCCAGAGTGATTGAGAGGAACATAAGATGGAACACCAGATCCGCGAAGCCATGTGCGTTCAACCGAATATCGATCCTGAGACAGAGATCCGTCGTCGCATCGCTTTTATCAAAACCATGTTGCAACGTTCAGGGACACGTAGCCTCGTGTTAGGTATCAGTGGTGGTGTCGATTCGTCGACATGTGGACGACTGGCACAGTTAGCCGTTGAAGAGCTTAACCAAGAAGTAAGCAACGACCACTATCAATTCATTGCGGTTAGGTTGCCCTATGGCGAACAAAAAGACGAAGACGAAGCGCAACTCGCACTGTCTTTTATTAAGCCGAGTAAAACCGTCACAGTAAACGTTAAGCCGGGTGTCGATGGTAACCACCAATCGGTTTTAGACGCGGTATCTACCGTTGGCCTACTGCCCGATAATGATAGCCATATTGATTTTGCTAAAGGCAATGTCAAAGCACGCGCAAGAATGGTGGCACAGTATGAAATAGCAGGATTAACCCAAGGGCTGGTCATCGGTACCGATCATTCAGCTGAGAACATCACGGGTTTTTATACCAAGTTCGGCGATGGTGCGTGTGATCTTGCGCCGCTCTTTGGTTTAAGCAAGCGCCAGGTTCGTCAACTCGCGGCCACATTGGGGGCGCCAGACATCTTGGTGCATAAAACGCCCACCGCTGATTTAGAGGACTTATCACCGCAAAAAGCGGATGAAGATGCGCTACAGCTGACCTATGAGCAAATAGATGATTTTCTTGAGGGCAAGCCTGTCGATAACGCAGTTAAGGAGAAAATCATACAGGTTTACCAAGCCACGCAGCACAAACGTCAACCGATTCCGACAATTTATGACCTCGATATCTGATTGATAGTCTTGGGAATTGAAGAGAAAAGCGTGTCGAGCTTAGCCTGAGTCAAGAAATGGATGCGTGCAGTTGATGATCTGGGTGCCGGTCTGCTTGTTGGCCGGCATCAATCAAGCCATCAAGCTCACGCCAGAGGTGATCACATAACCCTGGCCGATACACCGCGACCCGGAAGCCTCCATGCTCGCGTTGATATTGTAAAAAACGCGGCGGACTGTGCTCACTACTGGCAATCACATTGGCTAAACGGTCACAGGTTTTTACCACTAATGCTAGCCACGCAGCTTCATCGCTCGGATCGAGCGCGATCAAACGCTGGTTCAATGCGCGCTTTCTCTCTTCCCGGCTTGGCCGTCGGGGATCCGTCACGAGCATGACCGCCCTGGCAACCGTTGGGCCGAAAAGTGCTGAGATCTCGTCAACACGTGTGGCGGTATCTTCCAAAATGTCATGCAATTGCGCCACAATGCGTGCTTGCTCACCAAAGGGCGCGGCAATGCGCTCAACATGATCAAGGTGACAACGATAAGGCTGGGCACCATAACGTTGCAGTGCGTGCCGCACCCTCGCCCACTCGCGCGCCTTTTCAAGCCGATTGCTCATCCGACACTCCTTTTACTGATCTCCTTTAAATAAATCAGGGATTGGCGGAATTGTAAATAAAAAGGCGATTTGTTTGCAGCTTGTCTCACTCTTCAGACGAAGATGCCTGCGCCGCTTGCGCTCTGATTTCATTAGCAACGTGCATAATGGCCTCGCCACTGCTCATCCCTTCTGCCATCAGTGCATGAATGCGCTCTGCCGCTTCTTGCTGTTGTTCATGGTTTAACGTGACGCCATCAAACATAGGGAGCTCTCTTGGTGGTAAATCGTGATCAAAAAAGGCAGGCCATTTTAGGGCCTGCCTCATCATTTGTCATCATCAATAAAGGACTAGAATGTAAATGCCAGCTGAGCCGATCCGCCATAACTGTCGCTATCAATAATACTGGCAGCAATATCGAAGTTGGCCACACCAAAGGGAGACAACCCTAAACCGAGCGTAAACGCATTGTCGACGTTATCTTCAAGATCCGCGCGATAACCGGTACGTAACTGCGCATGACCAAAGGCATCAAACTCTGCCCCAACCCGGAAAAACTGGGTGTCATCGTCCACATCCAGGGTACCTTTAAAGCCCTTTTTCTTGTTCAAATCCAAATCCGCCGCGAGGGTGACAAAGTCAGATACAAAGGCTGAACCCAGCGTGACTTGCGGCTCAAGTTCATAGGTGAAACTGTGACCGGTTCTCGCGCTAGTCACAGTATCAACATCTTGGCTAACAAGGTTTTTACCTGCAAGCCCCACCCGGTAAGGGCCGGACTGCCAGACGGCGCCAAGGTCAAGGTTAAACGTGTTTTCTTCTTCTCGGTAGCGGCTATCATCCCAATCATCCGTATCGTAATCGTCGACCGCGACACCGTAATTATAGGTGGTAATTCTCTGTAGTTTCGGCGTCACGCCCACCGCCACTCGCTGACCCGCGAGCTCGAGGTTAGTGGCCAACGCGACCCCTAACTCACCAATACCCGCGGCAATAATGGTCGCAGTTGAATTGGGGTTGGAAGTGACACCAAAATCACTGGTGTCGATATCAGGTAACACCGCGCCTTCAATCAACCCTGAGGTATAAAGGGTGGCCGAGACAGAGCCAGTAGGAATGCCGACTGCGGCACCGACGCCTGCATTGAGATACGCTTTATCGCCTTGCACCGCTCTCAATGATTGTTCAATTTGATTGGCATCATTGGTATCAAACGCATCCGCTACATCATCAAGCCCATCAACCAGCTCATCAGGGTCACGCACCTCAGCGCCAAGATAAGGCACGAGGACACCAAACGCGCTGTCAGGGTCAAGCGCCGCCAAAGCAGGATTATGAAAGCCAGCAGAGAGGTAGTCGCCCGATGCGACACCCACTCCGCCCATCGCATTGCCGCGCGCATCGGTGGGATTGGTTGCAGCCATCGCACTGGCAGAGCACGTGGCTAACGCTAGAACAAGTGCTTTCGTTTTAAAAGTCATTGAGCGGCCTCTATATTGTTTGTCTCGCTACTAAAAGCAAGAATAGAGGCAAAACCCAATGGGTGGAGAGCGTTCACTAAAACCTGTGAGCTTTATCAAACTACGACACATCTAAACGTCGTTTTACTGATTATCAGCCTCAGGCGCAATCGCCTCAAGTGAGCCGGGGTCCAAGTCCGGCAGATCAATCGCACGCCCGATGCGCTGTACTTCTTCTATCGATAACGCGCCTTGCCAGCGACGCTCAATCAAGGCAACACTGAACCAATACTGTCCATTGGGTACATCCAGCATGGGTAACTGAGTCGGGAGTCGTTTGTGCTTCTCTGCCGACCAAATCGGTGCGCCATCAGTTTGGTTTTGCGGATAAAGGTTAAGCGTCAAAAAAGGACGCTGGCAGGTTGAGTTAAAATCATCAAAAGGCGCAATGTGCCAACTGCGGGTGTCTTTCCAGCTCAGCGTTTGACGCGGCTGAGGTTGTGTCAGCAATAACCAGCTAGACCATGTCTCTCCCGCCACTGACTCAGCGGTTAACTGGTAAAGCCCTTCAGAAACCGGCTCTGATAGCCCATCTTTCACAAGGCGCCAGCGATGTTGTTGCTCTGTCGATAAATCGTCACTGATGACGGTTTCGTCCGGCCATTTTTTCAGTGTAAACGCCTCAACACCAGGCTGCGACTCTCCCGCCACTTGGACGCGGTAGTAAACGCGACTGGTAGTCTGCACCGTTTCTCGACGAATGGAGACATTATTCAGCCAATCCGGCAACGTCTGACGACTCAAACTACGGCCACAATCTTCAGTAATGGCGAGTGCCAATAACTGAGCCAGATGATCCTGACGCGACGCTGAAAGACTGGGCTGTTGCCACGCCTCAATCATCGATTCGACACTGGCCGCGGTTTTCCCCTCTAACAGGCGCTGATGGGCACTGGTTAATGCATCATTGCCATCAAACCATGCTGCATGCACACCACTTGCAGTCAAAATCGTCAGTAATGTTCCAGAAACGACCCACTTTTTCATCATGCTTTCATACGGTAGCCAACGCCACGCAAGGTTTCGATATTGACCGAAGGTAGCTTTTGCCGCAGCTGTAATATGTGCGTATCGACGGTGCGAGTTGTGGGATAATGGTTGTAGCCCCACACTTGATCCAATAGTTCATCACGCGTAAATACCCGTCCCGCATTCTTGGCCAAAAAGTGTAAAAGGTCGAACTCAGTTCGTGTCAAAGTCATCTCTTCTTCGCCACAAAATACCGCTCGGCTCGCGGTATCAATACGCACATCATTGATAATGAGGTCATCGCTCGAGACTTCCACCTCACCCACGGGATGGCGAAGATGCACACGCACGCGCGCAAGCAACTCGGCCTCCGCAAAGGGTTTGGTGATATAGTCTGTGGCGCCGGAGTCCAGGCCGCCTACACGATCGCGCACCGAGACCATGGCCGTCAGTAAAATCACAGGAATGGTTTTAAGCTTATTCCAATCCGCTAGCCACTCAATGGAGTCGCCTTCTGGCAATTGGCGATCGAGGATCACGAGATCGGCATCTCTCCATAATTCGGCCACTTTTGTCGCATTTTCTGCATATAAGCAGCGGTAGCCTGCTTGTTCCAAGCTTGCCAGTAAACCATCAGCCAGGTTGGCATCATCTTCAACCAGAAGTAACGTCGCTTGCGTCACAATGAATCTCCAAAGTAAATGTGGTGGGTGGGCCAGATAAAATTAACTTCCCCCCCATTCGCTCAATCATGGATTCTACAATCGTCAGCCCCAGTCCAAGTCCACTTTGGCTGACAAAAGGTTTACGTATATGTTTCCAGTCCTTGGCCGTGAGTTCCCCTTGATCGCGTATCGCGATCGTAAAACGATCCTCAGACACGTGAGCATGAACATCGACGGGTGCAACGCCATATTTGACCGCATTAGCAATCAAATTGTTCAACGATGTTGCTAACCAATAAACATTCGCTCGCACGGCACCATCTTGGCTTACGTGTAACGTAACTTGGTGCTCGTCGCAAATATAACCCAACCACTCTTCAACAGAAGGGATCGTCTCTTTACTGAGAGGTTTCTGGTTGGATTGTAAATAATCTTTACTTGCCTCTGCCAATTGTTTTAGGCGTCGCGAATCCTCGCAAAGCCGGCGGAACTCCTCATAAAACTCATCGGGTAAACTATCAAATTTGCGCCGAAAGCCCTCCACTGTCATGGAGAGGCTCGCAATCGGCGTGCGCAGTTCATGGGTGAGAATTTGCAACACCAGCATACGCTCTTGCATCAACCGGCGCTGCACCGTCCAACGGTTAAACGCCCAACCACCCAGTGCCACAAGGTTGATAACGATTAATGCTCCGACCAAGTAGGGCCAATAACTGGGCGCTTTTTCCTCATTCCAACAAATGTTGCCCACTCGCGCCAAACAGAAATCTTGCTCCCCACGAGGGGTGATCCTTAAATCAAACTCGGCCAGTAATGGCTGCCATTGCGAAGCTTGGTATAAATGGTAATAACTGCCAACGCGCACCCACATCTCATTCTGACTGATTAACGATTTAGCGCCGCTGTTTAAAGCATCAACGGCATTAGACTCCATCCGCTGCAATCGTCCCAACAAGCTGTCTGGTTCTGCTTGAGGCCGCTCTTGAATATGAAAAAAACGCATTAGTTCGCTGCGCCGCTCAGGAAATTGCTCTGCATATCTTGCCGCGTAACTTCCCCCACCGGGATGAATAAAGCCAGACCGAGAGAACCATGCCACCGGAAGCTGGGTGTTATTACACATCGCTCGCGTGAACACCAACGGCTCTGTCACCTTCGGATTGACGGGCCACGGGCCTTGGCATTTTTGTGCAGCTTGATAAAGGCGGCGAATATCTTTTAAAGGATAATTAGCGCTCTGCGGCAACAAGCTATCGGGGCTAAGCAGCACACGAGGGAACGCACGGTTAATACCAATCAGGTTATAGCGTGCAACGGGATCGGCAAGCAATAACTGCGCACGAAAGGCAGTCATCTGTTCCGAGAACGTGCTCGCGGCCAAGGTTGGCCAGCCAGTCAATGTAAGAATGAGTAGCAGCAGAATTCGCATGATCGCAAGCTTACCATCAATTTTTATCAAAATGTCAGTGCCGTGTAAGTTCCAAGGCCGCGCCCGGCACTCTCCGTCACGCCAAAAGACGTGGCGAAAAAAAAGAGCCAGTCGAAACTGGCTCTTTTCAGCAACGCCACCAATCAATAGACGTCATTTATAATGCTTTAAAGATCGCTTCAACGCTTTGTTTCGCGTCCCCAAATAGCATACTGCTATTGTCTTTGAAGAACAGCGGGTTTTGCACCCCGGCATAACCTGTGTTCATTGAGCGCTTAAATACCACCACATTTTTGGCGTTCCAAACCTCAAGGACCGGCATGCCAGCGATGGGACTCGATGGATCGTCCGTCGCCGCAGGGTTTACCGTATCGTTTGCACCAATGACCAAAACCGTATCTGTGTCAGGGAAGTCATCATTGATTTCATCCATCTCCAGTACAATGTCATAAGGCACTTTGGCCTCAGCCAACAAGACGTTCATGTGGCCTGGTAAACGACCCGCAACAGGGTGAATCGCAAAGCGCACCTCAATCCCCATACTCCGGAGTTTTTCTGTCACCTCGTAAACAGGGTATTGGGCTTGCGCAACCGCCATGCCATAACCCGGGGCGATGACGACGCTGTTAGACTCTTTCAGCATTTCGGCAACTTCTTCGGCTGTGCTTTCTCGATACTCACCGACTTCGTCATCACCAGAAGACGCAGTGCCATCAGAGCCAAAGCCACCGGCGATCACACTAATGAAAGAGCGGTTCATCGCTTTACACATGATGTAAGACAGAATCGCCCCCGATGAGCCCACTAGCGCGCCTGTCACAATCAAGAGATCATTTGCCAACATAAAGCCAGCTGCAGCGGCGGCCCAACCTGAATAGGAGTTCAGCATCGATACCACCACGGGCATGTCTGCACCACCGATCGAGGCCACTAGGTGATAACCAAACGCTAACGCAATCACGGTCACTATCAGCAGTGCCGCTGTTGAACCTTCTGCGTTGACAAAGCTGATTAGCAACAGGAACGAGACAACGACAGCAGCCAAGTTAAGCTTGTGGCGATGTGGCAACATCAAAGCCTTGGAAGAAATCACGCCACGTAGCTTACCAAAGGCGACAATCGAGCCGGTGAAAGTGATCGCACCGATAAAGACACCGAGGAAAATCTCGACCAAGTGGATATTAAGCATCGCGCCTGTCAGCGGCGGGTGATCGATGTAGGTATTAAAACCCACCAATACCGCAGCCAAACCCACGAAACTGTGTAGCATCGCCACCAGCTCAGGCATTTCTGTCATTTCTACGCGCTTGGCGTAATAAATACCGATCGCGCCACCAATGACCATGGCCAGAATAATCCAGCCCACACCTTGCACTTCCGGCCCCCAAATAGTGGCAACCAGAGCGATCGCCATCCCGGTAATCCCGTAATAGTTGCCTGCGCGCGCTGACTCTTGCTTTGATAGCCCAGCCAAACTGAGAATAAAACAAAGCGCAGCGACAATATACGCAGCTTGTACCAATCCTTCAGACATTCTTTCTCCTTACCCTTTACGGAACATTTCAAGCATGCGCTTTGTAACAGTAAAGCCGCCAAATATATTGATGCTGGCGATCAACACGGCAATGAAAGCAAGGAAGGTTACAAAGCCAATGCCTTGTCCTACCTGCAATAACGCCCCAACGATGATGATGCCTGAGATCGCATTGGTCACGGACATCAGCGGGGTATGCAGCGCGTGAGTAACATTCCATACCACGTAGTAGCCCACCACACAGGCCAGTACGAAAACGGTAAAGTGTGAGAGGAATTCACTGGGGGCATAGTTGGCAATCCACCCGAACGCCCCTGCGGCAGCGGCCATCAGGCCATACTTGGTCGCACGAGAGGTTTTTTTGGGTGCCGGCTTAGGAGCGGGTTCCGCTTTATGCTCTGCTTTGGGTTGCGCAGAGACTTGAATCGGTGGCGCAGGCCAGGTGACCTCGCCTTCTTTGATCACGGTAACGCCGCGCACGACCACATCATCAAAATCAATCTGGATGTTGCCGTCTTTCTCTTTGCAAAGCAGTTTGGTGAGGTTGACTAAGTTAGTCGCATAAAGCTGTGACGATTGGGTGGGCAAACGGCCGACCATATCGGTGTAACCAATCACTTTTACACCATTGGGCGTGGTGATCACTTGGTCTTTTTCCGTGTACTCACAGTTACCACCATTGGCTGCGGCGAGATCGACGATCACACTGCCCGGCTTCATGCTGTCAACCATCTCTTTGGTGATCAGCGTGGGCGCTGGCTTACCAGGGATCAGTGCGGTCGTGACGATAATGTCGACATCTTCTGCTTGCTGCGCATAAAGCTTTTCCGCCGCCTGATTAAACTCGTCAGACATTTCTTTGGCATAACCATCGCCACTGTCTGAGTTGTCTTGTTTAAAGTCGACTTCTAGAAACTCCGCGCCCATGCTCTCGACTTGTTCTTTCACTTCAGGACGAACATCAAAAGCACGGACAATCGCCCCCAAGCTACCGGCTGCGCCAATCGCCGCTAGCCCAGCAACGCCAGCCCCCGCGACAAACACTTTCGCAGGCGGTACTTTACCCGCCGCCGTGATTTGTCCGGTAAAGAAGCGGCCAAACTCATGCGCTGCTTCAACCACCGCACGATAACCGGCGATGTTCGCCATCGAACTTAGCGCATCCAATGACTGCGCACGCGAAATACGTGGGACCGCATCCATGGCCATCACATTCACGTTCTGCGCTGACAGACGTTCGAGTAATTCTTCGTTTTGAGCGGGCCAAATAAAGCTCACCAAGGTGGTGCCTGCTTGCAGCAATGCCACTTCATCTTGGCCTGTCTCTTCAATCACGCCTGGTGCATTAACTTTAAAGATGATGTCAGACTGCCAGGCAGCATCTGTATCAACAATGTTCGCCCCAGCTTGTTCGTACGCAGTGTCTTCAAAGCTTGCTTTTTCACCTGCACCCTTCTCTACTACGACGTCAAAACCGAGCTTGATAAGCTGCTCAACCGACTTAGGTGTCGCAGCTACCCTCGTTTCATTAACGAGCCTCTCTTTTGGAACACCAATCTGCATAGCTATTCCCTGAATGTTGGCTTATAAGAAATTTTTTTGGTTATCACAGGCGCTAAAACCGCGGCCTGAAATAGGTTCACTGACAAAAATAAGCATTCCAAGCGGTTTTATTCGCTTATCACGCTGTTGCGGTCTGTTGTCAGTATTTCGTGCTTAGCAACGCAACAGTGTTAACTTAACGAGTTTATTCCTTAATCACCACAGGGCGGGGATCGCCATTGGGGCATAAATGTGATCTGGGCTACACTTTATCCGAATTAATTGCTCATATTTATGCATTATTTTTGCTATCGCGCGATTCGTTGACGCCCCTCAATCAAATAGCCGATCACCGTTTTGATCAATCATCATTTTTGCTTTTGTGACCATCAAGCTGTTGGCATCTTCCTGACTTCCCAGCAAATCTGAGCGAATAAACGTATGAGTGAGTACCTTGTCATCAACCGGTTTGCAAATGCGGCCACTGACACGATATTGACCGTTTTCGGCGGTCGATTCAGGGTATATTAAATAGCCTTGGTATTCTGTGGGGGTGACTGACACCTGTGGTTGTTTGTCGCTTCCCTTGGAAAACAGTGCAGAGAACCATCCCATCTTTTGTACTCCTCAATTGATCGCATTCGTCGGCTTAGCAAGCCACTCATTTTACGTAAACATTCGAGAACGATTAAACCATAAAAAAAACGCCACATCTCGATGATGTGGCGTTTCGCGTTCTATCCGTTTTAAGTCGTCTTATCGGTTTATACCAATATCACGCTGCAAATGTGCCGGTAAGCGACTGGCATCATAAGCGGGGGCGTGTGTGCTGCTAGTGAACAGCACATCCATGGCGTGAGCGATCAGTCCTTTGATTGTTACCGCGTAAGATCGACGAGAACGGGGCATATTAACCGTTGCAGTCGTCATAAGATCCTCGCTTTGTTGTCTTAATCACTCGCCGCAAATTATAAGGGGCTGCCCCGAGATTTAAACTGATGGAAATTAAATCAATGGATTAGTTTTTCTAATCTAACATGCTTGCCGGTTAGCACGTATTCATTATGTTAAGTTGCAGTAAAATAAGCTAATCACTTACCTGACATACAAACCATCAATGAATTCAGTTTGTCTGTTTGAATTCACTGCTCGCTCCCTTATCCTGTCTGACTTTTTGTACGACAAAGCGTATTAATCATTGAAAAAGACTATTTTTCACTCGATTACTTATGTAAACCTGATAACATCGTGGTTACACATGTGACCAAGGTGTTGACCATGCTCGCGTTTCTCGCCAAACATTCAGCGTTGTGTCTTTTTATTGCCGCATTGATTGGCTTTGCCTTTCCGAGCGTCTCGTTAGCCTTATTTCCGTTTTTACCTTATGTGCTATTCGCCTTGATGCTGTTTACCCTACTTGGCATTCATCAAGGCCTATTAGTGAAAGCGTTAGCTCAATGGCAGGTCTGGGTGTACGCATTAGTTCACTCAGTGCTACTTACCGTACTCACTTGTTCTCTCGCGTGGCTACTCGGCGCGTCTGCACCTTTGTTACTTGCCATCAGTGGTATTTGCGCTACTGGATCTTTGTTTGCAACACCAGCCATCATTCGTTCTTTGGGAATGGATGCGCTCATCGCCATGGCATATACCATTGCTTCAACGTTGCTGATGCCCGTGGTCTTGTTTATTAATCTCACGGTGCTATCCGGTGACTCATTTTCACTGGACCTGCAAAGCTATGCCGTGCGATTGGTGATCTTCATTTTTGGGCCCATGCTGTTTGCCGCGCTTTTTCACGCGCTGATCAAACCAGAAAAGCTCAAACGCATTCACAGCAAACTGGCACAGTTTACGATTGTGCTGGTGTTCAGTTTTCCATTAGGGCTAGTAGGGCCATTCGGGGCAATGTGGCAAAACGACTCTGGGTATGCGTTAGAACTTTTAGCCATTTCAGTTGCAATTTGCATACTTTTTTTCATCATTGCGTATGGGCTATATCGCAAACGGGGGCGGGAGGCGAGCATGATCGCCGCCGTTTCGGCGGTCAATCGGAATGTACTGCTAACGTACACCGTTGCCGGTGCCGCGCTCGGGCCAGCATTTCTGCCATTAATCGGCGCGATACAGCTGCCAATCTATTTACAACCATTGTTAGTGCGTTGGGGAACCCGGCTCAAACAGGTTCCCCCGCAATCCGCGGATCAGTAAATGGGTTAAATGACCGGCACAAAGTAGACAATCGATGCCCAAGCCACCAACCAAAAACTGATCAAGCCGATATCAAACCAATCACGTTTTTCCATAACCCCTCACCTTTCGATAATGTGTCGATCAATTCAGGTTCACTCTATGTATCGACAATCTTGTCAAAAACTTAAACGGCAATTGTCTGCCGTAAACACCAAGCTGACTATCAATAAGCAAGGGATAGGCCAAGTTATTCACCCCAGCAGGTTTTTCTCTCACTAGACGTTCGGAGGTAACACACTAAAGGCTCAGTAGGTAGCGCTAACACTGGCTGCTGACGCGCATAGTCAATAAAGCACTCCGCCATGGATAAACCAATCGAGCGACGGTGGCCGGTTTGAATCGCATCGTATCCTTCTTTTCCTTGGGCGGTATAAGATGACGACACACCTGTGTATTGTCGCTCATTATCTATGGCTATCCAGTGATTACCGCGCTTTATCTCGAGTTGTGTTACCCGCGCCCCCATCGGCTGCCACGCTTCGTAGCGATAGCGTATATCGGCGCAATACGGAAAACTGCCTGACCCGAGGCCCGTCATGCCATTGTCTGTGGCATTGTTGATTGCGCCTTCAATCGCACGACGGATCTGTGCCCCGGTTACCTGGTAGGCGATCACGTCGATAGCAAACGGTAACAACGCGCCTGCAATTAAAGCGGCCGAGAGCGGCCCGGCGTTTAAACTGACTCTCACGCCACCCGCATTATGAATAGCAAAATCGGCTTCAATACCTTGCTCACGAGCCGCCCATAAAAAGCTTTCTGTCACCAGCGGCGCCACTTCGCTGCCGCCCTCGCTGTCAGGCACGCGCACATGACGGAGTCGTTGCGGCACATGTGTGACAACGTCACTTTCTAGTTGCGCCACATGGGGACGGTAGGTGCGCTGTAGATATTGTTTCAATGCAAGATCACTGGGTAATATCAGTACATTGTATTGTCGGTTAAGATAGCTTCTTACTGCTTGATATGAGCCTTCAGTCAATTGCTGTTCCCGCGAGGCATCCATCGCGAGACTGCGCCCGAGCAACAAGTAATTTTGACCATCAAAGGCAACTGGCCGACCGTTTTCATCGATAGATAACGTAAAGCGACCGATGGCTTGCGCATGGCAACCCGCTTGCACAATCCAGGTATCATTGACTTTATAGCCGTAGGGATCTTCTTTCGCCAAACCAAGGTTTTGAAAGTCTCCCTGCAGCACATGGGTATGTCCTCCCACAATCACATCAATCCCATTAACCGCAGCCGCTAATTCCTTGTCTTTGTCATAACCCAAGTGGCTCAATAGAATAATGGTGTTCACGCCTTGTTGACGCAAAAAAGCCACGGTGTTTTCGGCGATGCGTGTTGCAGGCAAGAAAGGAGTATCATGATCAGGGTGTGCCAATGCCGCCATTTGCTCAACCGCTAAACTGAAGATGCCCACTTTGTGTCCGGCATAGGTTTTAATGAGTGTACTCGCGCGCTCCTCCGGGGCGATGTATGGCAGTAAAGCGGGTTTCTCACTGACGCGCTTGTCCTTGTCTTTTGACTCATCCGCCACATGCCAATTCCCCGCAAGCAATGGGAATTGAATATCATCAAGAAAGTCAGCCACGGGGCCATTCCCTTGGTCAAGCTCGTGATTACCAATCGCCATCGCATCAATACCGAGTCGATTCAGCAAATCTGCATTCGCCTTACCTTTGAACAAGGAGTAATACAGAGTCCCTTGAAAGCAATCACCTGCGTGCAGAAAAAGGAATGCATGGTCATCTTGCTTAGCCTGCTCACGAAAATGTGCCACGGCTGAAGCAATGCGTGCGAACCCGCCGCTATTGGCATAAACCGGTGTCGCATTATCATCCAAGTTTAGCGAGACAGGCGTGGACTCAAAGTGAGAGTGCGTGTCGTTAATATGGGCAATCGTTAACGAGAAAGGTTGTCGTGCTGTCATAATTATCCGTGTTACAACACAAAAAAGGATGATACAAGCTTAACATTGACACATGCAAGAAAGGTTAAGTTTCTGATAAATTAACGACAACGAAACGACAAGGAAGCAAGATGACCATGCAAGTTAACGATATCAAGGTGGCCTTTATTGGCCTAGGCGTGATGGGCTTTCCAATGGCTGGGCACCTTCAGCGCCACGGCTACCCAACTTGCGTCTATAACCGCACCACCGGCAAAGCCGAAGCTTGGTGCGACACCTATTCAGGCACATATGGAATAACGCCAGCCGAAGCCGTGGCTGATGCTGACATCGTCTTTATGTGCGTGGGAAACGATGATGACGTACGCAGTGTGGTGTATGGCGATATTGGTGTGTTAGCCAATATGAAAAAAGGCAGTACGCTGGTCGATCACACCACCACCTCTGCCGAGCTAGCCCTTGAGTTGGCACAAGTATGCGAGCGTCAAGGCCTGAGCTTTCTCGATGCCCCCGTCTCAGGCGGCCAAGCCGGTGCGGAAAAAGGCGCACTCACCATCATGGTCGGTGGCAACCCGACTGTGTTCGGTGACATTGAACCAGTAATGAACGTCTATGCCAGCGCAATCCAGCATATTGGCCCGCATGGCAGTGGTCAACGCTGCAAGATGGCTAACCAAATATGTATTGCCGGCGTCTTACAAGGCTTATCCGAGGCACTCACCTTCGCGCAATCCGCTGATCTCGATATCGAAAAGATGATCAATGCCATTAAGCACGGGGCCGCAGGCTCTTGGCAAATGGAAAATCGTGCTTTGACCATGGCAGAAGACAGTTTTGATTTTGGCTTTGCGATTGATTGGATGCGTAAAGATCTGGGCTTTTGTTTAGAAGAAGCCGCCAAGTTAGGCGTTGGACTTCCCTTAACCGAGCAGGTGGATCAACAGTATAACAAGTTACAAGCGCGCGGCTATGGACGTTGCGACACCTCGGTCCTGATCAAGCAGTTTGATACAGATACCAAACCATCTTCATCGACCTGATCCAAACACGCGCCTTTCCTCGGCACCTGGGGCCGAGGAAAGGCGAAACAAGGTGTATACTAAAGTTAACCAATAAGGAGGGTTGCAATGACAGCTATCTATGTAATCTGCGCCATCGCCATGATGATTGGCCTGTTCACCTTATACGCCCCCTCTATTGAAAAATGGTGTGATAAGCAATTAAGCCCGAGAAAGAAAGATACGTAGTTAGTCACACCTGCCCCAGCTTTTCTCATCCCTCTGATTAAGTGGTATGATGCGCGCCATTCTTGCGCCACTGACTGATATCGTGTTGGCGCACTGGCATCAGCAAGGTTGTACAAACATGGTTAACAACAAAATCCAGTGGTTTCCTGGGCATATGCATAAAGCTCGTAAGGAGATCGAAGAGGTCATCCCTAAGATCGACGTGATCATCGAGGTGCTCGATGCGCGCATTCCGTTTAGTAGCGAAAATCCGCTCATCAGTACGCTGCGTGGTGAAAAGCCGGTGATCAAGGTACTTAATAAGCGCGATCTGGCCGATCCGACGATGACCGAAATGTGGATGGCTCACCTAGAAAAAGAGCAAGGCGTGTCGGCGATGGCAATCACTACCTCGCACCCGCATGAAGTCAATCAAATCATGGATCGCTGCCGCTCACTCGCCCCACACCGTGAAACCATGGGAAAAAACATTCGCTCGATGATCATGGGGATCCCCAACGTCGGCAAGTCCACCATTATTAATAGCCTTGCTGGCCGAGTGATAGCAAAAACCGGTAACCAACCCGCGGTGACGCGCCAACAACAGCGGATCAACCTGCAAAATGGTGTGGTGCTATCCGATACACCCGGGATTTTATGGCCAAAGGTTGAGAACCCACACAGCGGTTTTCGTCTCGCGGCAACCGGCGCCGTTAAAGACACGGCAATGGATTATGACGAAGTCGCCTTTTATACCGTGGAATACTTGGCGAGCGCCTATCCCGAGCGGCTTAAAGAACGCTATCAGCTTGATGTATTACCCGAAACAGACATTGAGTTAATGGAAGCGATTGGTGCCAAACGTGGTTGTTTGCGCGCGGGTGGACGGGTCGACTTGCATAAAGCCTCAGAAGTGCTGTTGCACGACTTACGCGCTGGTGCGCTGGGTGGCCTCACTTTAGAAAAACCGGATATGATTGAAACCGAGCTGGTACAGGTTGAAGAAGACAACGCCCGCCGAGAGCAAGAAAAAGCCGCTAAAAAAGAGGCCCGCCGTAAACGTTACCTCAAAAATAAGCGATGATTTAGATATAGACGAACAAAGGGGCTTAAAGCCCCTTTTTATTAAGTTTCGACCATTAGCGCCGCAGCAGTTAGCCGTTGCGTGTCACATCCACCAGCGCATCGGCCAGTCTATCAATATGACGTTCAGCCAAGCCGGCAATGTTAATCCGACTATCACCCACTGCGTACACGCCATGTCGGTCGCGTAGCTGATTCACCTGATCAACCGTTAACCCGAGGACAGAGAACATACCACGGTGGTGCTGAATAAAATCAAAATAACCATCGCCCGTACGGTCGCGCAGTGCTGCTGTCAACCCTTCACGTAACGTATTGATCCGAGTGTTCATCGCCTCAATTTCATCTCGCCACTGTTTGGTGAGGGCGTCGTCGGTGAGGATGGTTTCAACAATCGCGGCACCGTGATCAGGCGGCATGGTATAAGTGCTTCGCGCAAGCTGAAGGATACGCCCTTTCGCATTTTGCGCTTCTTGAGCAGATTTACCCACCACAATCGCTGCGCCAGTGCGCTCACGGTACAACCCAAAGCTCTTAGAGCACGAGGTGGCAATCAACATTTCCTCAACGTTGTCGGCGAGAATACGCAAACCACGCGCATCTTCCTCCACACCATCACCGAAGCCCTGGTAGGCAATATCCACAAACGGTGTAAAGCCATTACGGTTAGCAAGCTCGGTAATCGCTTCCCATTCTTTCAAGCTGATATCAGCGCCCGTGGGGTTATGGCAACAGCCATGCAGTAATACCACATCGTCCGCACCAGCTTGCGACAACGCGTTAAGCATGGCATCGGTATCCACCATTTTGGTGTCGCGATTAAAATACGGGTAGAACTTGACCGTCAGGCCTGCCGCTTCCATGACAGGTTTGTGATTCACATAGCTAGGATCGGTCAACCACACAGTGGTCACCGGCTTGGCCAGATTCATCAAATCAGCCAACATGCGCAGTGCGCCACTCGCACCTGGGGTTTGCACCGCCGCACATCGGTGGTAAGCATCGGTCCCTTTGAGCAAGAGGTCAACCATGGCTTGGTTGAAATTTTCATTACCCGCCAGCCCGACATAGGCCTTAGTTTGTTGGCTTTGTGCCAGTGATTGTTGCGCCGCTTTAACGGCGTGCATGATCGGCGTTTGACCCTGACTGTCACGGTATACGCCAATGCCCAAGTCCATTTTGTGCTCACGCGGATCATCACGATACGCCAATGACAAGGAGAGAATCGGATCCTGCTGAGCAGGCGAGAGCAGATCTAACATAGTATTACGTCCTTTTAAGCCTGAATGCTCAAGATACGCTATACCCTACCCCATGCGGGAAAATTGGCAACCTCTTAACCATGATTCTCTTGCCCTTTTCGGGCACGCTCGGACAGAAAGTGTACGCATTGATTGGCACTTCCCCGCCACACTAAATGAGGATCCGCTTCATCTTGGATAAACTTGCCGTCAATTAATACATCAACCAAATCGACAACATCTCGCTGTTTTGATGACAATTCTGCCAATGTATAACCTGTCCACAGCCAAATGTCTTTGCTCGGTGCGCGGCTCACCACCTCTTGTAACAATTCTTTTACACTGTCGATATTAGCAGGATGAAGCGGATCACCACCGCTCAATGATAATCCTCGGCGAGGGATCCGTGAATCGAGTAAGTCTTGAACAATCTGCTCTTGCATCAGATCAGTGAAAGGATGGCCGCTGTTCAGCGGCCAGGTGGCTTTGTTGTAACAACCACGGCATTGGTGTTCGCACCCCGATACAAACAAGGTACAACGTGTGCCTGGCCCGTTGACCACATCAACGGGAAGGTATTGGTGATAGTTCACGCTTCCCCCTACATGTGTTTCACACGACGAATCACTTCTTGCTGTTTACCCGGATTAAAAGGTCGTGTATCAGGGCTTCCTAAATAGCCGCACACACGTCGTGTCACTGACACACGTGCTGGGTCATGATTGCCGCAAGCCGGACAAGTGAAGCCTTTACTGGTGCAATTAAATTCGCCGGTAAAACCACACTCGTAGCATTCATCAATCGGCGTGTTGGTACCATAGTATGGCACGCGATCGTAGCTGTAGTCCCAAACGTTCTCTAACGCTTCTAGGTTGTGTTGAATGTTGGGATATTCCCCGTAGCAAATAAAGCCACCATTGGCTAAGCGCGGGTAATCCATCTCAAAATCGATTTTATCGTAAGGCGTCACCTGCTTTTCCACATCCAGATGGAAGCTGTTGGTGTAATACCCTTTATCTGTCACCCCTTCAATCACACCAAACGCCTGGGTATCGAGCTGACAAAAACGACTGCACAAGTTTTCACTTGGGGTGCTGTACAAACTAAATCCATAACCTGTTTCGGCTTTCCAACGCTCGGTCGCATCATGTAAATAAGCCACAATCGCTTTGGCTTTCTTTTGTTTCACCACGCTGTCGTAGATGTGCGGCACGCTACCGTACAGCGCATTGATGGTCTCGTGCAGGCCAATGTAACCTAGCGAAATAGACGCACGCCCATGTTTAAAAATATCACTGACATCATCGTCTGGGTTCAAACGGATACCACATGCGCCTTCCATATATAAAATCGGTGCCACCCGCGCTTTCACCCCTTTAAAACGAGCAATCCGGGTATCGAGTGCCTGGCGCGCAAGGCTTAACGTTGCATCAAGGCGCGCATAGAACTCGTCTTCGTCCCCCTCCGCCTCAATGGCTAAACGAGGTAAATTAACGCTGACGACACCCAAGTTGTTACGTCCTTCATGCACCAGTGTACCGTCCTCTTCGTAAGCGCTTAAAAAGCTTCGGCACCCCATTGGGGTTTTGAAGGAGCCCGTGACGGATACCACTTGGTCATAATTGAGAATATCTGGGTACATACGCTTAGAGGCGCACTCGAGTGCTAATTGTTTGATATCGTAATTGGGATCACTCGGGCGACGGTTTAAGCCCTCTCGGATACAAAACACCAATTTCGGGAAGACGGCCGTTTTTCGATTTTCACCCAAACCAGCAATCCGATTCGCTAAAACAGCACGTTGCACGGCACGTGCCGCCCAGCTCTTACCTAAGCCGAGGCCAAAGGTGACAAAAGGAGTCTGCCCATTCGCCGTGTGCAACGTGTTGACCTCATACTCCAACGACTGAAAGGCATCAAAACACTCTTTATCAGCACGGGCGCGGGCATAAGCGTCGGGATCACTGACAGACCACTCACGCGCCACCAACAAGTGCTTTTGATAACTGGCTTCAACATAAGGGGCCAGCACTTCATCAATGCGGTTAATCGTGGTACCACCGTAAATATGACTCGCGACTTGTGCGATGATTTGGGCGGTCACCGCGGTAGCGGTTGAGATGGACTTGGGCGGCGCAATTTCCGCATTGCCCATCTTAAAGCCTTTTTGCAGCATGCCAGCCAAGTCAATTAGCATGCAGTTGAACATCGGAAAGAAAGGTGAATAGTCCAAATCGTGATAGTGAATTTCACCCGATTCATGCGCTCTTACCACGGCACTGGGCAACATGTGTTGCTTGGCATAGTGTTTGGCGACGATCCCCGCGAGCAAGTCACGCTGAGTAGGGATGACTTTACTGTCTTTGTTGGCATTCTCGTGCAGCAATTCAGTGTTAGTTTGCCCGACCAGCCCTTGTACTTCATGATTCAAACGGCCACGGCGCTCGCGAGCGATGTCTCTATCATGGCGATATTCAATATAGGCACGTGCCACCGCTTTATGCGGTCCGGTCATGAGGAAATCTTCAACGGCATATTGAATATGATCAATATCCACCTCGGCCTCGCCAGCAAACTGCGTCGCGATGGTATCTGCTAAGCGGAGGATGTCTGCGTCGGTCAGTTGACACAGCTCAGCCTCTCGCATCGATTGCGCCGACTCTCGCGCACATGTCACCGCCTGGACAATCCGATCTGCATCAAATGGGACGCGTGTTCCATCGCGCTTAATTACCGCTGGCATATGCCCTCCACACCATATATAGGATACAAAATACACTAAAACACAAGATGTGGTATTAGATAGCAACTAGGGGGCACATTGTGTTGACACAGATCATCGAAGTCTCGAATAACGTCCAACTGACGAATCAAATGCCTATCTGTACCGCAATCTCACTGATCTTCGTTATGATAGTTATCAGTTAAAATCAAAGGTTCTCCGCAAAGTGCTACAATGCTCCACTGCATGCGCAACATTTCCAGTAAGATCACAGTGGAACGCGTAATAATGAGGTATCCACCATCGTACTTCGAGTTTTAGGTCTGCTCGTGCTTGTTGGGGTATTTTCAGCCCCTAGCTATGGACTGACAGTGGCAACATGGAATTTTGAGTGGCTGACCTTAAAGGGTGATCAACGAGCCGGCGTCCGTCATCAAGACGATTATCAACAGCTTTCGTCGATCTTTGTTCAACTCGCCCCCGATGTGTTGGCTTTTCAGGAGGTTGATAGTCCTGAGGCACTGGCACGAGTCATTCCCACAGAGGCGTATAATGTCTATTTTTCCGATCGTTATGCCGCCCTTAAAGACAGCACACAAAGTCAGCAACTGACGGGGTTCGCCGTCCGTAAAGACTGGAAAGTAGACGACCCTCGCGATCTGCGTCAAATCGCGCTACCTGGTTTTTTTGGCGTGCCCTCTCTGCGATATGGCACCTATGTTGTGGTCACACCGCCGGGCCAAGAACCGGTTCATATGCTGTCGGTGCATCTTAAGTCCGGCTGTTTTAAGCAAGCGCAAGCCTCACGAAGCTGCGAAAAGCTACGCAAGCAATTCAGTGTGTTAGCCGATTGGGTGCGTGAACATGGTGATAAAAACATCCTCATTGCAGGTGACTTTAATCGCTATATCAGTGAAAAGCAGGATCCGTTTTGGCAACAATTCCGCCAATCCCTTCTCGACGATGCCTCGAGACCAACAAACATCATCAACGTAACAGAGAGTGTACGCGCACGTTGTAAAGCACGACGCTATAACTGGCGGACTCAGACCTGGAACCAAGTGATGTACAGCCGCTTAATCGATCATGTTTTAGTCTCCGAATCGTTGGCGTCTCGGTGGCAATATAGTTTTCAGCATCATTTTGCCTATCATAACGTCATGAAATTCAGGCTCAGCGATCATTGTCCCGTCGTGGCGACGTTCAAACCCCAATAAGCGCTAAAAGTCATTGACCTACCAAAAAGATTGCGAGAGTCTAGCAAGCTGTCATGGTGATGACATAAAGGGTCGTTAGCCTTCCTTCATGTGGGCTGTTAGAGTCACCCAAGGAGAAAGAAATGGATAGTTTACAACATCAAGTCATCCCAACCGATGACGACCTATTAGCCGACTACTACGGCGATATTGGCGTGCTCCAAGGCCAAGACGCACGCAGTGACAACGACGTATTTAGCGACGATATCGAAGACGCCACACGATAGGCGTTGATATCACGTTTCTAACATGACGCTGACAACCCCTTTTCTGCTGCGTAGTAGGTTGTCAGTAAATTCACCAATGTATCCGATGTCTTATGAAAAAAGGTCTCTCTACTGCGCTATTTGTTCTCTCTTTTTTTTCATTTCACGCCTCTGCAGCGCCTGAGCTAATTGCCAAGTCCACGCTTGAGTTTGGTGATTTTGAAGAAACGGCCAACGTGGAGATACAAGGCGATATTCAAGAAGATGTCTTACGCCTGGCCGAACGAGGGGTGGAAAAAGAAGAGGCGGATTATTTCGTGATCGATCAGGTTAGCGAAGATACCAAGAAAGACCTCTTAGTGGTCTCCGTTACGCTTTATCGTGAGCACACCACAGACACACAAAAAAGCATAGAAGCTCGCCTCGGCTAATCCGTTTTCGAGACAGGCAGGTTGTCGCTTGCCTGTTTTCCTCTCTGCCTTACTCCGCTCTCTCCCATTTGCTACACTTGCCGCTCTTAATAAAACCATAATGAGCAAAGTCGTGATTGGAACCCTAGATAAGATGCGCACAGAAGCCGGCGCCGACGTACAATACTTTCTGCGGGTGGGTAATGAAGAGCTACACCTCAATCCATTGCTTGGGCAGAGATTAACCCTGACGCATACTGGCAATATCTTTTGCGATGCCTGTGGGCGAAAAACCAAAAAAAGCTATTCGCAAGGCCATTGTTACCCCTGCATGAAAAAGCTCGCGCGTTGCGATATGTGTATTATGAAGCCTGAAACCTGCCACTATGCGCAAGGAACCTGTCGTGAGCCCGAGTGGGGAGAACAGTTCTGCATGACGGATCATATTGTTTATCTCGCCAACACCTCGGGATTAAAAGTGGGGATTACCCGCGCTAACCAGATGCCAACACGCTGGCACGATCAAGGTGCCACGCAAGCTCTCCCGTTGTTTCGGGTTAAAACACGCCAGATTTCCGGGCTAGTTGAAGTCGCGATGGCGAAACATGTCGCGGATAAAACCAATTGGCGCGCGCTCCTAAAAGGCGACAATGACCCGCTTGATCTTCACGCAGAGGCTGAACGTTTAACCCAAGCGATCGAGCCAGAATTAGCGGATATCCGTCTGCAATTTGGCAATGATGCGGTCTTGCCTGCAGCACTTGACGCCCTCACTTTTAGTTACCCTGTCACTGAGCACCCAACCAAAATAAGTTCACATAACTTTGATAAAAATGCCGAGGTGAGTGGGGTTTTGAAAGGCATTAAAGGACAGTATTTGATTTTCGATACTGGCGTGATTAACGTGCGTAAATTCACCAGCTACGAAGTCAGCACCTCGCACAGCTAACGGCGCATCAAGTTAGCCTCTAACCAACCGTGCGAGTGATCGTTGCCACTAGCACGGTATGGGTAAGGTGGCTACTGAGGTTGGATGCCCGTCATATCTGAAATCAACGCAATATGTTGTGCACTTAACGGCAGTGACCAACGCACATCACCGGCATCAGCCACCAGCACATTGGCGTCGGCGATAATCTGTAACGAGTCAGATTGCACCTGCATGCTCAATTTCATTGCGGGCAATTGGATCACCACCTCATGCGCGGTCACGATTAGCTTGCCGTGTTCTATATCGACCACCATCTTGCTCAGTCCTCCAAGGATTTATCGGCGCGCTTATCAGTGAGTACCGCCATAGTGAGTCGGCTCACGCACACATCCCGGCCTCGTTCATCTTGGATGGTGATATTCCACACCTGCGTGGTTGCGCCGAGATGCACTGGGGTCGCCACGCCCGTCACCGTGCCTTCTCGCATCGCACGCAGATGATTGGCATTGATGTCCAACCCGACACAGTACTTTCCTTCTGGCACACACATGTTTGCTGCCAAGGAGCCTAGTGTTTCAGCAAGCACGACAGATGCGCCACCATGGAGCATGCCCAGCGGCTGATGCGTATGCGGTGCCACCGGCATGGTTCCCGTTAAACTCTGCGCATCAAAAGCCGTATATTCAATCCCTAAATGCGCGACCAACGTATTAGTCGAAGAGGCATTTAACCCCGCTAACGACATGTCTTTTTTCCAAATACTCACAATACTTTCACCCATTGCTGTTTATCCCGATGGAAAGGAAATCGCTGCGCGAAACGCGGACTATCAAGCCGCGCCTAACGCTGCCTGCGCGCACCAGTAGACGTTAAGCCAAGAAGCCAGTACATTAGCACTCTGATATCTTTGCTTATATTCACTGCGACTGTGGCGCAAAACGATACAGGAAATGACCATGCTACGCACTGCTAAAACCGTCATGCTATCTCTATGCCTGATGGTTATGCTTTCATCTTGCTCTCACTCGCCAACGGGACGAAACCAGTTATTGCTTTTTTCCGGTGATGACATGGCGAATCTGGGACAGCGTTCGTTTGAGGAGATGAAAAAGTCGCAACCTATCAGTGACGACAAAGCCATCAACGCCTACGTGCAATGCGTCACCGCCGCCATCTTAAAAGTGGTGCCACCGCAATCCAACTTCTCGGAATGGGAAGTGGTGGTATTCGACAGTGATCAAGTCAACGCCTTTGCACTTCCCGGCGGAAAGATCGGCGTTTACACCGGACTGCTCGACGTTGCAAAAACGCCCGATCAATTGGCTGCAGTGATCGGCCACGAAATTGGGCACGTCCTTGCCGATCACAGTAACGAGCGCTTATCGCGCTCGCAACTCACTGCCTTGGGGTTGACCATTACCGGCATCACTCTTTCTGATAACCCCTATGGCGATCTTGCCCTCGCAGGGCTTGGGCTTGGCGTCCAAGTGGGGATATTGCTTCCTTATAACCGCGCTCAAGAATCAGAATCGGATAAGATTGGTCTGCAGTTAATGCATCAAGCAGGGTTTGACCCGAGCGCCAGCGTTACCCTGTGGCAAAATATGGCAAAAGCATCCAAAGGCGCGCCGCCGGAGTTGCTTTCAACCCATCCATCACCCGACACGCGTATTAATGCGTTACAAACAGGTGTCAATCAACTGCCTAACGTGCCCCATCGCTTGACATCGTCGTGCCCTCGACCACCATCAAAGAAACAGAGTAAAAACATTTAACTAACATAGTGAGCATCATCACAAAGCCTGCATACAAACACGGACAAAGCGTCGTCGCGTGAGAACAGCCCGTCCCCGTCACACAAAAAATTAACCTATATGTTACGCTTAAGTTTTCATTGGGGACGAGTGACGACACGCGTGATGAAGCCGTTTTTCATCTTATTTTTTTTTATACTGCAGGTGCCGTTTGCGTTCGCAACGACGCAAGAGACAAACGATCTTTTCGATCAGCTGTTTGAGAAACATGCACTGGTCATGCTTCTCCTTGACCCAGATACTGGTGAAATCAAAGCCGCCAACCCAGCAGCTAGCGACTTTTACGGCTATTCACAGCAGACGCTGACCCAAATGAATATCGCCAGCATTAATGCCCTGCCCCCTGATGCCGTCGCTGAAGAACGTAAGCTGGCGGAATTAGAAAACCGAAACTATTTCGTTTTCAGCCATATATTATCGGACGGCACGACCAAAACCGTAAGGGTATCCTCGATACCCATTATCTACCGCGATGAACCAACCCTTTTTTCAATTATCACCGATATCAGTGATTATCGGGCCACTCAGGCATCACTGTGGCACTATCAAAACCGACTCGAGCAAATGGTAGCACAACAGACCGAGCAAATCGCCACGCAAAAAAATCACCAACTGATTATTACATCCTTGATTATCATTGTGCTCGGTGCAGGGCTCGCGACAATGTGGTTTATTCTCGCTAAGTCACGACGCACCGAATATGAGCTGCAACTGGAGCGTAAACGCTTAGATGAAATAATCCGCGGTACCCATGTCGGCACTTGGGAGTGGCATATCCCTAGCGGAGAGCTGGTTATTAATGAGCGCTGGGCAGAAATTTTGGGATATCAAAAACACGAGCTGATACCTGCCTCATTTGAAACCTGGAAAAAGCTTTGTCATAGCGAAGATTTCGCGCGCGCGTCTAAAGAAATTGATGCCGCCTTTAGCGACTCTAACCCTTTTTATGAATGTGAGTTTCGCATGCTGCATAAAGATGGGTTTTGGGTTTGGATCTTGGCCAAGGGTAAAGTCATGGAGTGGGATCGCGACCATAACCCAATTCGCATGGCGGGCACGCACCAAGATATCAACGAAACCAAGCGTCTTTACCTGCAGTTTGAGCATATGGCGCATACCGACACCCTGACAGGCGCGCTTAACCGCGTCGCCTTTAAGCAGCGTGCGGATGTTGTGCTGGCGCAAGCACGTCAGCAAGGCGCACATTTTGCCCTACTGTTTATCGATCTCGATGGCTTTAAGAAAATAAACGATACCTATGGCCATGACGCCGGAGACAGTGTGTTAGTGGAAACGACTAAGCGGATGGGCCAAAGCATCCGTAACTCAGACACCCTCGCTCGCCTGGGCGGCGACGAATTCGCGGTGATTTTAGAGTATACCAGCCACTCAGAAGACGCCGCACGCGTCGCCGAGAAAATTATCTCGAGTCTCAATCAGCCATTTGCAATAGATGACCAGCAACACGCACACCTTTCCGCCAGCATCGGCATCGCTTGCTATCCAGATCATGGAGAATCGGTCGAACAGCTGCTCAATTGCTCAGATGCCGCCATGTATTATGCGAAGAAATCGCTAAAAGGCGGCACTTATGCCGTCTGTGACCCTGATAATCATGCAACCACGAATAACAACCGCGGGAACCAATCACTCTAGACACTCACGGTTGGCTATTTTGAGATGCTTATTTTGGCGCGGCTTGTTGTGATGGTGCTGTAGCACGCGGCGTTTGGCTCGCCAACGCCTCATTAGTCACATCCTGGATGGAGATAAACATGTGATTGACCTCACCCCGCGTATTCGCCATTGGGTGCATGGTGACGTTTTGATACATAAAGGGGAGCTGACCGGTGATCGGGCGAACATGACGACAACGGAACAAATACGGGCGTTGCTGCCAGACAATAAAACTGCGACAACGGAGATCGAACACGGGTTGCGACTTGGCACGAAACCAAGGCTCATTGATCTCCGGAAACACCTCGAATAACGAGCGGTTTTGCACATCTTTAGCGTGTTTACCGCTATGGTGAACCATAAAGCCATTCCACATTTGGATATGGAAGTCTCTGTCTAACACAATCAATCCCATGTCGATGTGCTGTACCATATCGAGCATCCAATGGAATTGGTCAAAATCTTCTGTGCTCATCGCATTACTCCTCATCCATTAGGTAGGCCAACTTCGCATCGAGCAGCGGCAAAGACTCATCCAGTAGCAATAGTAACAAATCGCATTTTATATCTGTCCCATCAATTTGATAACTGACTTCAATGGTCACTGTGCGTTTCCATGACCCTTTCATCGCCGCTATCAACTGATCCACTTCAGCGTGCTGACCCAAGAGCGCCGGATAGCTTTGCGAAAACTCTAACGCGCCTTGATCGCCTAAGCCCTTTAAAAAGGCACTAATCAGAATATTGCTAATATCGACCAGCAATTCGAGCTCGTTGTCGACCGACCCATCCTCGGGATAGTCCAACAATGTCACCATCTCGGTAATACTGGAATCACTAATCAGCATCAGCGCTTCGCCAGCGATCCCCTCCCCACTGAAACCCTGACACACACCGTTCATGGTATTTGATTGGGCCAAGTGCCGGATAGTCATCGTCAACTCGGTCACTTCAAACACATTGACCTGTGGCAGTGGCATGTGGACAAACACCCCGCAATGTCGGGCAAGTTTATCTGCTGCCTGCCCCATCGCAATGTTCACCACTTCCATGTAAATATCTCGGCGACTGAGTTTTTCTTTGGGCGCGTGTGAACGCTCGGTCTCTGACGCAGAAGCAGTGGGTAAATACGCCTTGATCAATGCATCGACGCGCTCACGACTGATGGGCTTTTTAACAAAGTCTTTGGCCCCCCGTTCCAGCACTTGCTGCTGGGCAAGCGGCTGAATGTCGCCTGAGACCACGACGACAGGCACCGTCATTCCGGCTTCTTGCATCGCTTCAAGTGTCTGATACCCATCAAGTTCCGGCATAGTCAAATCAAGGAACATGATGTCGATCGGCTGACTACTCAACACATCCAGGGCAACATTGCCATTTTCGGCAAAGTGCACGTAGGCATCCAAATCGTTGGGTAAGGTTCGCGCTAATTGCTTACGCGCGAGCGCAGAATCGTCAGTGATCAGAATTTGTGTGGTCAAAAGCCTCTCCTTTCCTACATCTTTACTGAGAGTATGGCTGGGTAAACACTGTAAGCATAAACCAATATCGCGAGGAATGAGGGCAAACCAGTCAAAATGCGATGATTCTTTTTATATCAGGGGGCTACTCTTGTCGTTGGCATAATTGAGCAAGGCGATCAGAGCGACTGATCAGGCTGGGCGCATGCAAGTAGAAATAATGCAAACATGTTAAACAAAGCTGAACGCATTCGTACACTTTTTCGCTGATGATCTCAGGCGAAGCGTCAAATTCACCGGTCAGTAACGCTTGCCAATCCTCGGCAAGCCTATCGATCAGAGTGACGTCTGTCTCTCGCTCAAGAATATGGCTCAAGGCCTTTTTTATCGGGATAATATCTTCACTCGCGGCAAAAATATTTCTCAGCGCAATAATCACATCCACCAATGCGTCTTGTGTGTCTGGCTTTTTCGCTGCGGTATATAGACGAGACATTGCCAAGCGAATCCCCCTCGAGTCGGTGTCATCCACGAGCATACTCCAACGCTCAATATCGACTAAGTCTGTCTCACTGATAGCAACAGGATCGTCCGTTTCTGCCACTGAACCAAAGTCTTGTCGCCGGTTATCAAGCGAGAATGGATCGATACGCCAAACCCACTCTGGCGCCACAAAGGCTTTGTGTTCACCGAGGTAACAAAGCGCCATACACAAAACAATATTCAGCTCAGTGGTTTGTTGTTCAGTCGTGGCGTCCAATACCTCTTCTGGCCAATCATCGTCCTCTAAAAAATCACCAAAGTTAATCGCAAACGCATACCCCGACTCGAGCATGAACCCATTATCGCGACGTTTAGCCATTAAACTCGCCGCTTGTAGGACATATTCCGCAATCCCTGGGGTATAGCGACGCACACTGCCCCATTTGGTATCCAGCTCGGCCAAGTTCGTGAGCGCCGCATTGCGAAAGCCCACAAACATCGGAATATGAGCGACTTCACCATCAGCTAAGCTACGTGCCATCTCCAACATTTCTTGCACCGTTTCTACGAACGTATCAGGGCTGACAACCCCACGAATACGCATCAGGTCGTAGCTATTAACCAGAATCGACACGGGTAAACTGGCCAAGCTGACCACGCCGCGGTGGCCACTGGCATCTTTGTAGTCGCCACAGGTTTGCTGCGGCTCTTTCCCCGACGTTGTGAATAGGCGAGACAGAGCAGGGTCTGCCGCCATGCGTTTTTGAACCTGCTTACTGACCGGGAATTGCTCAATGGCTGCGGTGAGATAGCCGGCGCCTCGATAAAAAAGATGCGGCCGCTGTCCCGCTTTAATAAGAAATAAAGGATAGAGTTCACCCGCCAGTTGGCAAAAAGCACTAGTTAATGGGTCTGAACTGTTAATTCGCGTCGCCAGCTCACCGCCCTGCTGTGCACGCCAAACATTAAAGACGTGGCGGCCGTTTTGCATCACGTGCGGTAAACGATAAAAGAAGGATTGTTCACTTTCCCCTTGCTCAACCGCAGACACGCGTAGCTGGCGACACAGCTCAATATATTGATTGAGTGTGTCGCGCTGAATCCGGCTCAAGCCGAGTTTTTGCATCAAAATTAAACGGCCTTCCGCTTCTGTGACATTCAGGATGTAACTCACCACACGGTGGCCCATCGCTTTCACAAAATGCGGAATGGCCGGATAGGACATCATCGTTTCCTAACCTTGTGTCAATCGTTCACGGATATCAATGCGTGCTCCAGCACCTATGAAGGGTATCGGCCTCCGTACGGGAAACTGTACCGAGCGGACAATAATGCGATAAAAGCCGTCGTACCTGTGGCTGATTCGTCGTACATGTAGCTAATCTAAAAAATATAGTGCTTCCATTAACTTGGCAAGTCACGACAAACCCTGAAACATTTTTGCGCGCAAAGGCGACAGTGAGGACTTGACCAAGCGGTAACACGCACCTATTCTAGCGTACAAGTGTACGCTTAAATAAAGATAACGAGTTATGGATACCAAGGCTTCAACCTCTCCCCCTCAGAAACCACGCTTAATCTGGTTAAATATTAGCGTGTTTACCCTCACTTTTTTGATTGCGGTGATAGGAACGCCACTATGGGCATGGCACCATGGTTTTGATTGGATGCAGATCACTGCGCTGATCGTCGCATTCAGCTTTTGTGGCCTGTCGATCACCGCCGGCTATCACCGGTTGTGGGCCCATAAAACCTATCAGGCCCATCCAGCTCTGCGCTTTATCTTCGCCATTGGTGGGGCATTTGCGCTGCAAAACAGTGCGCTTCATTGGTCGTCAGATCACCGCATTCACCACCGCCATGTCGATGACAACGATGTTGACCCCTATTCGGCCAAGCGCGGCTTTTGGTTCTCACACCTTGGCTGGATGCTGCGCGAATACCATCCCAGCCGCTATGGCGATTACAGCAACTGTCGCGATCTGCAAAAAGATAAGATCGTGATGTGGCAACACAAGCACTACCTTGCGCTGACACTGGCAACCAACTTTGGCTTCCCTATCGCGTTTGGTTTGCTCCATGGCGATCTTTGGGGCGCTGTCTTACTGGTCGGCTTTACTCGATTAGTGCTAAGCCACCACACCACCTTTTTCATTAACTCGTTGGCGCATGTGTGGGGCAGCCAGCCTTATACCGATAAAAACACCGCGCGGGATAATGGCGTGCTCGCCTTGATGACCTTTGGCGAGGGCTACCACAACTTTCACCATATCTTTGAGAACGACTACCGCAATGGCATTCGCTGGTGGCAATTTGATCCGACTAAATGGCTGATCAAAACCGCATCTTGGTTGGGCCTGGCGGAAAAACTGCGCGTAACCCCCGAAGAGAAGATTGAAAAGGCGCGTGCGACCATGCAATTGCAGCGCGTCACACAACAGCTTAGTGACAAGCCACACGCATCGCATCGTCTGCAAATCCTGCAACAAGAGTATGATGCCTTGGTGACTAAAATGGCGGACTACTACACGCTGAAAAAACAGCTGTTAGCGCTCGAGCGTGACAAGCTGCGCGAAAAAGTCGAAAACGCCGAGCTCGCGCAACAGTACAAAGATCTGAAAGTGCGTTTTCAGCAACAAAAACGTAGCTGGCAGGTGCTCACCGCTAAATATGCCAGCTAAACACGATCCGTTTCAGCAAACAAAAAACCGGCCACTTGGGCCGGTTTTTTATCTGGCAAGGATCTGTTGGTGCCAGTTAGTTGGACGGGGTAAGAAAAGAAAGCAGGATCGACTCCAGCTCATCCCAAGGTAAGGCGTCGGTATCGATCACTTCGATGCGCGACTCGGCCTGTTCAATCGACATAGGCGTTACGGTAACCACCTGATTAGCGACGTTAAACGCGTAAAAACCCTCGTCGGTATTGACCACCGCTTTAATCCGTTGGGCATTGATGTTACTCAATAGCCCGTACAAGGCATCAAACGGAAAACAACAGTGCGCGGCAAACAACCAACCGCAGCTGACATAGCCCTGCCCTTGGTTTTCTTTGCGGGTATAGGTATCGTCCGGACCCAGTGCTAATGTGGTCATGGGCTCGGCATCGTTGTGGTGGTGATGATAGTGCGCTTGACGATCGTGACGCGGTAACGCAAGCCACGCGGTCTCGAGCGCCCCTTGTTCAACGCCGGTTATCAAGCTTTTCTCGCCATCAAACGCGGTGACATAATCATAAAAGGTGGCGATTTGCGCCTCGCTACACTGGTCAAGCTTGTTTGCCACCACCACATCTGCGAGCGCGATTTGATCATGAAAGTTTTGATTTTCACGGTAGCGCACATCATCAATACAACGCGGATCCACCAAAGTAATGGTCGCGCCCAGCAACAAGGTGGTATCGAAAGGCGGCTGAGTCAGCTTACCGATAATATCTTTGGGATGACCGAGTCCCGTCGGCTCAATCAAAATTCGATCCGGCTTCTCAGCAAGCAAGGTATTTAGCCCCACCGTCATGGGTAGGCCGGCCACACAACACATGCATCCTCCCGGCACTTCCTTTACCAGCGCACCTTGTTCAGAGAGGATCGCGCCATCGACACCTACCTCGCCAAACTCGTTCACCAAGATAGCCCAACGCTCATGCTCGGGTTTATTCGCGAGTAAATGACGAATCGCCGTGGTTTTCCCCACGCCAAGAAACCCAGTGATAATATTGGCTGCGATCTGACTCATGATTCTATCCGTTCGTTACTTGTATCGGCGTAGTGTAACGGATTGCGCCACACTCGTCGCCTTTTGGTAAAGCACATTGAACCAGCCATATGCAGCTCAGTGAGTAGCACAAAAAATGATGAAATATCATGCACTCACTGCAAGTGGTGATCATTACGCATAAAAGCTTGGTAAAATAAAAGGTTCGCTAACACACTTCTTTAGGAGGAAGTATGCTGAATCCATCAACGGCAAAGTCGGTGATTGACCATGCCCTGTTTTTAGGCGCGGATTTCGCCGAACTCTTTGTCGAACGCCATCACTCAGGCAACGTGGAGCTGTTGTCTGGTGAGGTGGATAAAGTCAGCTCAGGGATTGATTTTGGTATCGGTATCCGGTTGTTTTTCGGCCACAAAGTGCTTTATGGCTACACCAACAGCCGCGATGAAGAACAATTGAAAAAAGTCACCAGCTTGCTGTGTGCGCGTGATAAGCGCGATCAAATCACCACCGCTGGTCCACTTAATTTGTCCCATTTAAATGGCAAACATCCGGTGTCTGAGCCGTTATCGACCGATCAACATGTGGCCGATAAGGTGGCGTTCTTACGCCAAGTGGATGCGCGTATTCGTGCCGAGAGCGATAAAATCGCCCAAATTATTGGTCGTGTCGGCCAACGTGAGCAACAGGTCGAGATTTTTAACTCTCACGGCCTGCATGTCACAGATACCCGCCACTATACGCGTATTGCCGCTACAGCGGTCGCAACTAACGGTGAAGAACAGTCAACGGGCTTTGATGCCCCCGGTGCACTCACAGGCTGGGAGTTCCATCAGGATATCGATCCGGTTGCGCTGGGCGAGCGTGTCGCACGACAAGCGCTGATTAAACTCGGTGCCCAAGCCTGTCCATCAGGCGAAATGCCTGTAGTGATTGGCAACGGTTTTGGTGGGGTAATTTTCCACGAAGCCTGTGGCCACTTGTTAGAAACCACCTCGGTTGCTAAAAAGGCTTCCGTCTTCCATGACCAAATGGGCGAAATGATTGCCAGCCCTGTAGTGAGCGCGGTGGACGATGGCACCTTGGCGAATGCGTGGGGCTCAATCAATATCGATGATGAAGGCATGGAAACCCAGCATACCCAGTTGATCAAAGACGGTAAGCTCACCTCCTTTATGGTCGATCACATGGGCAGCCTGAAAACCGGTTATGCGCGCACCGGCTCTGGCCGACGTGAGTCTTATAAATTCGCACCGACCTCGCGGATGCGAAATACCTTTATTGAGCCCGGTAACGACAGCTTAGACGCCATGATTGGCTCCATGGAGCGTGGCATCTACGCCAAGAAGATGGGGGGCGGCTCAGTACAGCCCGGCACCGGCGAGTTTAACTTTGCGGTCCAAGAAGCTTACTTGGTCGAAGACGGTAAGATCACCGTGCCACTCAAATCTGCCACCTTAATCAGTACGGGGCCTAAGGTGCTTAAAGAAATCAGCATGGCCGGCAAAGATCTTGCTCTCGCCGCCGGTATGTGTGGTTCGGTAAGCGGCTCAGTCCCCACCACCGTGGGCCAACCTGCATTGAAAGTCGACAATATCCTAGTAGGAGGCGGTAACGCATGAGTGAGCAAACCATTAAAGCAACCCTAAGCGATGCCGTCGATCAGGTCCTCAGCTTGGTGAAACAGCAAGGTGCGCAAGCAGACGTGATTGCCAATGCCAGCGAAAGCTTGTCACTCAAAGCCGACCAAGGTGATCTCTCCGAGCACAAAGTCACCGCCGGTCAAGTGATTGGTGTGCGAGTGATCAAAGGGGATCAAGTCGCCACCAGCTATTCAGAATCGCTGGATAGCGACAGCCTTGCCAGCATGGTGAACGCCGCGCTCACCAACGCAAGCTTTACCAAAGCCGACCCGGATCAGCAAATTCGCGCTGAGGGGCAGCAAATTGAGCAGCAAGATCCCAGCTTGCTGCAAGCAGATAACACCCCGATTGAAGACAAGATCGCGTTGGCGCTTGCCCTTGAGCAAGATGTGGTTAGTCAACCCCGCGCAACGGGGGCGCCCTACAATGGGTACAGTGAGCAAACCCAGTATCAGTTGCTTGCTAATACTCTAGGCACGCGCTGCTACCACAGCGAACGTAGCTTTAGCTGCTATACCGCAGCACTGCTCAATCACGACGGTAAGCAAGCGATGCATCTCGGCGCCTCAGTATCACGCCGCTTTGTTGACCTTGATCGCGCCCATGCCACTCAACTGGCCTACCAAACCGCTGACGCCTTGCTCGAGGGTGGCCCAGTGAAAACCGGTTCGTATCCGGTGATTTTTGAGCATGATTGTCTCAGCGAATTGCTGGGCGCCTTTGGCAGCTGCTTCTCCGGCGATGCCGCTAAGCGCGGGACTAACCCGTGGCGTGAAAAAGTCGGCAAGTCCGTTGCAGATACGGCGCTCACCATCACCGATGTGGCAAGACTTGATGGCGGGATGCGTATTAAAACCTTTGATAGCGAAGGCTTTGCCACCGCCGACACGCCTTTGATTGAAAACGGCGTCTTAGTCGGCTTTTTACACAACAGCGCCACAGCACAGCATTTTGGTGTTCCCCATACGGCGAACGCGGGCCGCAGTCCCAAGGGCGGTTTGGATGTCACCTCCCGTCATGATGTGATTGCCGCAGGTAAACATAGTGATGCAGACGTGCATGCCGGTGAATATCTTGAGTTAGTGTCACTGCAAGGTGTGCATTCAGGCGCGAATGCCATCAGTGGCGACTTCTCTTTCGGTGCAAGTGGGTTTGTCTGCCGGGACGGCAAACGCGTTCGTCCTGTTCGCGGGATAACGGTGGCGGGTAACTTCTATACCATGCTCAATGAGATAGATGCCATCGGCAATACCGTGTTACCCAACTATGATCGCGCTTTCTTTGCGCCACGCATCCGCTTCGCCCGCTTATCCATCGCGGGTGAATAACGGCGCATCTTCTAAAGGCATCGGTTTAGGCTGATGCCTTTTTATTCTCGGTTTGTGCTTCCACACTGTGTACCGCAGGATTCATCTTGGCCGCCAAGTCGGTAAATGCCTGCATGGCGACGTCACTGGTCAGAATACGTCCATGCCCCAATCCTTCGGTAGCTAGCACAGTCACATGTGGGTAGTCAGTGGCTTTTTCGGTGACGGCAAAGGAGGCAAACCGGTCGTTTTTGTCGTGAGCAATCACCACCGGATGACGGCGACGCGACAATTTTTCGAGCGGCTCAATGGTCTCGATCGGATACCCGTGCTGATCGCCTACTTCTTGGACAATTTCATCAAATAACTTCAGTGAATACCCCGATTTACGGACCGTGGCGTATAAATTCTCGCGATAATTCAACACGGGGGCGACCAAAAAGAGCGGTAAATCATCCACCTGGGGGTGTTCGCTTTCCAACACCGCGGCAGCGCCCATACTGTGCGCAATCACCCCAGAGACATTATCGACTTGATCTAATACATCATTGATTGCCTGTACAAAACCGGGAATATGGCTCTCATTCCCCTCACTCTGTCCATGTGCGGGATGATCGAATGCCACCGCACGAAAGCCCAATGAGGCAATGTGCGCCATCAGAGGGAAAAACTGGCTGGCGGATCCAGACCAGCCATGCGTCAGCAGCCAAGTTGGCCCCGCCCCCAAACTATACATTTGCAAGACCCCTGCTTGGCTTTGCACTTGAGAGCGCACTAAACCTTCAGGCTCTGCGTTCACCATTGGACTGCGCGTTGGTGTGAGAAACAGCTTACGCGCCACTTTTCTAGCATGTCGAGGTGCCAAGCGGTGATGACAACGGCTCACCGCCCCCACGAGCGTGCGTTTGGCGCTAAAGCGACCCGGCGTTGAAAAATACACTTTTTTACTCATGGTCATTGAATCCTTAAAATCGAACGAGTGTTCGTTTTTACACTGAAAAGTGTCGTTGTTTTCAATACCGACACCCTCTTCGTCTTATTGGGAAAATTAGCGGCGACTTTGCGCGAGCAACTGCTCGACACCATGCCAAAAACGTGTTCCTTCCGGCGATTCAAGTGACAAACGCAGAAATAACTGGCTACTCAAATAGTGCCCATATAACTGATAAACAGCTTGCCACGTATCGAGGTCGGCACGAAACTCTCCGGCTTGTTTGCCCTTTTCAAATTGCGCGGCCAGGTAATCGAGCCACTGGCGAGTAACACGCTGCAACGCCTGATGGATGGGATCATTGCTCGCGCGCTGCTCATGCCACGCATCTAAGAACAAGCACTGACCCTGAAAGTGCTGATGCCAACCCATCCAATTACGCAGTAAGTGTTGTAATTTGGCTTCAATACTCGCGTGGTCCGCTTCACGACTCGGGGTGATCACCCGCTCGATAAAACGCTCACCGGCAAAATGCACCACCGCAATCTGCAAGTTTTCTCGCGAGTTGAAATGCGCAAAGAGACCACTTTTTGACATTTGCACGTCGCGCGCCAAACTACCTATCGTTAAGCTCTCCAACCCATATACACTGGCAGCTTCAAACGCGGCTTCGAGAATACGCAATCTCGTTTGCTCGCGCTTAGACAGCGAGTATGTTGAGTCTGCGGAAGCGGCCATGACACTCTCCCTCAAAGCAGCCGAGTTGATACGCCACTATCTATTGATAACAGTGGCGCAGTCGGTTCACTTTAACCCAACGATGCCTTCATTTATAGTACGAACGTTCGTTTTTATCCAATTGAGATTCGCTCCGACCGTGTCATCGCCTCCAACATTGGTAGACCTTTCATGCTATTGCATACTGACTCAGCAAATATTGCTGAAATTTTGCGCCATATTCTTTTTGGTTTTAATAAGTGCTTTTTTTATCTAGCAAGAATGTGACACAGGTCTTCATTGCATGCACCTTCCGGCATATGATGCCAAGCAATCGCTAATCCTCGATTACATTGAACGGGGTTAGAGCTTCACGTCATTATAATTCTCTAGATTGGAACGCCGACTATGACAGTTATCCTTTTAAATCTGATCGCTTTTGCGCTGTTGCTGGCGGTGCTTGTCAAATTGCACAAGCAACAAAAATCCTTATCCACACGTGTGTTTACTGGCCTCGGCTTGGGGGTTGCCTTCGGCGCAGCGCTGCAAGCGTTATACGGTGCTGACGGCGCGATCACGCGCGAGACCATCAACTATATCAATATCGTCGGCTCAGGCTACGTCAGCCTACTCAAGATGATCATCATGCCGTTAATTACGGTGTCGATTATTGGCGCGATTTTGAAAGTGAAAGACTCAGGCTCACTGGGCAAAATTTCCAGCTTGAATATCGGTATTTTGCTGGCCACCACCGCCGCGTCTGCGCTCATTGGTGTACTCGTCAGCAACCTATTTGGGTTGTCTGCGCAAGATATCGTACAAGGTGCGCGAGAGATGGCGCGTGGTGCCGCCTTGGAGCAGCGCTTGGGCTCGGTCGAAGACTTATCACTAGCTGATATGATTATCTCTTTCTTCCCACAAAACCCATTTGCAGATTTAGCCGGTAGCCGTCCAACCTCGACTATCGCTGTGGTGATTTTCTCTGCGCTCGTGGGTATCGCTGGTGTCACATTGTCGCGCACTCAACCTGAGCTTGGCGAGCGTTTTGAGCGCTTTATGGATGTGGCTCAAGAATTAGTGCGTACGTTGGTTCGAATGATCATCGGCCTCACTCCCTACGGTATTTTAGCTTTGATGAGCAAAGTGGTAGCTGGCTCAAACGTAAGTGAAATTCTTGAACTTGCCAACTTTGTTGCCGCCTCTTATGTAGGCTTAGGTGCCATCCTAGTCATGCACTTGGTATTGATTGGCCTTGTCGGTATGAGCCCAATTCAATATCTCAAAAAAGTGCTCCCTGTGCTGACGTTTGCCTTTACGTCTCGCTCAAGCGCGGCCACGATTCCGCTCAATATCGATTCGCAAATGAAGAACTTGGGTAACGATCCGGCCAGCGCCAATTTCTCAGCGTCATTCGGTGCCACCATGGGTCAAAATGGCTGTGCCGGCTTGTATCCAGCTATGCTGGCGGTCATGATTGCACCTACCATTGGCATTAATCCACTCGATCCGGGCTTTATCGCCACCTTGGTTGCAATTGTCACTGTCAGTTCATTCGGTATTGCCGGTGTGGGCGGCGGCGCGACCTTTGCGGCACTGATTGTACTCTCGGCACTGGATATGCCAGTCGCGCTAGCGGGTCTGTTGATTTCTATCGAACCATTAATCGATATGGGTCGTACCGCTGTGAACGTGAGCGGCTCAATGACGGCCGGTACCCTCACCTCTCGATTGACCGGTGGCCAAGATAAGACTATCTTCGATCACCATGAAGTGGTGAAGCAAGACACGGCAAATGCCTAATTATTGAAAACAATAGACGTTACCCATGCCACGCCCATGCGTGGCATTTTTGTGTTCGTACTGAGCCTACATAAAGCAACGTCATGCGATGACCTAATCCCTTACAACTTGTAAGAAATTATTTCAGCGATTACACTCTGCAGCACTGTAACTGCAGGGATCCCCTGCCAACCGTGAGATAATCAATGAGTATTGAACAAACGCTTCAGGCGCGCAGTGGCGGCCAATGTGAACTCTGCACCAGCCCAGACAACTTATCTGTGTATGAAGTCCCGTACTCGCCCGACACCACAGCGAACAGTTGCGTATTGGTTTGCAGCAAGTGTCACGACCAGCTGCAACACCCAGACAATATGGATGTGAACCACTGGCGCTGCCTGAACGATAGTATGTGGAGCCAAGAGCCTGCGGTACAGGTAGTTGCCTATCGCCAGCTCTCTCGCCTTTCTAGCGAAAGTTGGGCGCAAGATAATCTTGATATGATGTATATGGAAGACGATGTCCGTAAGTGGGCAGAAACCGGTCAAGATATCGAAGAAGTCAAAGTATTGGACGCTAACGGCGTGGCACTGCAAAAAGGCGACGACGTGACCGTGATTAAAGATTTGCCCGTTAAAGGCTCAAGCCAAGTGATCAAACAAGGCACGGTGATACGCGGCATTAACTTGACCGATGATCCTACTCATGTGCAAGGAAAAGTAAACGGCCAAACCCTGTTTGTGATTGCAGAGTTCTGCCGCCGTAAATAAATGGGTGGACGGTCTTGATACTCCGACGCGGCGTCCCAGTGGCGCCGTGTTAATCACGCTTCTGAACAGTTTACACTGTAAAACGTTACGCTTTCCTCACCGTGAAACCAAATAGATTGATCATTGGCAGCCCTTCGCCTATTTTCAAACCATGGCACTCGCCACCTGCCTCTTTTAATTGGATTTTTGCATGACTCGTAAGCCGTTTGTCACACTGCATAGCAAAGCCGCACTCATTTTTATTTTGGGCTTGTTGGCCATTTTTATTAGTAGCCTCCTGGTGACACGGTATTTTTTTCTGTTCGGTATCAGCCATTTAGAAGATATTGAGATTGCCCGATCCAATAATCAAGCTCAAGCCATTATCGAGCGGCTCATTAATAATCAAGCAGAATATGCTATCGATTGGGCGCATTGGGACGATACCTACGAATTGGTTAACGGACGCAATCCCGACTTTGCAGCAAGAAACCTAGAGGACGCCAGCTTAGAGTCTTTGGGACTCAACCTGATGGGGTTTGCTGATTTAAACGGGAACGTGATCGAAGCTAAAGTATTGAATGAAAAGGACGAGCACGCTTTTATCTCCGACATATATCAATCAGCGCCGGTGCACAACCACATCACCCAAAGATGGAGAACTCAACGACAATCCTTAGCTGGCTTACTTGAACTGCGCGGAAGAATATGGGTGATCAGTGTCAGCCCAATCAGAGACAGCTCAGGACAGGCTGAAGCTGCTGGGTGGATGATATGGGGCCAAGCACTGACGGGACGTTTTCCATCTGCCTATGAGAATATTTTGGCGGGTAAAAACACCCTCGTTACAACAACGTCAATTTACGCAAACACCGAGCTTCCTTCCATCGCACGGGATAATACCTACATTTCACGCCTGAGTCCGCTCCACGATCTCAATGGCGACCTTATCGCTATTTTAAAAACAAAAGAGCCGCGCCGCTATTACCAGCAAGGTAAGCAAGTGTTTTATTACTTGATTCTCGCGTTGGTTATCATCAGCGCGCTCATTGGCGGCTCGGTGTATCTCCTGTATCGACGAAAAGTGACTAAGCCGTTTATCTCTTTCGAGCGTGATGTAAGTGATCTACTGGGAGACACTGCGTCCCCATCCAAGTCAAAAGACACATTCAAACGCATTACCCAGCAAATTGAAGCTCTAGCTCAGTCTTCGTCACAAACAGAGCAGCAATTAAAAGAAGCATTATCAAAATTCGATGCGTTATATCACAGCCAACATTTGGGGATGATTGTTTTAGAAGGAGAAAAGATTGTTGATGTCAACCAGGCGCTTTTACAATTGCTCGGTCATCAGCGTAATACCTTACTGCATCGCTCTTTTGCCACACTGGTGATCAATGATGACTCTGCACTTAAACAGCTAATGCAATTTGAGCAACACCCCGAGCGTGAGACAACGCATTTTGAAACCACGTTACAAAGTGCCTCTGGGCAACCTTTAAATTGCGCCATAGAGGTGATCCGCCTCGAACGACAAGAAAACGGCGCCGTAATGCTTGCCGTAAAAGACATGAGTCAACAGAAGCGACAAGCCGCCTTGATTGAAACCTTGTCTCAACATGACACCTTATCAGGGCTGCTCAATCGGCCCGCAACCATTAAAGCATTAAACGAGGCCTTATCAGGGCCTAACCCAGTATCCACCATCTACTTTATTGCCACTCGGCTGCGTGAAATCTATGAAATATACGGCCATGCAGCTTATGACGGTGCCGTGAAACACATTGCTGACAGCCTGAGCCATCGTTTTCACGGCGTTACTGTGGGGCGTTTGAGTGAAAATGAGTTTGTGATCTTTAGCCATAGCAACGACGATAACAAACTCATTAATGAAGCCAACGATGTGCTAAGAGACAGTACTAACCATTCGACCATTACCGATACCGAGTTTGATATTGGTTTAAAAGCCGCGTTCGTTGATTCCCATCTTCAATTTGAGCACTTCGAAGCACTGGTGCACTGTGGCTTTTATGCGATAGAACAACAGCATGGGCCCAAGCAACATGTCATTATCGTAGACGATGCTCTGGCTCAAGCAGCTCAAGAGACCTTGGTGATCAACCGGAACCTCGTTGCGGCGCTCAAAAATCATGAGTTTACCGCTTTCTTTCAACCCATTGTCAATGCGACATCCAATCAAGTGATCGGCTTTGAAGCATTGGCTCGCTGGCATCATCCGGCCCTGGGCATGATTTCGCCTGGTATCTTTATACCATTAGCGGAAAAACACAAACTCATCATTGAGCTCGACGAGCTGGTGCTAGAAAAAGCCTGTGCCTTTTTACAACAAATTCAACAACACTGGAGCAAACAGTCACAACATCGCCTGACTATTCACATCAATTTATCAAGCCCACACTTCGGCGCAACATCCCTCGTCACCAACCTCAAACGGCTTATTCAGCAATATCAATTGGCGCCTGGACAACTGGTATTAGAGGTCACTGAAAGTATTTTGCTTGGTGCCGATCAGGAAACAATAAAACGGATGCACGATCTTAAAGCGCTTGGCGTCCAGCTTGCACTCGATGACTTTGGTACCGGCTACTCGTCCTTCAGCTCTTTGTGCAATTTCCCGCTCGATATTGTCAAACTCGACAAATCTTATATGAGTGAAATCGAGACAAATGAAAAAGCAAAAACACTGGTACGCAGCATCATCAACATGGCACAAGAGTTAGGAATGACTACCGTAGCAGAAGGTGTCGAAACCGCCTCACAACTGCGCATTGTTAATGTGTGGCGTGTCGATGAAATTCAAGGGTTCTATTTCTTCAAACCCATGAGTGCGGAGCAAGCGTTCGATAGGTTCGTGGGCAAAAACTAATAACCCGCTGGCTGAAATTCATTATATTAATGCTCCTAACCCTGATAACCGTTTATGAAGCCCATCATACTGATGTATGAAGCCGACTGCATTTCAACGGCAATGCCCTTCAGCGTCTATTATTATGTATAATATCGCAGTTAAACCTACGGTACTTTAGTATTCCAGACTTATATCGTTGTCCTTCGACCAACTACTGGTAACTCATGGTAATCACGCTTGAGTTTAGCGATGAGAAGCGCATCACTATCAGTGGTTGACTTCATCTCTCCAGTTTAACTATGAGCGTTTCACTTATTATATTGATTCAGGCTCATGCGTTTATCTCTAACAATCCCTAAAAGAAAAAGAGCGAAACAAATCAAGTAAATAGTCGTCAATATACCATGGATCATTAGCTTGTATTTAACGCTTTTGATCTTGTCATCCGTGACCGGAGAAAGAGTATTATCTAATGTAATCAAAGTGGAGCCATCATGATCATTTTGATTACTTATTATCAGTCCTGACAAGGGGTAGTCTTTGGAAAACTCAATTCCATAGATATATCCTATTAATGTATTGATTACGTGATAATCTATTCTAGAATCAGGCAGAGAAATTATCCAATCAGAGATGTCTTTTGCTGACATCAGAGAATTATCTTTTACTGGCTCCTTGATTTTAATTTTAACCTGGCATTGCTCTATATTTTCAGACTTCAAATTCTCAATATAATCAGATTTTGAGAGATAACCTGAGCTTTTATCACGAACATTTCCAATGACAGACAACAGATTGTTGTCATCCTTAATCCTAGAGTCATTCATACAGAACATAAATCCAAATTTAAACGGCATCGCGAGTGCTCCTCGAATATGAATATAATCTCCTTCCGATGTATATTCAATACTTTCCAAGTTTCCTTTTTCTATATTTATATCTTGTTTAAACTCAGTAACAGCACTATATATATCGTATGAGCGAGAAGATATTACATTATAAAAAAAAGCCGCATGAAAAATGAGAAAAAGCAGTGCCCAAAAACACTTAAATGACGGCGTTCCAAAAAGTGAGAGCCTATCATCATTAATATATTCATTGTAGTTTACACACTCAGTGCTGAGTGCTATACCATTTGTTTTAGAACAGTGTAATATATATGACTCGCCAGGGGATAATTTTTTTTGCGGATCTCTGACAAGAATAGAATCAATAACTTTATAAGAGTCAAACTCCTCTTTTCGCTGAGGAAGTTTACACTCCCCCTCGATTTTCATTAATCGATGCATACGTATAATTGCAAACGCTATTAATCCAACCACAATCAATAAAAATATCAATGTAATAGAAAGCCCCAAAGGGAAGTTAGCAGTAGACATAATGAGGCTAAAAATAGATATAGGTAGAGGTAAGAATAAAAACGCCTCGAGATAGACCTTATCAACAGGCCTCATCACCCACTCTTTTGGCAATCGTTCACTTTTCAACCTTTCATGAATCAGATCGATATCATTTATGTGAGTGGCAAACAAAGCATCTTTATAAATAAGACCTTTAACCTTAATGTGAGATTCTTGTTCTGAATAAATTTTTGGCGGCCAGAATATAGATTCAACTCGTATATTATCAATACAGTGATCAAACCAACGATTTTGGAAACCTGGTGACAACCATACAGAATTATATTTACCCTGATAATGATACACTGATTTTTCACTAAACCTACGCTTATATAGTTTACGCATTTTTGTTAAATCATTATCAGAAAGAGTGCTATACTTTTCTACCTGTTCTCTAAATTTGAGAATAGATTCATCTCTCTCCTTTTTTCGGGCACTATTATCATATAACCAAGAGAAAAGCGTCACACTCATAACTATTAAAAGAATAGTATATATAATCAACAAAGAAAGGCCTCCTATTAATGGGGATAATTATGAGTACAATAACGAAAACCAGTGATGAAAGTCATATCAGCTATCCGCAAAGATATTGATTTTTGGGCCGGTGGCGGGTGATGTTTTTTGTTTTTCGGCTATTTCCGCTAGCGTCTTCTTGTAGGTGTCATCGCTCATATCTCGCCAGTAACGCGGATTGCGGCCAGTCTGTTGATCATGGGCAGCGGTTACAGGGTCTTTGACTCTAGCTTCTTCTAACACCAACAGATCTGGCATCGGTTGACTTACATCCATGTAACGCTGGATCATATTCCAAAGACGCTGGTACTCCACCACTCGCTCGTTGGTGCCAATTAAGTTACTAATAGGCACACCCACAGAATAA
>NZ_MUEZ01000018.1:0-84966 GCF_001996015.1 Salinivibrio sp. ML198
TCAGATATATGTCATCGATACGCATAGCCACATCAATCACTTAAAGGAGACTCCCTATGCGTACGTCACACACTCCCCTGTTCACCCCTGCAGACAACTACCCTGCCCACCAGCCATCTGATTTAAACCAGCTCTTAGAGCACGCGGCCGAAGCGCTGGCCCAAAAGTACAAACGCGAAGGCACCTTCACGAGCCCTAAAAACGTGATGGAGTACTTAAAGCTCAAACTCGGCGCGTACGATCGTGAAGTGTTTGCGTTGATGCTGCTGGATAACCAACACCGGCTGATCCAGTTCGATATCCTGTTCTTTGGCACCATTGATGCCGCGTCTATCTATCCACGCGAAGTGGCGAAAGCAGCACTGAGTCACAATGCAGCCGCCGTTATCTTTGCGCACAACCATCCCTCGGGGATTGCCGAGCCGTCACAAGCAGACCGTCATATCACTGACAAATTGATCAAAGCGTTGGGCCTTATCGATGTTCGCGTTTTAGATCATGTGGTTGTCGGTGAAGACTGTGTGTCTTTCGCCGAGCGAGGCTGGATCCCAGTCGTGTAGCGGCTTCAAAGGCCATTTTCACACGCCACACATGCACACAGGCAGCGATACCTTTCCCTGCTTCTCATTATGTTAAAACGGGAAGCAGCCAACCCAGGCGCAACAAGGGTCTGGTTGTCGCTGTCGTGCTGTGCTTCTCAAAACCTCCCTCTGTGAAGAAAAAAGGAAGTAAGCCATGTCAGAAGTTCAAGCCATCAAAGATGCTGAGACTGTTCAGCTTATCGGCCACCTATTGAGTATTCGTTATCATCGCCAAATGGCCGACGTCTGGTATATCGGATTAAACCTGGCGTTGCGTATCTCCGATCTGCTTGCCATTCGGTTCGACGATATCCACGGTGACCGGTTGCGAATCAAAGAGCGTAAGACAGGTAAGATTGCTGATATCCAGCTCAACCCGAAAACACTGGCGCGCATTGAAAAGATACGGGCCGACCATCCTGACCACGTCTACCTGTTTCAATCTCACCGCTGTCAGCAGATTAAGCAGTTGCCGCCTAAACCGCTCTCTCGGCGTGCTGTTACTCTCACCTTTCAACAGGTCGGGCAAGAGCTCAACCTCTCGTTAGGGACGCACTCAATGCGAAAAACACGCGGTTATATGCTGTATCAAGCCACAAAAGATATTGGTCGGGTGATGAAAATGCTGCGCCATACCTCAGAAGGCATCACGCTTCGTTATATCGGGATCACGCAGGAGGATGTCGACAATGATTTTATTGCCTTAGAGATATGAGGTAAGGCCGCACCATGACAGTACGGCCGACGGGATTTTAAATATATATCATCAATAAAAAACGATTGTGCACGATTTACTTGGTGCTAGAACCAAAGCAACGAAACCCCTCGTTGCGACGCTTGGTTCTTTTTTTGGCTAAATAGCTTAGTCGATGGAATATATCTTTATACTCCTTCTCAGAGCTCTGAGAGCTCTCAGGGCGACCGTGAAGGTAGTAAATGCTATTATCAGGGATATGCACTAACCCCATCGCTTGATTGTTACACAGGCCGATTGCCTGCGCCCAGGCACGGACAATGATATTATATAAACCATCACCGCACTCGACGTTCTCAAACTTACCCCAGCAATGAAACCTACTCTTGTTTAAAACCAACGCGAAATGATAATGATCGTTGTGTGAATGATTACGCTCCCTTGCCCAAGCATATCGCACCTTACAACGATGCACCCGTTTACCCTTCGCTCGCTTCTCACACTCTTGCTTTGCCATTTCTAATTCAATAGCTCGAATAAATCGTTTAATCGTGCCTTTTTTCCTTCGCTCGAAGGAGGCGACTTCATCACGAGTCAGAAAGTCACCAGACTCATCAGTAGCTGGGAACCTTAAGTCAATACGAGCAACAGTGAGGTTACTATAGTCCTGATAACCATCAGCTAACATATTGCGTATTCTCTCTAAGTAACGTGCATTGCATTCATTGATAGGTAGAAGGATAGAAAAGCCTTTATAGGTATGTGTGTCCATCTCATGTTCCTCTGTGAGTTCTACAAAGGAACACTGGTCACATTAATTTTTACCTTATCTTGTTTACTGGTGATGGGTATATGAAGAGAAGAGCTAGTACGTATATTACTATACCGACAACTTACCCCTCTCAGTGTGACCATGTCACCCACCAGCCAACCTGGCCTCTCCCTCCGTCATCGACGATCAGAGTATGTGGAAGTTATGATCCTGCTCCAAGGGAGATCATAACCCCAGCGCCGTTTTATATACACTATTACTACTAAAAAAGCTTAATTAAACTACTTTTGTGACACCAGTCACACTTGAATCAAGAGGCGAACAGCTCACTTTCGCTAACTTAGAAAAGGTGATAAAACAGGTTAAAAAGAGCAAGACAGTCGATATAACAATGCCAAAAAACGTCATAGACATACACATTTCAACAGCTGTGAAGACGAAAAGAGATTTATTTTTCTTTTGGAATGAAATACTCAAGGAGTCTCTTCTAGAACTAAAAGATGAAGAAAAAGAAAAAATAGAAACATACATTAAAGACAACCCCATATCCGAAAAAACAATTAGAGCCCTTTCTAATGTAATTCACCAAAAAAGCCAGCGTGACAAAGGTAAAACTTCACGATTCTTAGCAAACACAAAGGAAAAGCTATATGATGAAAAGTTAAAAAATTATGACTTCAATAGTCTTTGCGATGAAGATAGAAAAACAAACTGGCTGTGGTGCTACATAAGAAAAAAAGCGAACAAAAAGGTGAGACATTTAAGATACAAAAAAAATATAAAAGGCAAGCCAACCAAGCAAATTATATTCAAAAATCTTGAGCTAGACGATAGTTACCTGGAAGACCTCCCACAAAATAAGGCAGAGGAAAAAAGGATACAAATAGAGCGGTGCTTAATTTTCTCTCCCTACTCAGAAGAAGGGGAGAAAATGGTATCTAACCATTTAAAAGATGAGTGGCGAACAAACATTGATAAAAATGAAATGATAAAATGGTTAGATGGCTGCCACTACAGTCAGCTTATATGGGCTTATGAATACATTCAAAAAAGAGAAGGAATAAAGTACACTTGGACACCGTCTAGCAATGAAGATATAAAGTCAGTCCTTGTAGCGTTTTATGACCTCACTCCTGAAAATGAAAAAAAAGACTTTATAAATAAATTCAGACGTGCCTGGAGCGCAAAAAAGAATAGAGTTAAAAATAAGAGAGAGAAAAACGGCAGGATCCGGTGACCGGAATAAACCGAAACGAGCGATCGCAATCACCGAAATACGCAACGTTTTTTCTTTACTGGTGCTTTTGCCATGATTGTGCATTCTTTTTCAATGAGGCGTACGTGAAACCGTATGGTAATTGCGGTCGGTTATATATGAAAATGAGTGCTTTAAGAAAGCGTGGGGGGGAGTGAGTGTGAGGTTGAATGGTAGAGAAAAGAGCCTATCATAAGGCTCTTGCGTGAGTTAGCGATACAGCGAGTGTTCTTTTAGTTGTGGAAATAACGACTTCAATACTTTCTTTGCATTCCATTTGCAGGCAATTTCAAATAACCCTGCCCGTAAGTTAGCCTCGCGATAAAAACACGTATCGGACAAATCACCTTTATGCCGGGTTGATTGGAGCATCGCATGCACTAATTCAACTTCATCAAGCTCTACTGCCAGCATCAGTGGTGTATATCCTTCCAAAGCCGTGTTGTGTTTTGCATTCGGATTTGCACCCTCTGCGATAAGGTATTGGGCGATATCGCGAAACCCTTGAGCAGTGGAATACTTGATATAGTTTTCCTGTTGAATTTTCTCTATTGCTGCTGCGATATTCTGAAAACCCTCATCTTGCTGCATTTTCTGAACCGATAGTTTTAGGTGCTCCAAATCATGGGGAACAATTCCAGCACCGTGTGCGCGCATAGATTGTAAGTTCAAATCGGAATATTGCATTTTCTTTCCCAGTTTAGCAACTTCTTGTGGGCGAGTATGGCGGCTAATCATGGCAATAGCTGTGAATAATGGTGTTTCATTTCCGATATCATGGCGGCGATCTACCGTAGCTCCCATTTCCACCAACTTTTGAACAATCTCAAGGCTACCTGTTTGTACACCACAACCTAACGGTGTCAACTTGCGTTTAGTCGTGACTGTATCTAACGTTTTAGCCGTATGATCATGCTCTGTCAGCATCCAAAAATTATCGTGCTGCATTGTGTTAATTGGGAATAAGTTCACTTGCATTTCTTGCACAGCAAAAAGCAATGCCGACTCATTGCTTGAGGATAACTGATTTACATCTGCCCCTTTACTCAACAACTCACTGACAGCTTTGGTATTGTGTACCATAGAAAAATAAACTAATTGCGGCATTTTTTTCTCTAGCCCACCAAACTTACCTACTTTCAGTTTTTTGTTTGGTTTTTTTAAATCAATAGTGAAATCGTTATCGTCCACGTACCATAACCCAACCGCTTTATGCGGGTTGTCCGGATAATTCGAATTAGGGAAAAATGATTCTTTAGTAAAATAGGAGTCAAACAGTTGTGAATAAGCTGCTATTTCCCAATATTCAATATCCGCCGATTTTTTCTTGTTTGTTTCGTTCTCTGGTCCATCAGGTATCAAATCAATATTTAACATGGCAGCCATTCGCCGTAAACGGTTAATAAAGGGTTTATCTGGCTTTGCCATGCGACATGCAGAGATAAGAGCTTCTCGAATAATACAGATAGCATTTTCACCTTGCCGATAAATCACTTTCTCGAATGCTTGTTTGTATTCTTCAACCGCTAACTCTAAATGCCCACTCTGTAACTCCAACCTAGCTTTCATCCAATGGAAGAAATAGGTTGATTCATGATTAATATCTGCTTTAGTTTCATGTTTAAATCTATCTAGTAGAATGAGACAAGATTCTTCCGAATCGTTCTTTTTAGGAAATCGCAAGCGCAGTTCATGATCTAATTCCAGTGCTAACGGAATAGTGCGTTGATGTTTTTTCTTCGCTTTTTCCAATAACGCCATTAAAGACTGACGATAAGAACAATCTAAATCGTGAGGGTTAACTGAACACAACAAAGATGCATCCATTCTAGGGAATTTCTTAAAGAAGTAATCCCATAAACGAGCAACCAAAAAGTTTACCTTTAGCGCAAGCCATAATTGTTCCGATCGAAACTTATGCCCAATAAGATTAATACTCTTGATACTCGGCAGTTCTGCACCCTCAGCCAAAGACCAAACTCGTAATCGTTCTTTGGTTTCAGCAGAAAGCTTTTTATAGTGTTCTGGCCATTGGGGCAGTTGTTTAATTTCATTAACGACAATAGATACGAACGACTGGCCACTTTGTGCCACAACTCTGGAATTAATATAGACATCACCCAGCATGTCGTCACAGAATAAAGCAATCGTAAAAGTTAAAAAATGCCTTTCTAAAAATGCATGCCCATCATCTGTACTTACGCCATCTAATGGTGCAACTTTCATTAATTCACGATATTTATCAATAAGCTTATCAAATCCAGCAACAAACCTATGCGCTATTGATTCATTAACAAACCCTCTAAGTGGCTCGAAGATCAACTTATGTTTGAGTTCATAATATATATCTGGTGTAATTTCATTCTTTTTGCAAGCATCATCAATTTTTTTAGCAACATGAGGATCAATACCTTTGGTACCTAAACCATTAGCAAACTCTCGGAGTAGATATTGAATGGTGTAATAAGGCGTTTCTATTCTTGGGTTAGTCATGCTGTACGCTCGATATCTTTAGAAAAGTTAGTGAATGCTCGTTTATCACTTGGGCTACCTGGAACCGTGATGGAATATCCAGATGGGGAATATAAGCGCCCATGTTTTTTCCGTCGTTGGTAATGCCAATCATTTTTAATTAGCTTGCAGATTAACTGATGTATGTCTTTATCGCTGCTGTATTTTTGCAATCTTAGTTATAGGGGCATTACTGCCCCTACCCTCCAATCCCTCGAGCTTACTTACCGTTTTTAGCGGCAGCAGACTGTGCACGCGCACCAAAGCTTCCTTTAGGCGTTTGCCCTCCCGTTGCTTTGGATTGAGTAGATTGAATTCGTGCTGCCGCAGCTGATGTCATCGGGGTAGATTTTGATTTAGACATGTTCATTCTCCTTGTTTGTTGTGAACAAGGTAACATTAACAATGACTATAAAAACCATCACCTTGGTAATTGGAGATTTTTTTGAAGGACATTATTTGTTCCAATGCAGCCGCGGGTTCAACCGCGAAGTGCACACTCTCATCTGTAGCCTGACATAACTTGTTAAAGATAACGCTAGGCTGCCTAAAACCAAGACATTTTCTTGGTCGAGAATTCAAACGGGGCACAGCTTGCATCACCTCTTCTTCAGTGATTTCACGCAGGTCAGTGCCCTTGGGAATATACTGCCTGAGCAGCCCGTTACTGTTTTCGTTTAAACCTCGCTCCCAGGATGAATAAGGGTGAGCAAAGTAAATATCTGTCTCTAATGCCTCGGCTATTGCCTTGTGTCCGACAAATTCTGAACCATTATCTGCTGTGATTGAGTGCACATACGCGGCGTACGGTCGAAGTAGCTCAATGATGGCATCACGGAAGACATCAGCGTTTTTGCTGCTCACCTTTTTTGCCAAGTAAAAGCGACTGGTTCGTTCAGCAATAGTGACAAGCGCGCCTGTGCCGTGTTTGCCCAAAACAGTATCGATTTCCCAGTCACCAAAACGCTCACGAGTATCAACAATGGCTGGCCGCTCATCGATAGAGACGGGGTCTAGTATCACACAGCGCTTGCTTGTTTTGCCCTTACGATAGCGTTTGTGCCCTTGGCGCAATGACTTATACAGTTTGCCGCCAGCCGCTTTATCCGTTGCCACATATTGATAAATCCATTCATGGCTGACAGGCATGTCTAACCGCGTGCTCACATGGCTAATCTGCTCTGGACTCCAATCAACGTTTAGGCAGAGGTTAACAAAATCGATTGTCATCGAAGAGATGCGCCTTTTGGCGGCATATATACGTCGACTTGTCGCTAGCTGCTGAGCTTGAGCGGGCTCGTAACCGCCGTCTGGTAATCGGTTCCTACTTAGCTCTCTCGATATTGTTGATTTTGACTTACAAAGGGTTTCGGCAATGACTGTTTGTGAACAGCCACGGGCCAAAAGGACAGAAATCTGGTATCGTTGTCCTTCGGTCAACTGCTGGTAGCTCATGGTAATCACGTTTTGATTTTGGCGATGAGAAGCGTACCACTATCAGCAGTTGACTTCCTCTCGACAGTTTAACCATGAGTGTTGAACTTATTATCTGAATTCAGGTACCTGAAGGTAATTGATAAGCTGAAGCATGAAGGGGCGGAGGCGGTGATCCTAGGTTGCACGGAAATTGCGCTACTTGTTCAGCAAAAGCACACTAATGTGCCACTGTTTGATACCACAGCAATCCATGCGAACGCTGCCGTACTAAGATCTCTTGGAGAGGATTAACGACAAGAAGTCGTACCCAGTAAACAGCACAGACAAGTAGAAGTCACTCCTCGACAGTAATCTGTTATAGACTAGACATACATTGATTGGGTGTCTCATTGTGGACTCTTGATACAGTCCGTACTTTAGATACACCCAATGGTACACCACACCAAAGTCAAACCATAAAAATCCAATTAATACATAAACTTACCACTCTAATTCAAGTTACGCCAGCCCACCACTTTCCTTTAAGTTGTTGTTTTTATTAAAAATTCTTTTGTTTCAAGCAGTTAAAAAGCATATGTGTGATACGCAGCTGAGCTACACGGGCGACGATTTGCACATATACAAACGTAAAAACAGCAGCGTTTACTATTTCCAAAAGCGAGTTCCTAGCCGCCTAGTCGAGCACTATGGCAAGCGCCTTATTCGCTTCTCTTTGAAGACCTCGAACAAGACACAAGCCAAACAACTAGCCACCATCGAGGCTGGTCGCCTGATGAAAGAGTTCGCGGAGCTCAGTGGCTATTCTGTACCAGAGAAGAGAGTTGAGCTGGTCGACCTTCAGAACATTGCCATTGAAGCCGCCAATACGTGGGTAAAAGACAAGCAAGACAACATGCTGACTGGCTCTGTCGATGTTGAGGGTATACGGAACGGGTTAGAAGCAAGCCTAGACGCCATTCAAGAACATGCAGCAGGCATGCTACACGACAGCCTAAAACTAGCTGATGCACCTCGCGCACACCATGTTTTTGAGGGAGCCATCCCTAGCCGGATTATCGACCAGTACAACGCGCTCACAGAGCCACAGAAAGCGCGTGTATTCATCGAATTCGCTCAGCACCTAAAAGCCCAGACAAAGACTCTCCTAGGCTCGATTAGCGGCTTCTCGAGCGACATTAAGACCATCACCAAACCAATTCCTAAGATAGAAAAAGCTCCAACACTTGAATATGTCACTAGTGAGTTCTTAGAGAACAAGCAAACAGAAATGGCAGCAACTGGTAAGCCAATGAGTGAGAAGCTCAAGCAGCGCTATCAAGTATCTATTGAGTTCCTTCTTGGTTTTATGGGGGCTGACTATCCTGTCAAAGAGGTCTTGGCACTAGATATAAGAAATCTGAGGAATGTACTGATAGACACGCCAAGTAATTCAGCCAAGTTAAAGGAGACCAAGAATCTCACGACTCCTGAGCTTATTGCTGTGGTGAGTAGTGGGCAATTGAAGCACCTTCCCCCTCTTTCTATCACGAGCATCAATCAGCGCTTAGAAGCGATTTCTGCAATATTTAAGTTCGCTATGCAAGAACGATATATCACATTCAACCCTGCAGAGAACGTGAAGCTCAAGAAAAAAATAGCGGACAAGGACGCACGGAGACCATACTCACCAGAGATGCTCGACAGGTTGCTTCAGTTGACCAAAGGCACAGAGCACTATTGGATTGTACGAATAGCACTTTGTTGTGGTCTACGTATGAATGAAATCGTCCAGTTGAGACCTTCAGACATCAGGCAACACGAAGGCATTTGGTATATCTCTGTAAATGAAGAGGACGACAAGGCGTTAAAGACTAGCTCTTCGGCCAGATCTGTGCCTCTGCCTGACACACTGTTAAACCTCGGTTTCATCGAGTTTGTACAGTCATTGAGTACAGAGACGCTATTCGATATTCCTCTTCCAAAACAGGGCGGATACCGCTCAGACATATACAGTAAGCGCTATGCCTATTTCTGTCGTAAGCATGAACTAAGAGCAGACCGTGTGACTTTCCATAGCTTGAGACACAACTTCAAAGACCTCGCGTTGAATGCTGGAGTGCCTGAAGTAGCTTATAAGCAACTTGGTGGATGGTCAGAAAGCTCTGTAAGTGGTAATTACGGCTCAGGCCTGACGATAGCTAGTCTCAAGAAGCATGTAGAGACCATAGATTACCCCATCGACGAACATGAGTCAGTTGATACTTGACTCTCAGCGGCAGGATAGCTTCTCTGTGGCTTCTATATGGACTCTCAGGAAGCCTATAACAGCCAAGTGGAAGCACTGTTGCTCGACTGATGGTGGTTTAGATTTCGATTATTGCAGCACGCAGCAGTGCCCCATGATTTCTCTAAGCATTTCCTTTGAGCAGTCATAATGCACAGGAGGAAGCCGTTTGAGGCTAAAACCCTTGTGTCGGTTTGTAGTCTGCTCTCTCTGATGACTGAAACTGGATTAATCAGGACGTGGTCTGACAGTTGTTTAACAGCGATGTAATCAGATCTAACAGATTACTCTAGCTCACTTCCCCTAAAAATCATTTAGAGCTAATGCTCATGACTCCTTTCAAGGCCGTACTTACCTCAAGTTTTTTAGAAATAGTATTTGATTAGTGGACTAATCGCTGAATTTCGTTAGGTCTATAGGTATAGTGTATCTAATGATACGCTATGCTTATTCTTTGACGATTGATGTCAATAGTCACATTTCATTAGGGGCATTTTATGAAAGAGAAAAACCAGATAAATTTTCAAACTGCCTTTGATACAAGTAAGTCCCTATCACTAGGAAAGATAGACAATAGCTCTCCTGAACTTCTAGAAATAGGAAGAAGAGTGCATGAGTCAATCAAAGATATACCGATTAAAATTGCTACCGAATCCGTCAAGGAAGCCGAGAAATTGATCAGTACGGGCGACCATGCTGAAGCTGTAAAGTCATTAATGGAAAATTCATTCTTTCTTCCAAGATTGAAAGACTGGCATATAATAGAAATCATTAATTCGATTGATAGTTCTGGTTTAGATAAAGAACTAAGAAAACAACATCTAATGCTCGGTGTTGCTTACGCTTCTTTTATTGGTGCAAACGAGATTACGGTTGAGTACATTGAGCTTCTGGAAAATGAGTTTCAAGATAGTTTAGATGAGGAACTCGTGAATGGGTTTATTTTAGAGAGGGCTAGGTTAGCTCTAGATGAAGGACGTAGAAGTTCCGCAGTTCTCTCATACAAGTTATTGTCTGAAAAAAGCACAGCTAAACCTAGAGAGGTTGCAATTTCTTTTCAAGGTTTGGCCCACCTTTCAAGTGTTGATAACGATAAAGCATATTTTCATAGGTTGAGTGCTGATAAATTTTTGGAGGCAGGTCTTAAAAAGGATGCGATTGGTAACTTATTAGAACTCTCAAAGTTACAAGCTAAGGAGCAACCTAACTTAGCATTAGAGACACTAGAAAAGTCCCTAACACTGGTGAGCTCAGAAGAGCTATTTGATAGGCATGGAAAAGCACAACTTTTACAGTTGAAAGCTAAATATTTACATCAACTAGGTAAAGTGAGTGAAGCGCTAGAAGCCGCAGAAGAAGCTATTGAGCTTGAGAAGGAAGTGTTGGGCGCTGAGGTCAGCTTGCATTCGTCATATAAATTAGCTGAGCACTTTTCTTCAGCACTTCAATATGAGGATAAGTCAGTGCGATTTAATGAGTCAGCTGAGAAAACAGCCTCTTTGATTAAAGATAATTTATTCACCCTTCAACAGAAAGTTGCGAGAACCTGCTTTAACAGAGACGAGTTAGACGGCGAAATTCTACGGGAAGTATTAGACTCAGGAGACCCCTCTTTAATTGGAACAGTATTACTGAAGCAATCACTCAATCAAGAATTATCAACTGAACAATCTGTTTCGCTACTTGAGGATGCACTCAAGCAGTTAAAGATAAAGGATTCTAATAACGTCATTGATTTAGTTTACTTTCACTTTGGATTAATTTATCAAAAACAAGGCCTAAAAGGAGATGCGGAGTCATACTATCTAAAATCGTTGGACTGCAATCCGTACAATCAATCATCGGCTAACAATTTAGCTTTTATTTATATGGAAGATGAGTCTTGGGAAAAAGCAGAACACTTCTTTTTTAAGAGAATACAGTTACTTGGTGAGCTTCCAAATCATTGTTTCCTTTATGCAAAATCTTTGCATCGCCAGCACAGATATCGAGAAGCTCTAGAGTATTTCAGAAAAGTGAAATCAGATATGGAATGCGTACCAGAGTTGATTGAAGATTGTATTTCTAATTTAGCAACCTCCACTGTCATTACAGGACTTAGGCCGGAGTGCGTAAAGCATATAACTAGTGAAGATATACTGCATGCTCTTCAACAGTTTTCTGAATCAGTTTCAGCAAACTCCAGAATGTACTTTTGGAAATATGACAAAGTGAAGAAACTTTACAAGTGGAGTAGCAAACCTGAAGAAACTTCTAAACAGCTTTTAATTCAATCTTTATCTGCAAAGTTTGGTAAAGATAATGTGACAATAATCCAAGAATCTCGTGCAGGGGCTGGCTTTATTGACTTATTGCTGCTATTCACTGGTGGTTTAAAAGTTGTTATTGAACTGAAAATGTGTGGTGCAGGCTACACTAGCTCATATGCTATATCTGGTAAAGACCAGATCATTCACTACCAAGATAATACGGGTGCATACTTAGGGTATCTGGTTGTTTTCGACGCTAGAAAAAATGATTTCTCTAAAGGCCTTAAAAAACTGCAAGTTGTCGGAAATAAGACTATTTACTCTATTGCAGTAGATGTTCGAACAAATGTAAAATGATAGATACGTCTTGCTCAATGACTGTGTTGTGAATAAGATTACGATTTGATTAAATGTTTTGCGACGCCATAGGTGATTACGCAAGTGCTAATTTATGGCACCTTGCTAGCACGTTTCTGTTCAAAAGCTATTTTGGTGGTATAAAAGACAGTCTGTACGATTAGGTCACGCTTCGCCACCATAGGTGTCAGATTGTGTGTAAGTCAGCACACTAAGGTATATAACCAAGTTACTTCTTATGAGAGCGTTAGCTAGGGATTGGTCTTAATACAGCCTCTCTGACGCTAACCTGAATCATTATGATACCTAGACCACTCTCTTAACGCAGTGCTCGAAGAGGAACTTAAAGCTCAGATGTACCCGTGTAGCGTCAGTGTTGCTCCAGCTATCACCGCCTAGCTTACTAGAGCAGATAACGGTATTCAGACCAACGATATTAAGAGACGTAAAGCTTCCCTCTTGGTTGTGTCCATACAATATTCCACTAGTGCCTACAGACCATACAGCTCAGACACGCTCTAATCGACTGCAGCTCACAATGATAATTCCTTCTATCAAGTGAAATAACAGTCAACGCAGAGTCGCTTTACTTAGCTACTCATCCATGTAAGCAAAGGTGCGATAGTGTTGTGCTGGTGGTCTATTTAGTATCTGCTACGACTACAGCAGCAGTGGTTTGATGTCACAGAGGGCTCTTAATGTATATCTAAGAGTTTTTCCTTGGGCTCTTCAATTAGACGTTGTAAATGGCTCGATTAGACAGAGACTTCTGATGAGAAAGAGCCTGAGAGGGGGAGGCAGTGAGACTGACTCTTAGTGTATATCTAAAAGTTTTCCTTGGGCTCTTCAATTAGACGTTGTAAATGTCTTAGTGAGGGCGTGAAGACTCGACAACAAGGCTCTATCGTTGAGGCTATCAATGGCTAACCTCTCTTAATGTATATCTAAGAGTTTTCCCTAGGGGTCTTCAATTAGGCGTTGTAAATGCCCTAGTGCTTACGTAAGGAACCATGAAGAGAGCTATCCACGAGGCTATCAATGGTTAACCTCTCTCAATGTATATCTAAGAGTTTTCCCTAGGGGTCTTCAATTAGGCGTTGTAAATCAAGCTGCCAGCACAACATTAATACATGAAGTCAGCGATGCATCGATCGATATTTCACCTATGACTTTTGTAACCTCTTCACCGACGACACAGAGCAGCCCAAGGCCTCAGCTGTGGCATTAATAGAGTACCCCTTTGAGCGAAGCTCATGCACCTGCTCTTTGCTTATAGTGTGAGGGCGACCCATATGCTTACCTTCTGCCTTTGCACGCTCTCTGCCTGCATTTGCGCGTTCTAACATCTTCCTTCTTTCCATCTCTGCAACCTTGGACAGAATGGTCAAGAGAAGCTCTCCTGCGTCTGTGCTGAGGTCTACCCCTAACCTTGTCACAATGACGTTCACACCGCCTCTCAGAAGCTCTCTCACGGTGTTTTGCACATCAATGCTGTCTCTCCCCAATCTATCAAGATCGACCGTCACAAGTGTGTCTCCTTCGCGCACATAGTCGAGTAACTTCTTAAACTCTGGCCTCTTCTCAGTGCTAACTGTCCCGCTCACTCCACAATCAGCGAACTCCTTGTCTATACGGTATGTCTTATTGAGCTCTCTTCGTTGGTTCTCGATTGTTTGGTCGTCAGTTGAAACACGGTAATACGCAATAACAGCCATTTCTTACTCTTCATCTTGGTCTATAAGATGGACTCATAATTTCATATAGGTCTAAAACTGTCAAATGGGACTTATAGACCACCCTGCCGTAGCTGTTTGAGGTAGGTTCAAAAGGCAACATTAAGAGACCTATAAATCTGAGCAATAAATAACCAAAGGTTCTCATTAGGGGCATTAGCACTCATAAAAATATTTTCCACACCACCAATACAGATAGTTAAATTTATTACAGGGCGTATGGGGGAAATTTAATACACTATGTATTATCAAAAACGAGAGAGGATTTTTTACATAAAAACAAAGCAGAAAAACCATGAAAAATACTAATAACAAAAAACCTAAAAACTAATTTATGTCGTTGAAATAAAAACAAACTCCCCTTAGAAAATAAAATGTCACAAGTGAATGAAATATATTTCATAGGTTCAAAAATATATAAATAAAAACAAAAATAAAACCCTCAGATAACGAGGTGAAAAATGAAACAACCAATACATTCCAACGTTAAAAGAATCTTAGAACACTACGACATACACTTAGACAAGTCAGGCAACACCTATATATTAGACTACCAAATAGATGGAGAGAATAAGGTTATTTCGAGGGATAACCCAAGACATGCCATTCGGGAAATCATCAATGAGAGAGGCGAGAATGAAAAGGCATTTCACCTAATAAACAATCTGAAATTCTTAAAGCTAAACCCTAAAAAGCAACTATATTTCAGTGAATCATTCATGTTAGACCCTCGAGTGGTCGAGGCGAGTAAAACATCTGAGGGGACATTACAAGAGGCGTACGAGTCAGCCTGTAAAACAAGGTGGACACCAGAAAACATTAAAGACTACAGAGCAACAAGAAGAAAGGCTTATCTTTGCATTGAGTATTTTGGCTGTGACACTCCACCAGCCGATGTGACATCAAGAAAGATTGTTGATTATGTAGCACATTTAAGGGCAAGGGGTTTGTCAAACGCAACGATTAACCGAAATCTCAGCAAGATAAGGGTCGTATTAAAGCATGCTGTTTTACTCGGTTTCATTGACAATATCCCTCTATTCCCATGGACAAGAGAAAATAATGCTCGCACAAGAATTCTTACAATAAAAGAGGAAGAAAAAATATTAGAGTTTTTCCAAAAGAGAGGATACTTAGACTTTGTTGACTTTATAAGCTTAGCAATCGACACAGGGGCAAGGGTAAGCGAGCTCCTCCGTCTAAAATGGCAAGACTACAATGAGGAGAATAGCTCTATATTCATTAAGAACTCAAAAAACCAAACGTCACGAACCATACCACTTGTTAAAAGGTCGAGGCAGGTGCTTGAAAGAAAGTTACTCGAGAGGGAAGACAGCGATCCAAATCAGCCAATCTTTTATATTACACCAGACTCACTGAGTTGGCACTGGAAAGTAATGAGAGAGTCATTAGGATTTGGTAGTTGTCAAGAGTTTGTACCTCACATGATGCGCCACACCTGCGCAACCAGATTGGCCGAGAATGATGTTTCTGTTCAAAAAATAATGTTATGGCTCGGACATAAGACGCCGTCCATGTCAGCTAGGTATACTCATATGACTGCGAACTCTCTTTTTGGCGTAGTAAAGACTCTTGACGCGACAAAGCGAAAAAGAAGAGCAAAGGACTCGTAAATAGTTAATGTCACGCCATCGGGTGCCGCTAGGTAGCTCATTGCGGCTACCTAGAGCTACCAACGAGTTTTACTCGTAAAGGTCTACCGATGCCTTTAATTCTCCAGCCAGCTGGAAAAGGTCATCAACACTGTCGATGGGAGTTTTAGTCTCTTTCTTGTTTGAGTCAAAGATTCCTACATACTTCTGTCGACCATTAAAGTGTAACCTACACAATGGCTTACGATTATTATCATCAAGCAGAATCCCAAAGTAACTTTGTGTGTCTCGATGAGCGACTCGCGATACATCGACTCTTTCTCTCAGAATAGCTTTGACGACATTATAACCGTCGAGCTCTTCCTCTGTGGTGACTATCTTAGGGTTGCTACCATCAGCTTCGGAAGCACTTTCATCCGGCTCTGGTTGTTCGTTGGCTCCTCTCGCCTCACGCTCCTCACTGCCTATGGCATACTTCAAACGAGCGTTTATGCTGTCGTTGAGGAATTGCTTTAGAGCTTTCTGAGTTATCTCGGTAAACTGCGCTTTTACCTTGCCTGTTTGCTTACCATCGTAGACCCTAGCAGTCAAAAGCTTTACAAAGTCTTCCTCTGGATCTTGGAACTGCTCTGCTAACACCTTTTTTATTTGATTGAGATACTTCAATTCACCAGCCGCATCGACCACGGAATCGACATCGAAAGAAGTCTTCGTCAGTTTTTTCAGCTCTGGGACTACATGCTCGTCGACCTCGGACATATCTAGAATCAAGAACGGTTTGTCATCCATTTTATTTGGCGCATCGAGGTCAGTGAAAAACTGATACTCACAACCGTTAGTCAATACAGCTATACGAGCATTGGTCACTGAAAAATATCGGTATAGTTGGCTAGAGTGTTTTGGTGAGAGCGCTTCATTCACTTTCTTACACTCGATTAAGATCTGAACATCCCCGTCTTTCATCAGAGCATAATCAACCTTCTCTCCCTTCTTCGTGCCTGTATCAGCAGTGAACTCAGGGATAACCTCGCTGGGGTCGAAGATATCGTATCCAAGCACATTGTGAAGAAATGGCATCACCAAAGCAGTCTTTGTCGCCTCTTCTGTTTCTATCGAGTCAGATAGCTGTCCCACCTTTTTGGACAAAGCTTGTAGTCGCTCTATAAAGTCCATTTCACTCTCCTTATATCTGCTTCAGTGTGCTTGCAGATGCAACAGCTTTAATACATTTGCTTTTTTTATTAGACCATCAACATAGCAAGCATGCTGTGATTGAAAGCCCATCTGTACTCATTACAAGACAGCCAATCAGCTTAACTATTTACTCACCTACATAGCTGAGCTACAATTCGGGGAAAATTTGGTATCACACGCTCGAAGACACACGAAATAAAGCCTTTAAATCAAAAGGTTATGTGCAGCGTGCTGGATTGGGAAATAGCCTCCCGCCAGCTCCACCAAATTCGTATACGAAGACGTTCTAGAACGTTTGAAAGCCCCGCTGAGCTCCTAGTCCAGCGGGGCTTTTTGTATCTATACGTTTGAGATTGTTTTAGTATAAACGGAAAACTCTAATTGCTAATGACCAGTTTTTTGGGGAGGGTTACATGAGCTAACGTAGCTTAACTTCATGTATGTTATATCAAAATAGCGCTTGTCGGACCAAACCTGAAGATCACCGATGACATACAAATGTTTTTTGGCTCGGGTAACCGCTACGTTCAACAAATTTGGTTTTGAAGAAGCCCAAGACGCCCCACCACTGTTTCTTGTGTCACAACCAAGTACCAAAATAACGGTATCGTTCTCCTTGCCTTGGAAGGTATGAACAGTCCCCACGTTGTGTTTCAAAAAGTTATTAAAATCCTTCTCTTTCCAATTCGAGTTACTCAACAGCTCAGACTTGTTACGCCGTAGATCTTCTCTCAATTCTTTTTTTACCGCTTTAAACGGTGTTATCAGGTAGATGCTGCTTAAGTCACCATTATGCGCTGCTAATTCGAGTAAAAGAGCTTTAACATCTTCCCCCAACTCACGTTTGTACTGTTTGAGTACACAGTCTCCTTGTGAATCATTCCATCGATTGTGTCCTAAGGCTTTATGATTTCTTGGCTCAACATCTTTATTGTTTTCAGAGCCATGTATCATTCGATTGTTGTAAGCTATTTCATTAGAAATGCTAAACATTGGTTCTATACATCGACGATGTACCCACAACGGTATACCTATCCATTGGTCTTCACCGTCCATATCTATCATACAGCCATATGGGTTAACGCGGTCGGCTAACGTCTGAACTGACCACTTACAAGGGTCCCACTTCTCGGATTCCTCTTGCAACATAGATTGCATTAGATAGTCAATAAGCTCTGGTGGAGAAGTAAAAACAGGTTCGATTTGCAGAGGATCTCCAACAACCACAGCCCTCTTAGCACGAAGCAATCCACCAACCGCTGCTTGGGGTATTGCTTGCCCGGCCTCATCAATCATGAGCCAACCTAGAGATTCTGGGGGCAACTTAGAAAACATATTTCCCAATGAAGCAAAAGTCGTCGAAACCACAGGGACAAACATAAATAGTATCTGCCAAATCGCCAGAGCATTCTCGCGACTCTTCCCTAATACAACATCATTAATTTTATGTATCTGCGAGAGAAAACTATTCAGATTGCTAGCCTCTATCAACCAAGCCTCGTGAAGCAGTAACGCTGCCGCGTATACATCAGACCTCAATGCATTGATCTCTTCGTGCTGCCAGCATGCGTGCCTCTGTCTGTCATGCCCCTCAATGTCATCAGTAATTTCAGGTAAATGATACTCTTCAAACTCCTTTCTATAGGCTCCTAACTCATCTAGAAGCTTCTTCTTTTCAAGCTCTAAAGCTTGAATATCAACCTGCTGCTGTGAAATTTTCTTTGTATATGTTTTTATCTCGATTTCTTTGGCTTCAACATCACCAACAGCCGACCGGATAGCTTTTTTGACACTTTCGAACTCGCCAAGCTTTTGGGATAGTGAGGCCTTATATTGTTTATTTTTCTTAGTGTTAAAGAGCCGACTAAACCAACTAGGCGTGTTCACCTTCATCAACTCTATGGAGACTGCAATTTCTTCTTCCCTTTTTACTTCAGCATTTCTTATCGAATTAAGGGCATCTAACTCCATAGAAAGCGAATGAACGTAGTTCTCTAGCTCATTGAGAGCTAGGTTCATCCGATGTAGTTCACCATCAAATTTATGTGCATCGAAAGTATTTTTCAGGCTATCAAAATAGGCTAACTTGTCATTCAGTTCATGGAAACGAGATAACTTCTCTTTAAAATTTTTTTTAGCCGTGTTAAAAGAAGGTCCTGCATAAGTTGAGCGATATTTCCAAAAGTTCAAGAAGTCTAAAGAAGGTTCTCTAACTGCTGGTTCTTTGCCTTTTTCGTAATGATTCTTGAAGAAAAAACGATCAAGAAACTTATACCTCTTTTTGTAAGCTCCCATGACAGCTGAAATATTCCCCCAGCTCTGCTTTTTGTCGTCCAAAGGCTGTAAACGACCTTTCTTTTCATCAGCACTTACTTGATTGGCAACAGAGCGAAAAAAACCAGTATCAGCATACCTGCCAGCTACCGACTTTACTTGAGGAAGCTCCTTTGAGATATTTTCAACCGCGGCATTGTTAGAGGACGCTACGACCATTTCAAAATCAGCAAGTTCTTCAACAAGAAATCCTTCAGGACTTACCCCGTCACGAGCTTTCGAAAAGGAAGCTAATACTTTCGCTCTCTCAACAATATTTTGCGCAATTATATCCCGCAATAACGTCGTTTTACCTGTTCCTGGCGGACCATTAACTGAGATAAGACCGCCAGTATCTAGCTCTTTGAATACGGTATTTATAGCAAACTGCTGCATTAAGGACATGTTGTGCGCAGGTTCTGTCAACCACCTTCCTTCTGGCGTTTCTTTAGGGCTAAGATTCTTATGAATCAATGGCATAGAATCGTTTGTGTACAGATCGACATGCTTGTGACCGGATTGCCCCAGATAGGTTTGAAGGGGCTTGCTAGTCCTGCTAGTAGAAATTGCATTAATGGCACGTTCTATATCTCGAATGTAAAAGCTGTTCAGGATGGGTAACTGAGATTCGTCATCGCTAGGGTCATCTTCGTTATCGTCTTCAGCTTTTGCTGACTTGTTTTTATTCTCCAAAAGATTGTCTGACTTCGCCTCGTACTCATAAAAAGCCATCTGAAGCGGGTAAACCTTTGAATTATCTGAAAGCAATAACTCCTGATTGGAAATACCAGCCCATTGATAAAGCCCTTCAATCAAGTTCATTAGGCTTTTCACACAAAGAGTATGTCTTCCCTCTGAGCGAGGATGGCTTGGCAAAGTTTTATACCAGCGATCCACAAATTCATTAAGATCGTCGCACCGACTCTCAAATCGTTCCTGAGATATCGACCCAGCCCTTCCCCCGAGTAACTCGGCTAAAGCCCATGGTAGTGTACTTACCGAAAAGGTATCGAGTCGGGGAGAACCAAACTCATCCAACATCAATTTGGCAAAGCAAGATGCCCCTTCATTGTCTCTTCTTTGCTCTACCTCTTCAGAGAAGCAGTCCTCCTGGCGGTTGGTAGAAAAATACTCTGAAACTTTTTTATCTATCGCCGATTTATCGAACAACCCTAGATATAGGGTATAAACACACCTTTTTCCCGGAGTGAGGCCGAGCTTGTCACGAGCGGCGGGATTTAACCACGGAAGTAAGTAATTACCGTACGACTGCAGTTCGTGACCAGCCACGTTTACTGGAGCAATTTTACTGTCGTCTTTGTCTGGTACTGTGTAGGCTTGAAAAAACTCTACTAAATGCCAGGACTTCAATACATTAACTAAGCTTTTTTTTCTATTCTCCACTAACCAAAACCTACACTACCATCAAACATCATTAATTTACGATGATATACAGCCTGGTTGCATAAGGCGATAGAGAATGTAAGAAGAATGATAGAGTGTGACGACTCCCTCTGAAAAAAAGAGGCACGAAGTCACCTTCCAGCTAAACACTCATCTATTTCACTTTCAACCCAATGGTAAACCTTACGAAAGTCAAGCCGGGAGAAATTAGCAAACACATGAACTTATATCACGAGCTCAAGTTACGCCAGCCCACCAATCGATTGGAAAGGACAAGTCACTGACTTCTCGCCCTTTTTGACATGTCATAGGCAGCCTACCCCCCACTCAAAGCGCAAGCTGGAGAACCTGTTTTGGATTTCTTCCATAAATCGCTTCGTGTTTGGCAATCCCCAGTTGCGAGCTACATAATATTCCTGCCCTTGATAAGTAAATTCAGGTTCGAGATGAGTACGATACTTCTTATATTTATCTTCAGTAGCTTTGATCTCTTCGCGCTTTTTCAAAAGCTGGAAAGAGCAGGTTTTGTTGTGACGTAGGAATTGAAAAGCGTCTTCGTCAATCAGGTTATTTTGGGCGAGAGCTAAGACTGTAAACAAACCAACATCCGACTTTTTAAAGTCTTTCTCAAACAACTCACCACCAACGAACAGGCTTAGCACTGACCTATCTTTACTACCACTGCGCGCCGCCCTCTCTTCACGCTTTTTATGGCGAACTTCAATTTGATAGTCTAGGGCCTCAGGCAGAGGAATTATTTGCTCAACGTTAAGCAACAACCTTTCTCCCAAACGAAGGGGATTAAGGCGGACACAGGTAATATCCAGCCCCATATCGTTAAGCCATAAGACAGAGGTAGTGATCTCTTTTGAAAAGTTTCTAGCAGCAAGCACGATGCGTACTTCTTTACCAAAATCATCCTCTTGCGGGGAATCCCAACCGAGAAAGTCAAGCAATGAGCTTTGAGCATCCAAATCCTGCTCAGTCTGGGTAAGAAAGTCGCCATAGGCACTGACCGCTTGCTCCCAAGTTAAGTTTGCAACCATGGCAGCATAGCGGATTGCTTGAAGCTCCATATGTCCGCCATCATCATCGCGCTTTAACTCGATAACAACGAGATTGGCATTTTTGTCGATACCAAGAAGATCAATACGTCGGTTAGAATCCACGAAGTGACCATACTCTTCGGCTATAACCAACGTTTCTTCGCTGATAGCGGCAATATTAGTTCTTAATAGCCGCTGAATGTCTTGCCTTTCCTTGAGTTGTTCTACCTCAAATGAAGTTGTTTCAACAGAAACTAGCTCATCATTCGATAGTTGATAGATAGCCACTATTTAACGCCACTCAACATATCAAAAATCACCCGCGCAAATTGTCTGGTTTTGTTCGGATCAGACAACAACTGCATCATCTGCTCTTGGTGGGCTTCATTGCTATTCAAGATCGCATCATCAATCGCACGTGGGAAGTCACCCAGCATGGCTTGCTCGCGAGTGTTGTTGGCGATTTGGCTCATCACCGTTTCGTTTTCCGTGAGCTTGTCACGCACCGTAAAGGCATAGTTGATCATGTCTTTGTCGGTCAGGTTGTCAGTGAGAAATACTTCGTTCAATCGCTCAATGATGTGAGACAAAAACTCTTCTTTCTTGTCTTTTGGCTTAGCTGTACCTACATCGTTACTTGGGTGCAACTTATACTCAGGCGTATTCTCTTGAAGCTGAATGTCCTGCTGACGGATTTTTGATAAGCGATAGTGGCTCATTACCACGTCACCAAGATCTAGTTCATCCTCTTCAATCACCTTCTCGCGCAGCATTGGGCGCAAGTGACGCGCATACAGGCTCAGCTTCTCTAGCTCTTTATCGTCGTAATCGACAATCTGGGACATAAACTCATAGAAGCGGACGAAGCTGCCTAAGTCTTTCTTAAAGATCTCAAGACGGTCTTTCTCCTGCTTGCTCTCTTTGAAGGCATTTTCCGCATTAGCGATTAATACCGCATCGCCTGTTTTCTTGGTGCGTTCAAACACATTTTTGGCGTGAATGTATTCGTCTACTGCAGAAGTGTAGCGCTTGCGCCAACGGTCTATCGCAGGCTTACAGATATTACTGATCGCCGCATTAGACTTGTTTTTGGTAAAGAAGGCATCAATGAACTGCTCGACCTCCGACCAAAGGAAGATACCGCTAGCGCGTAGCTTCTCTGATAGATCGAATATTTTGTCAGGGTCAGTGACATCCTCAAGCTCTGCCACTTGATAATAAGGCTGGAAAGCATCCAAAATATCTTGCGGTTCGTTGTAGAAATCAAGCACAAACGTACCGCACTCCGCTTTGCCCGGATAGATTCGGTTGAGGCGAGAAAGCGTCTGCACACACTCAACGCCAGCCAGCTTTTTATCGACATACATGGCGCAGAGCTTCGGTTGGTCAAAGCCCGTTTGAAATTTATTGGCAACCAGCATCACTTGATAATCATCAGTGTTAAAGGCTTTGCGCATCTCACGCCCTTTAAGGTCAGGGTTCATGCTATGCTCAGTAAACTTCTGATCCATAAACGCTGTGCTGTCTGGATCGGAAGCGTTAAACTCGACTTCGCCAGAGAAGGCGACCATGGCGCGAATGCCCGCGTAGCCATGCTCAGACACATACTTATCAAACGCCAGTTTGTAGCGCACCGCTTCTTTACGTGAACTGGTGACTACCATGGCCTTAGCTTGACCACCTAACAAGCCCATCACGTTCTTTTTGAAGTGCTCTATGATCACTTTCACTTTCTGTGAAATGTTGTGGTCATGCAGGCGTACCCAGTTGTTAAGCTTCACCTTGGCTTTGCCGGCATCCACTTCTTTATCTTCCGCTTCCAGCTTTTGCTTGAGCTGATAGATCACCTTGTAGTTGGTGTAGTTCTTCAGCACATCAAGGATAAAGCCTTCTTCAATCGCCTGACGCATCGAATAAATGTGGTAAGCCACCGGCAAGTTGCGTTTAGATGCTGGCTGCTCTGGATCAGGCCTGCGACCAAACAACGCCAGCGTCTTTTGCTTTGGTGTGGCGGTAAAGGCGTAATAACTCAGGTTGGCACTGCCTCGACGAGCCGCAACAGTAGCATCGAGAATATCTTCAGACGATAATTCGATGTCATCATCGACTTCATCCGTCATCAACACTTCTTTAAGCTGACGAGCGGTTGCGCCTGTTTGTGACGAATGCGCTTCATCGGCAATGACGGCATAACGACGCGCTTTCAATGACGTTGAATTCTCAATCGCTTTTAAAACATGCGGGAAGGTTTGAATGGTCACGATGATGATTGGTTGAGAGGTTTCCAGAGCCGAAGCCAACTTCTCTGATTTCGAGCCATCGCCCTCTTTACGGTTGATGCGCCCCACCACGCCATCAGCATGTTCAAACTGATAGATGGTGTCTTGTAGCTGGTCATCCAATACGGTGCGGTCAGTCACCACAATCACCGAATCAAATTGCTTGTTGCCCTTGGCATCATGCAAGGTCGAGAGTTGATGCGCTGTCCATGCAATCGAGTTGGACTTACCCGACCCTGCACTGTGTTGAATCAGGTACTTATTGCCAGTGCCCTCTTCAATTGCGGCATTAACCAGCTTGGTGACTACATCCCACTGGTGGTAACGCGGGAAGATCAGGGTTTCTTTCTTGGTTTTGCGCCCTTCCCAATCTTCCTTTTCTTCTATTTGAAGGTGGATAAACCGCCCGATGATGTTGAGCAGGTTATCTGGGGTTAATACTTCATTCCACAGGTAGTCGGTGGCGTAGCGATTTTCATCTTCAGGAATATCATTACCCTTACCGCCATCATGCGTCCCTTTGTTAAACGGCAGGAAGAAGGTATTGGTGCCCGCGAGTTTGGTTGCCATGTAGACTTCATACTGGCTTACCGCAAAATGCACTAACGCACCGCGTTTAAAGCTTAAAAGCGGCTCTGGCTTTTTGGTGGCTGGGTCTTTCGGTAAACGGGTTAGCTTGTATTGCGCAATGGCGTTTTCGACTGCTTGTTTGAACTCGGATTTCAGTTCAAGGGTAGAGACGGGCAAACCATTAACGAACAACACCAAGTCAATACGCCACTTCTTGGCTTGCTTGCCTGTCGCTTCAAATTCCGCCTGCGTGGCATACGGGCTATAAACCAGCTCTGGCACAATACGGCAGATGTTTTGTTGGTAACGTGCCAAGGTTTCAGGGTTGAGGTTATGCTCGGGCTTAAACTGACACAATTCAAAACGAGCATTACGGATTTTCAAACCATGACGCAAAACGCCCAAAGTGCCAAAGGTACGTGACGCACGATCAGTGGCGTTCTCATCGGCTTTTTTAAGCTGAGCCACCAAGGCATCAAGGAAGTGACGCTCTGAGTCGGTTGGGAAGACTTTGCAGAACTTCTCCCATTCTTTCGGCTGCGTCTGTTTGATAAAGGTCAGCACATCCGCTTCATAGAGTGCTGATTCGCGGTTGTAGCCCTCGCCAGTACCTTGCACCCAGCCATTAGCCACCATCTGGCGGATGATGTCGTCCTGAAATATCCGTTCTTGTGTGGTGTCTTTCATAACCATTCTCTTATTCTAATTAGGCGGTTTGTTCCAACGCTTGCTCTTGAGATGTTGGTGCTTGCCAGTTGCGCACATCAATCTTGCCAGTGACCGCAGCTGATATTAGGGCGGTGCGGCGTTCTTTTAAAAGACTTACAGCATCATTGGCATTACTATCCAACTTTGAGAAATACTCAAGTCGCTGTCTAATGTGTTGGACTATCTGCTGCTGTTCGCTCAATGGTGGAAGAAGGCAGTTGATACTTAAATAGTCCTCTTTTGCAATATTCTGCATACTGCTACTTGCCCCCTCTGCTGCGAGAGAAATCTGAACCCGAAAACCCTCGACAGTCATAAAATGAGCTAAGTATTCAGAATCTAAATCAACCTTTTGATTAAAGTTTGTTTGCCATAATCGATCAGGCAAGTAGACATTTGAAACATCTTCGGTGACGAGTGCACTAGCTCCGACAAGTTCAGGTGTATTCATTCGGCTAATAATAATCGCCCCTTTCCTAACAGGGCACTTCACGCGATGGAGGTCTTCTGGCACAACTGTCTTGTTTTCTTCAGCCCTAAATGTACACGTATATACACAACTAGTTTTTAAAACACCAACTTCGTCAGTGCGAGCGGGAATATCAGCAGCGTTTACACTAACTCCTGACTCTAATGATTCAATTAGATGCTTTAGACGCAGCACACCCCAATGCTCTGGCACTTCCCCCAACCACTCCACACCAGAATCTTTCATCGGTGCGTGCGGGTTCAAGCCTTTAGTCACCGCATGGCTGATCACCGCTTGGCGCTTTTCTTTCAGCAGTTTAATCAGTTGCTGCTGCTTTTCGATCAAGGTATCGATTTTGGCGGTTTCGTGATCGAGAAAGTTGGCGATTTGGGTTTGTTCGAGAATAGGTGGTAACGCTAAGTTGAGATTTCCTACCTCTTCCGCAGATACTGCCTCAAATGTACTTCCTGTTGCTATTGCATCAAATTGATATTTATATGATGGCAATACCCACCAAAGAAAAGATTGCGATATCGCATTGGTTCCTCTAATACTGCAAAGTCCCCTACCTATACCAAAATCCTTATTGGCGAAATTCAGTGACCCTACTGGAGCACGAACGGAAAACAGCAAATCTCCTGCCTTAGCCACTTTTTTGGGAATAGGGCAGAATTGCTTTTCTGTCGGAGATTTAACACCAAACTCAGCGTTACCTTGTAAGAAAGGAACACCAATACCATCAATATTGCAATCGTCCGAACTTGGCGATTGACCCATGTTGATACTTGCGACATGTTTAAGTGGTGTTGTACTCCAACCTATCGGAATCTCGCTCAGCCACTCTGCGTTTATTGGTTCGTATTTTGGATACGCCTGATACTTACTCATCTTCCCCACCCCAAAAAATATGTGTACGCCAATCTTCAGGGAATCCCATCGGTGCGAGAGGCACATTTGGGTACATTACGGTTACTAAAGCTTTGACTTTGTTATGCCACTGGCTATCTGGGCTAATTTGCCGCATCAAATGCGCCAGCATCAACATCACCATATAGATACGACGGCTAGGTTGCACCTTGCTTGGCTCTAATCGATGCGGAAGCTGCCAGTGCTCGCCATGAGGCACTTTGGGCGGTATAGAAAGTTCACGGTTCCACAGACGACTATGGTGCGCGCAACAGTTACGAACAAAGTTAAGGGTACGCAGCCAACTCTCAAACACTTCTTGAGGTACATCAAAACGTTTGGCGATGCCTTTACGATCAGCATCTTTCGCTAGCCCTTCATAGAGGTGTGATATGGTGCCGAAGGTCAACTCTTCGACCATTGCCCAGCTTGGCATCAAGCGTGGATGTTGATAGTTGTGCTGATAAAAGCGTGGGTAGCGCTCACGCACTCTTTTCTCAATCCTGTTTGCTTTTTCTTCTTTGCTTTGTCTGCTGCGGTTAATCTTATTGATGTCTTTTTGCAAATCGCTGGTGTCACGACTTTGGCATCGTTCGACCTCACTCAACATCCGCTTATGGTTGTAATCACGCTTAAACAGAGATTCGTTCAAGTACCAATGTGAGCCGCTATGCGGTTCTTCGGTTTGGTATTTCGTCCCCATATGGTTATTAAATGTTGCGCGTACAGCGACTTCAACGCGCTCAATCGCATCCATGATAAGTAAGCGCAATTCACGATCAAAAGCATACAATTCAACCACTGATTTAAACTCTGCATCAGCTTTAAACTGGTGAGTCTGATCATTCGGTACTTGGAAAGGGCGCATGTAGCTAGAAAGACGAAAGAAGCTAATCACCTCAAGGTAACGCTTGGCGCGTTCTGGATCGCGAATTGTTAGACCACGCTCTTGCAACAAAGCGATTTGTTCATCTAATGCTTTAGCGGTTTTGGTAAAGGTTGCCATCAGTTCGCCTCCATGAGTGGTGCGAAACAAATAGCCAGTTGAGGAAAATTATAGGCAGAAAAAAGCCCACTCAATTTGAGCTTGCAGTGCATAGGCTTGGTGGGCGTGTTAGTAACATTATCGACCACACCGTCATTTTTAGTCAAGTAAAATTGTTGACAAAACCGTTTAGCAACACGAAATGAAGCAATTAGACGATACATATGGATCACGAATGCACCTCTTGCAGTAACTTCATAATATCTGCACTGACCGCATCCAACTCAGCATCAATGGCTTCCAGTGCACGTGGTGGTTGGTAAACATAGAAATGGCGGTTGAATGGGATCTCATAACCCACCACACCAATCTCATTGTCTTTTTCATCACGCTTATCCGCGTTGATCCACGCATCGGCAACGTGTGGTTGCACCTCGCGTGCAAAGTATCTCTCAATCAAGCGAATGGTGGTGACACTTGGGTCAAGCGGTACATTCTCGTTATCACGCAGTTCGCCATCTTGTTGGAACTCAACCACTTTGCCTTTGTAATCAAATGCACCGTATAGCGGCTGTGCCTCTTCTTTCAGCACTTTTTTGATCACAGGTTCGGCATCTTGGTTCTTCCACGTTACCGCATCAATAAATTGCTTCTTCTGCTTGGCATCGAACTTGATGCCTGTAGCCTTGAACGCGCCTTTTAGCGTCAGTTCAAACTGGTTGAAATCGTCGGATTGCTGCGATTTTCCACCAAGACTGTCACCCACAGCAATTTGCAGGGCTTTTGCCGCATCCATCAGGGCTTTTTGATTGAGCCACAGCTTGCTATCCAGCACGTCTTTGATTTGCTTTTCTTTCAGCTCTGGGAAGTCGGCTTTGATCAAGACGCGAACTTCCTTTTCCACGTCAATCAATGAGCCGTAGGTGTCTTCCGTCCACTCAGTGCCAAATTGCTCAAAGACCGCCTGCATGACGGCATTAAACGGCTTAGGTGCAAAGCGCAATGATTCTACTGCTTCATCGGTGATTTGTGCGGAGAGACGCAATGGACGCTCGATGGTGAGGCGACGATAGCCAAACTCATGCGTATTAAAGATTTTGCTGGCGAAGTGTTTTTTATTGTCCGTCACACCATCTTGGGTCAATGTATCAATTTCTTCAAAGTCACCAAAGTTTTTGGTGATGGTGCGAATTTCGTCATCCGTTAAATAGTGACGCTTAGATCCTAATGATTTACGCATTTTCGTGCTGAGGTTAGCCGCGTTGATAAGCTGCACCTTGCCTTTACGCTCTGGGTCTTTCTTGTTAGTCAGTACCCAAACATAGGTCGCAATGCCGGTGTTGTAGAACATGTCGGTTGGCAGCGCGACAATCGCTTCAAGTAGATCCGCTTCAAGGATGTAGCGGCGTATTTCACTCTCACCGCTACCCGCGCCACCGGTAAAGAGTGGTGAACCATTGAGGATAATGCCGATACGACCACCATCGGTAACTTGGTTGTCCGTAGTCTTCTTGTCACGCATTTTGCTGATAAGGTGCATCAAGAACAGCAGCGAACCATCAGACACACGCGGTAAGCCTGCGCCAAAGCGCCCATCAAAGCCTTTTTGCTGGTGCTCATCTTTGATGTCACTTTCAATTTTTTTCCAATCCACTCCAAACGGCGGGTTGGACAACATATAATCAAATTTGTCGGCAGGCAGTTGATCATTGGATAAGGTATTACCTAGCTTGATTCGGTCAACGTCTTGCCCTTTGATCAGCATATCGGCTTTACAAATCGCGTAGGATTCTGGGTTTAGCTCTTGACCAAACGCGCGCATCACCGCGTTAGGGTTCATCTCCGCCACATACTCCATGCCTGAAGACAAGAAACCGCCCGTACCGGCGGTTGGATCGTAAATGGTACGAATAATCCCATCTTGGCTGAGCGCCTGATCATCGGCCATAAAGACCAACGAGGTGGTCAGGCGCACGATATCACGCGGCGTAAAGTGCTCACCCGCCGTTTCATTCGAGCTCTCCGCAAAACGGCGGATCAACTCTTCAAACACCAAGCCCATCTCATAGTTTGAGATTTTCCTTGGGCTAAGGTCGGTGGTGGCGAATGTCTTCACCACTTTGTAAAGCAGGTTGGCATCTTCCAGCAGCCCGACAAATTCATCAAACTTGAAGTGCTCGAAGATCTCCCGCGCATCTTTTGAGAATGACTGCACGTATTTATCAAGGTTCGCCTTGATGTTGCTTTGTCCCATCTTGCCAAGGTTCATTGGCGAGGTATTAAAGAATGACAAACCATCAGGCTGAGCTGGCGATTTTGTTGCACGCAGCAAGAACTTTTCCTGCGCATCCTCTGGCAGGCTCATCGCTTTGATGCGCTCATATTCGGCAACCACGGCATCTTTGCTTGGCTCAAGCACACACTCAAGACGACGAAGCAGGGTAAATGGCAGGATCACACGGCCGTATTGAGATTGTTTGAAGTCACCGCGAAGCAGGTCAGCCACCGACCAAATGAAGGCAGCGGTTTGGGAGAAGTTGTTGTTGGTCATAAGTTCTTATAATCAAACTGACGAAAATTGGGGAGATTGTACCTTACGGCTCTTGTGGTGACAGCGACCTCTAACAAAAAAGCGCCCTTTCGGACGCTTGAATCAAATAACCAAATATAAATCGATACTGAATCCAACCAGCTTTTATATGGAGGGGTTGCATCTAATATCTGTTTAACCCCCACAATAACCGCACACAATGAAGCAAAGAGCAGGTCAAAAAGCGTTCGCAATCTCGCCCTGGGTCGCCACATTGTATGCCAGTGAGCTACATACCTGTGATACAAGCTGGGAAAGTAGCACATCGTTACTCTCAAGCGAGCAAGTCATGACTAAAACGCATACAGGCAATGCTTAAGTTTCATTTAGTTCATAGATGTGTCAGCGTTAGACTGAGAGCCATTCCACCATTGCTATCGTCTAGGAGACTGATATGTTTAATGCGCTCGTTCTTAAGCAAGAAAACAAGCAAACCCTTCCATCTCTCGAGCAACTTGATGAGTCTCAACTCCCTGATGGTGACGTACTCGTTGCTGTCGATTATTCATCCCTTAACTATAAAGATGGCTTGGCTATCACTGGCAAAGGGAAAATTGTTCGCGAATTTCCTATGGTACCAGGCATTGATCTTGCTGGTCAGGTAATCCACTCTGAAGACAGCCGCTACCAAGAAGGCGACCATGTCGTTCTGACAGGATGGGGGGTCGGTGAAACCCATTGGGGCGGAATGGCTCAAAAAGCGCGTTTAAAAGCCGATTGGCTTGTTCCTTTGCCCGATGCACTGACACCTAAGCAAGCCATGATGGTAGGTACCGCTGGCTTAACCGCCATGCTCTGTGTTCAGGCCTTACTCGATGCCAATATCAAACCAGAAGATGGACCGATATTGGTTACAGGAGCCAGTGGTGGTGTGGGATCGGTCGCGATCACCTTATTAGCTCAACTCGGCTACCAAGTCGGCGCAGTCACAGGCCGAGCTGACGAGAACCAACCGTTCCTCACAGCATTAGGCGCCTCAGAGATTATTGAACGCAGTACGATGGAAACACCGGCAAAACCATTAGAAAAACAATGCTGGGCAGGCGCTATTGATACCGTAGGCAGCAAAGTCTTGGCTAAAACACTCAGCCAAGTCAAATATGGCGGTACTGTGGCTGCCTGTGGCTTAGCCGGTGGGTTTGACCTTCCTACCAGCGTCATGCCGTTCATTCTTCGTAATGTACGCCTACAAGGCATTGACTCCGTCAGCTGCCCAAGAAAAAAGCGCATCGCCGCGTGGCAAGCATTGGTAAACCACTTGCCTGAGAGCTACTTTGAGCAAGCGTGCCATGAGATCAATTTAAGTGAGGCTCCTGAATTTGCAGAAAAAATTATTAGAGGACAAATCTCTGGTCGCACCGTGATAAAGCTTTAATAGTCTGAGTACTCGCAAGTAAGGCTCATTAGAGCCTTACTTGGTCTAACTGTATGTCTTCGACTCGCTTCGCTATCAACTTCCCGCACTCCTCTTTCACCACACTTCGTAGCCACTCATGTTCAGGTGAATATTCACAGCGTGGATGCCAAATCATCGAGTAGTCAAAGGGGGTAAAATGAAATGGTAGCGACTTTACCACCAGTTGATGACGCTCCGCGACGAGATAAGCTAGGTCAGCTGGCACGGTAATAATTAAAGGCATCGTGTCGATAATCGCGAGTGCTGCCTCTAAGTGGTAAGCTCGGAGCACCATTCTTCGTTTCGGTTTATCAGCTAGCGCGCTTTCAATCAGTGCTTTCACCCCATCACTGATGGCAATCATCGCATGGGGGAATCGCAAATAGTCATCCAGCGTCATGGACTTTCCTGCCAGTGGATGCTGCTGTGAGACCAAGCATTGTACCCCAACCCGCCCAAGCGTCTCATGATGAAGGGGATCAAGCGGGTTACTCGGCCGACAAATAGCCAAATCCGCTCGGCCGTATGTCAATTGCTCTTTTAACTGTTCGTTCTGCAACGGTTGAAAATCAAATGCCACTTGAGGGGCTTCCTGATAGATACGCGGCAGCGCAAATGGCAAGATTGTTTGCATCGCATAGTCAGTTGTCGCGATGGTAAAGGTATGATCACACGTGCCGGGGTTAAAATCACTCGGTGCTAACATTTGCTGTAACGATGCGAGCGGTTCATCCAGAGCACGATTGACTGACAACGCTTTTTCTGTCGGGATAAGCGACTGCCCCTGACGACTAAACAATGGGTCAGCTAACAAATCACGCAACCGTCCTAACACGCGACTCATTGCCGATTGGCTCAAGTTTAAGCGCATTGCCGCACGACTCACACTACGCTCCTCGACTAAAATGCGCAGTGCAACCAGCAGGTTTAAGTCTCGCCGATAGATCTCTTCTACTTCCATAGCCACACTTACATGACAATCCAATATGAATAGTCTCTCCAATACACCACAAAACACACCCTCTTGGTATGCGTTGGGTTAACAAACGCTCGGAGAGTACACAAAATTATCATCTTACTCTTCAGCCTGCTTCCACTATGGCCTGATTAATCGCTGGATAATTATGCTTTCCATTTTTATATAACTCCTAATTATAAAGAGAACCTTCTACTCTCTTTACTGCTATAAATGAATAAAAATTCACAAACGATGCTTATCACTACTAAAAAGAGCACTTATCGAGTAATCGATTACTAAAAATTCAATCACATAGAGGTTAGTACTTTTTTTATCCCTTATATTGGTCATTTATTCGAGCTGAACAAAACCTGAATGGTGATTGGTGCGACTTCCAGCAGAAAAAATAGAGCAAAAATACTAATTGACACTTAACTCATTATTAACACCGTTGTCATGTTACTGACGCATTGCTAGCATAAATCCACATTCACTCGACACAAGTGGATGACGCTTACATCGCTAATACATAAGCGAACGTCAAGGAATAGACTGTCGCTAAGTGTTATTTATCGGATAAAAAGCCGATACGTGTATCGTTGCGTTCAATGGAGTAATGCGTGCACGAGGAATAATTAAAACGCGACAGTACTCAGATGTTTTTTAAAGAAGGGATACTTTAAAGTGAGTAATACTATCCAAAAAACAGCGGTTGCCGCTGCAATCACGCTTGTCAGTGCCACCAGTTTTGCTGGAGAGCTCGGTTCACTGACTAGTGAAGTCAAGATTAATGATTATGAAAAAGGCCTCACTAAAACCGAAGTCACTATTGGTAAAGGGTCTTATAAACTCAGCGACGATTACAGCTTTCTTTTTGATGTCGACAAAGACTTCATTAAAAATGAAGGTGAAGCAAGAAAAGAAGGTTGGGATACCCAATTTGGCTTAGCACAAGGTGCAGGAAGTGTCGGCAGTTTTGATGCAACCATGTATTATTTATTCCGCTACGACGCATCATGGAAAGCCAGTGATGAGTCCGACTCTTCAGATACTAAACAATATATTATTGCACCTTACTTCAGTAAAGATGTCACTCTGGGTGGAAAAGATTTTTCATTCGGTATCGAATTATGGGCTCAGCTTGGTAACGCTAATGATGATAGTTTGAAAAATAAAAGTGGCGTCGAAACTAACTTTTACCTATCCGGCGATCTGTCTAAGCACTGGAACCTCGAACTCGCTTGGTATAACTTCGATTACTACGACACAGAGGAGGAAGAGTACGACTATCAGATTGGTACCGAAAACTATCTAACTTACTCGCTACCACTTCCTGCTGGCTTCATGTTTAATATCGAGAACTATGTTGAGGCCTATCATACGCCAGACTCAGATACAACATTGGCCTATGCGCATATCCAGCCTGAATTAGAATTTAAAAAAGCGGTAAATGAACATTTCTCTTGGCATGCAGGTGTTTCCTATGAAGCATTTAACTGGGAATTCAAAGATGCCCAAGGAAATGAAAAAGACAAAGATATCTTCGATAATAATGAGTTCCAAGCTTATTTAGGCTTCACCATCAAGTAAACGCTATACACTGCAGGCAAATTCACTGCCTTTTTCCTGCAGTGCTTCTTTTCTCCTCTACCAACACCACATTTGATAAGTCAGTCAAACTATCGATTTTTTCTCCCCTACCGAATGTGATTTTTCTTCTAGACTCAGTTTTTATCTCGCGCCTAAAAACAAAATAGTCAATACATTATAAGCACATCCAATAACTAAGGTGCTTATAATGAAAATAATACACTATGCGTTAATTCCTCTTTTTTTCTTTGTATCCTTAAACACCAACGCGACAGCCATTTTACACGCTTTTAATTGGCCGTATCAGCTTGTAGAAGCAAGAGCGGAACACATTGCTGAGGCTGGCTACAAAAAGGTGTTAGTGGCGCCGGCCATGAAGTCGTCCGGCACAGCGTGGTGGGCACGCTATCAACCTCAAGATCTGCGTGTTATCGACTCTCCTCTCGGAAATAAACAAGACTTTCAAGCCATGATCACTGCCCTCGACCAGCATGGTGTGGCTGTTTATGCCGATGTGGTGCTCAACCACATGGCGAATGAAAGCGGATTACGTGACGATCTTAATTACCCCAGCGCACACGTCTTAGAACACTACGCACAAAACCAAGAAGCGTTCGAGCAGCAAAAGCTGTTTGGGCAGCTCTCGCAGCATTTGTTTTCCAGCACGGACTTTCATCCTGAAGGCTGTATCACTCAGTGGCATGACCCAGGCCATGTGCAATATTGGCGTTTGTGTGGTGGAGAGGGAGATGCAGGCTTACCCGATTTAGACCCGAATCAGTGGGTGGTTGAACAACAGCGTACGTATCTATCAGCACTAAAAGCCATGGGCGTGAAAGGTTTTCGGGTCGATGCAGTCAAACATATGAGCATGTATCACATCAATCAGGTCTTTACGGATGCCATTCGTGAAGGCATGCATATTTTTGGCGAGGTGATCACCAGCGGTGGGGCCGGCGATCAAAGCTATGAGGCGTTTCTTTTGCCTTATTTACAACAAACCACCCATAGCGCTTATGACTTTCCTTTATTTTCACAAATGCGTCGCGCGTTTTCGTTCCAAGGTAGCCTCACTCAGTTGCATCATCCTGAAAGTGTTGGTCAAGCGCTGGATAAACACCGCGCGATCACCTTTACCATTACCCACGACATACCGACTAACGATGGCTTTCGCTACCAAATCATGAACCCCACTGATGAAGCGCTCGCCTATGCCTATATTCTTGGCAAAGACGGAGGGAGTCCTCTGATCTATAGTGATGAGCTTTCTGCAAACGAAGACAAAGATAACGGCCGGTGGCAAGGCGTGTGGAAGCAGCCTGCGATGAAGGCCATGCTCCGCTTTCATAATGCAATGCATGGTGAGCCAATGACGGTAATTGGCAGCACCCAATGTCTGCTGTTATTTAAGCGCGACCAAGCCGGTATTGTGGCGATCAATAAGTGTGGAGAGCCTCAATCTTACACCATCAATACACGCGAATACCCACTTAACTGGTATCGCCCTTATTATGATGTGTTAAGTGATGCGACCACCACCGTCTCATCGGATTTTCACACCATCACCATTCCTGCCCGCTCGGCGCAGATGTATATGCATTAATCTATGTCGCCGCCGTCTTGCTATGCCAAGCGGCGGATTGACAGTCAGTGAAATCCGCCGCACTCTATCTTAAAAAGTGGACAAGCTGGGTGTCATGATGACTGTGAATTTTAAGCAAAAAATCCGTCCAGATCGGCCTTTTAGAACGCAAACAAACGGCGATTTGATGAAGCAGTTTGAAAGCGATCGTGGACGGATCATTAACTCTGCTGCCGTGCGCCGTTTGCAACAAAAAACCCAAGTTTTCCCTCTTGAACGCAATGCCGCCGTGCGCAGCCGTCTCACCCACTCTTTAGAGGTCCAGCAAGTCGGGCGCTATATCAGTCAACTGATTGCCGACAAACTGTCTGCCTCGCAACTCGCTCCCCCGCTCGACCGCTGCTTGGAGACCTTGGTTGAGATGGCTTGCCTCATGCACGACATAGGTAACCCACCGTTTGGACACTTTGGCGAACAAGCGCTCAGTGATTGGCTCAGTGAGCACGTCCCGTCTATCTACCGCCAACATTTTAATGACGAACTGCCTGAAGAGGTACAGCGCGACCTCTGTCATTTTGAAGGCAACGCACAAGGCATACGGCTGATCCATACCTTACAACAGCTGAACCTCACCTATTCGCAAGTCTCCGGCATTCTTAAATACACTCGGTGTGGTAGCGAGCCGAAACCTGCGAATGACGACGCGCGCGCTTACCTGAAAAAGAAGGTCGGCTATTTTCTCAGTGAACAAGCGTACATCGGCGATTTACAAGAAACGCTCGCCATCTCGCCCGGCTGTCGGGCCCCAGTCAGTTACATCATGGAAGCGGCCGACGATATTTCTTATGGCATTGCCGATTTAGAGGACGCCGTTGAAAAAGGCGTACTGACTCTCGCGGATTTGAAAGCGGCCCTAAAAGCAACCTTTGTACAGCTTACCCAGGCCAGTGAAGGGCATGACGCCAACACCATGGCGACCATGTTAGAGAACGCGGAAAAGCGCAGCCACGGTAGTGACAGTCAGTTTTTTGTCTTCTTGCGTGTGGAGGTCAATAAACGCCTGCCTCGCCATGCCGCCCAACGCTTTATCGACCATTTACCCGCTGTTATTGATGGCACCTTTAATCACGCGCTAATTGAAGATAACAGCGTCAATCATTTACTTGTGCAAACCTTTAAAAACGTCGCCAAAGCGCATGCCTTTTGCCACCCTGAAGTGGAACGCCGCGAGCTACAAGGTTATCGCGTCATCCATGGTTTGATGAGCATCTATCGTCCACTCCTCACCTTACCCAGTGAGGTGTTTACGGCTTTAGTCAACGGCGAGCCGGTCAAGCTACAAGCGTCGATATACACCCAGCGGCTATTTAAAAAGCTGCCTGAAAAACATAAAAAAGCCTATCGCGACGCGGTACGAAAACAGGCACTGGCGGAGCAGATCCCTTCTTCTACTGCGCGAGAGTTCTATTTTCGTACTCGCCTGTTGATTGACTATATCAGCGGTATGACGGACCAATACGCTTTCGACGAATACCGCGCCTTTCATGTGATTGAAGAGGGCTAAAAAAACCGCTCCGTGGTTGGGAGCGGTTTTTTGCGATATAGCCATTAGCCAAAGCGCTTTTGCCACTTATCAATCACCGTGGCACCTATCAAATCGCCTTGCACATTGACCGCAGTACGGAAGGTGTCGAGTGGGCGCTCAATGATCAGCAAAATAGCAATGGCTTCCAGTGGGATCCCCGCAGCCAGCAACACCAACTGCATACCCGACATCGAGCCTGACGGCATGCCCGGCGCGCCTACCGACGAAACCATCGCCATAATGAAGATCATCACAATGCCGGTCGTTGACAGATCAATCCCGAACAGTTGTGCCAAGAACACTGCAGCAATGCCTTCAAATAACGCGGTGCCATCCATATTCATCACCGCGCCCAACGGCAAGACCATGCTCGCGGTCGACGAGGTAACCTTGAGCTCGTCTTTAGCCGCCTGCATCGAAACGGGCAGTGTCGCAGCACTGGATGAGGTGGCAAACGCCATCGCCAGCGGTGCAGAAATGGCGCGAAACAGGCTCACAAAGCCAATGCCGCCAGCAACGCGTGCAATAAGCGGCAACACGATCACTGCATGGACCATCGTGAGTCCAAACACCAGGGCGGCGAAACTGAATAACTGGCCAAATAGATCGTTATCCCCTTGATGGGAGAATTGGAAAACAATTGCAAACACCGCAAACGGCGCCAGCTTGATAATCCCTGCCACCATAGTGTTAATGCCTTTATTCAGCCCGCGAATGGTCTCGAATAATGGGTGCGACTCTGGCAGCGCGACAATCAGCGAAATGCCGAACAAAATGGTGAACACTACAATTGCCAAAAGGTTACCCTGAGTCACCGCGGCAAACGGGTTCACCAACGCCATATTGATAAGTTTGGTGGCAATGGCTCCGGCACCCGCGGCCTCTTGGTTGATAAAGCTAATGCTCTCATCCACAGGCGGTGCATTGGTGAGCGGTTGCCATTCGGGCATCATCAGCGCTGCACCAAGACCAATGGTGATCGCAATGGTGGTGGTAAAACCGTAAAACAAAAGTGTTGCACCACCTAAGCGCTTAAGGCGAACCACATTGCCAATATTACTGATCCCTTCCAGTAACGAGAGCAATACCATCACGCCGACCACGGCTTTGAGTAGACCGATATAACTGACCTTGGCAAGCATAAGCAACGGATACCAAGTGGTCTGTTCCGCGTTCTCAATGGGGCCGAATACCGTGCCCACCAGCCAAGCTAGTGCGGCCGCCACCGCAATTTGCAATGGCAAAGAATGTCTAAGGGTTTTCCACATTGTCTTTTCCCTACTGGCAGCATTGCAGCTGCATAATGATGATTTGTCTATTTTTTTGGCGCCAAGAAGCGATAAAGCATACCAAGCTGTCAGACTGGGCTCATGTAAAAATTATGAACAATCTGGAATATCTAGTAACAAAATGGTTAGTTGGAAAGTTTGGCCACACTTTTCGCTACAAAATGGGGACAGACAATGATAAAAAGCCCGCCTAAAAAGACGGGCTTGTTGATAAGCACTATTTTTGCTTATTGGGGACGCTGATTTTGCGGATTGAGCTCAAGGTTAACAGGGGTCTCTAACTCTTGGTTCAACGCTTTTTCTAACTCAGCAACATTGGTGCCTGGGGTCGCTTCCAGCAACGCCACGCCATCAAGGTAACTGACAAAGTCGAGGCCGTATTTTTGTGCGAGCTGGCTGGCGCTTGCCTCACTGACTTTGACCAAAATCGAGCCAGTGACCGTTAATGGTGTGCTTTGTGCCGATACAGCGACTTTATCGCCGACCATGACACCCATTTGCTCGCCACTCATATTACGCGCGTTGCTGTCGGTTTCGACGACCACATAATCTTTGCCATTTAGCTGTACCGTGCCTGCGCTTACACCAAGGCTGATACCCATGACGGCGAGGGCTATCATTAATTTTTTCATACTTCGTCTCCTATTAACCACGGTGACCAATGACACGCAGTGACCATTGCGTCAATTTACCATTCACGCTGTTATTCGCCATCGACTTCACCTCACCCCCTAGGCTGTATTGACGCGTCTTGCCGTCTGTATCTGTGACGTAGAGTGTCCATTGCCCTTGCGATACTTCACCATTGAACTTATGGCTGAGCATCAAGTGGTCAGTAAAGCCTTCTGGGTAGGTGCTATCTAGCGTATTCGATAGCATGCTATTGCGTGGAGACATCAATACACTCCGAGTCCCTGCGGGCGACTCTAACTCGATGAGCAGATCAGACATACGGCTGTGTTCGATCGAAGCCCGCACTTGTACCGCCTCGATAGTGAGGTTATCAGCGACTTGCACACTGTCTGCTGTCGCCACCGCCCCAGCATCTGCAATCGCGAGTCCAGTTTCACCCTCTTGGTTGTGATAAGACCACGCCCAATCGGTGAACACTTGTGCAGGAAGTGGCTGATATGTCTTCGCGGCTTCGAGTGCCGCATTAACATCAATCAAACCAAATCCATAGGTTGGGCTATACCAGCGCCCCGCGGCATTTTGCTTCCAACCTTCTAGGCCAGTCACCGTGCGCTCGCCACCAAGTGCCGTTTGATAGGTTAAAAGCACATCGGCATCGTCTGCATCCACGCGTGTCGCGGTTGTCGCCAATAGGTGGCGAATATCGCGCTGCGACAGATTTGGATAGGCTGACATCATCAACGCAAATGCCCCTGAGGTATTTGGCGCTGCAGAAGACGTACCATTCATCACACTGTTGAAATCACAGGTGTTGTCTATCTCTGTCCCACCGTGTAGATCGTGTGACTCATAAGGAATACGATCGTCGCGGTTATAGCCCATGGTACAATCGGTCAAATCTGTGGTGATATGCGCCGGTTTATCGGTCCCATACTCGCCACCCGGCGCGGTCAAGAAGACGCTGCTGCCTACTGAGGAATAGGATGAACGCTCACCATCGGCATTCAACGCACTCACCGTCACGTTCCAGTAATTCGCATTGCTGGATGATTGGTTGCTGTTTTGCCACGGTAACCCATGGTTATCGTCCGCTGGACGGAAGCGCTCACGATTAAATGAGGTACGCTTATAACCATTTCCCGCTGATTTGATGAAAACTGCGCCAAGTCCGCCAAAGGCTTCCGTGCTCATTTTTTTGTACTGGGCGTTTTGACGGCCATCATAGCTCATCGGATCATCACTGTAAGGATAACTGCGGATACCAGAGCCGCCATAGCTTTGGTTGAATACGCGGACATCATCCGAATAGCCTTCGCGACCATGGCTGATTTCCCACGCATTCTGGCTTTGGTACTCGAGATAGTTATAGCCTTGCAGGTTGGCAAGCGGTGCAACCCCCATCCCACCAATACCATTATCACGAACCGCCGCGATAATCCCCGCGACCGACGTACCATGGGCAGTATTGCGACTGCTCCACCCCTCTGGTGTAGGATCATCATCACGCTCTACAAAGTCATAGGACTTTCCAGCGCGGACGTTAGCGGCCAGATCGGGATGCGCAATTTCTAACCCATCATCGACAACGGCGACGTTAACGTTTTGTCCAAGCACTTCTTGACGATGGGCTAACCATACGTTGAGGTCATTGCCAGGTTGGCCTCCTTCGCGAGCAAAGGCATTTTGACCACGGTTAAGCAAATGCCATTGTTCGGCCGTAAAGGGATCGTCACCGGGCAAGCAACGCTCTTCACTGGTGCGGCTGCCATCGATGCTATTATTGCCAACCAGTGAGACACAAGCTTGTGGGTCTGGTTCGGTAGGAGGATCGACAGGATCTGGCACTTGGGCCATCGCCCATACCCCTGAGGTATGAAATAGTGCGCTGATAATCAGCGCAAGAGAGCTGTGTTTGTGCATTTATCATTCCTTTTTACACTAACTAGACGTGTCTCAATTCTGAGAGACCCATCATTAGTAAAAAGAAACAACCTCAATAGAAACAGGCTATTACAAGAAACGTGATCTTATGCCTAATTATTAGAGCACAAGATCTAATTAGTTGAACAAAACCTGCAAAAATTAACCTCTTTGTTACATAGGCATGCAAGGAATGTGAAGTGGAAAACACTTATCATGTAATAAGTTATACCTTTTTGTTTTATAAGACAGCATCAATCACTGGGTCACCCCTCCGTCTTACACAATTCACTGACCACATAATTTGCAATCGCGGTATCCTGTACCCCTGTCCCTGTTAAATCGCACACGGTGATCGCCGCATCACTTCGCGCAATGGGACGCCCCGATGCCACTGTGTTTCCTAATTCTTCCACACATCGTGACAGTGCCAACCCTTTAAGCTCACCCAGCACCTCCGACTGAGCACGTCTATCCACCAGCACCCAATCCGCATTGTGTAAAATATGAGGATCAAGCTCGCGCTTCTCTGCGCTATCCGAGCCCATTGCCGTGACATGGGCACCCTGAGGAATATCTTGCCAATGCAAAATCGGCTGTTTAGCCGGCGTCGTGGTAACAATAATATCGGCCTGTTGACAAGCCTGCGCCACATCTTGGTGGGGGATCACTCGCACCCCCAGCAGAGTTTCAACCTCCGCTTGATACCGCTTTGCTTGTGCACTGTCTCGCGCCCAAACATGAACCGTGTCTATTTCTCTAACCAGTTTCAGCGCGGCCACTTGCAACCTTGCTTGCGTGCCCGCGCCTAATACAGTGACCGTTTTGGCATTATCACGCGCGCAATACTTGGCACTTAACGCCCCCGCGAGTGCCGTGCGTACATCCGTGAGATACCCTTCATCAAACAGCACGGCGTCCACTACACCGGTGGACGCCGAGAAAACCACCATTAAACCATTGAGGCTCGGCAAACCTATCGACGGATTGTCGAAAAAGCCGGGACTGACTTTAATCGCAAACCGCTCAGCACCTTGAATGTGAGCGGTTTTCACATCAACTTCGCCGTTGTGCTCGTGAATGGCCATGCTTAACACTGGTGGCATAGTTACCTCGCCACGTCCTAAAGCACTGAACGCATTTTCAATCACGCTGAGACTGTGCCGATTAAACGTGGCGACAGATTCGATTTGCTGACGGTGATATAACTGCATACGGGCTCCTTTGAAACGCATCAAGATTCAACGACGAGCTAAGGACAAACCTGCTCACTTAATGCTGTGACCGCTGCTAGGGTGTCGGTTGACACATTGTTTCCACTGACCACGATCACCACTTTCTTGTCCTGCCAATCTAACTGGTGTTGACGCGCAGCGGCCAATCCCACTACCGCGGCACCTTCTACCCACCTATTTTCGCACTGCCACATATCGATCATCGCACGGGCGATATACGCTTCATCCACTTGATAATGTTGCGTCATCACTTGGGGCACCAGGGCAAAGGTATATTGGTTATTAAGGCCAATGCCTCCCCCGAGGCTATCTGCCAACGATTCAGATTCAGGCACAGCTACTGGCTTCCCCGCTATGATGCTTTCATGCATTGCAGCCCCGTCTCGAATGGAAATGCCAATCAGGTCGATATGTGGGGCGATGGTACGCGCCGCTAAGCCAATTCCTCCCACCAAGCCGCCCCCCGACAAGCCCGCAGCAATCACATCAACATCTGGCGCATCTTCGAGGATCTCAAGCCCAATGGTCCCTTGGCCGGCAATAATATCGGGATGGTCAAAGGGAGGGATATAGCACAAACCATCACGCGAAACGGCCTCAAGCGCGGCTTGTTCGGCTTCATCCTGCGAGCGACCCACTACCCACACTCGCGCGCCCATTGCTTTAACAGCGTCCACTTTATTGTCAGGCACCAACGAAGAGAGACATACGGTCGCCGGGATCCCAAGCTGCTTGGCCGCATAGGCAAGTGCACGGCCATGGTTGCCTGTCGAGCAGGTGATCACACCACGCTCACGCAGCGCCTTGGGCAACCGACTCAATGCATAGGTCGCGCCTCGTAACTTAAACGCGCCCGTCGGCTGGCTTGTTTCGAGCTTGAGCCAGATTTGGGCATGATAACGCTGAGACAGCATCGGGGAATAAACAAGCGGTGTGCGCGCCGCCACGGCTTGTATCGCTTGGCGGGCAAGGTATACATCATGCAAGCTCGGTGACACACTCCCTCCTCGTTCGCGTTGCTTGGTCAGTTAGCGCGGAGAAATACAGCACGGTTAGTAAACAGATTAGTTGCCCAATCGCTGAGGATCCAACCCACTATTTTCGCCGTGAAATGAAACGTTACACGTACTTATCGCGTAAACTACAAGCGGATAAGGAGTACTTATGAATTGGATTGAAGCGCACGAAGCCGGTTTTAGACTCAGCCTTTTCGTTGCCGTCCTTGTGGTGATGCTTGTCGCCGAATGGCGCTGGCCAAAACGCAAACTGACTCGGACGCGGCGAGAACGCTGGTCCGGTAATATCTTACTGACTGTATTTAATACTCTCACGCTACGTGTACTCGCCCCGGTTTCTGCGGTGGGCGCGGCCAGTCTTGCCGCCGCCTCTGGTTTTGGCATTTTTAATCAGTTTTCGCACCCTGAATGGGTCGCGGTTTTCGTCACATTAGTTGTGATGGATATGGCGATTTGGTACCAACACAAACTCTTCCACCAGATACCATGGTTGTGGCGGCTGCACCTAGTCCATCATGCCGATATGGACATTGATGTCACGACAGGCGCGCGATTCCACACGGTGGAAATTTGGCTGTCGATGGCCATTAAGTGCGTGTTAGTCGCGCTACTGGGTGCACCTGTTGTCGCCGTGATCGTGTTTGAAACGCTACTCAGCGGGATGGCAATGTTCAATCACAGTAATGTGCGCCTCCCCAAGCGTCTAGACGCTTGGCTGCGTCGCGTTATCGTCACGCCAGATATGCACCGCGTGCACCACTCCACCCGGTTTCATGAGTGTAACGCTAACTACGGCTTTAATTTATCGTGCTGGGATCGCTGGTTTAATAGCTATGTGCCACAGCCACGTAAAGGGCATCAAGGCATGCGAATTGGTCTAAACGAAGTCGGCCAAGCGACGGACGCTAGTCGTGTTTGGGGAATGCTGCGTTTACCTCTCCGTTGGCGTATACTGCAGCGCGCCTATCAGAATAAAAAGGAGCACTGGGCGCATGAACCAGGTGATCGTCACATCCAAAAATCCCGCGAAACTATCCGCCGTTGAAGCCGCCTTTCGTGACGCTTTTCCCGATACCCTTTTCACCTTCACGGGCGTTTCCGTTGCCAGTGGTGTCGCAGAGCAACCAATGACCGCGCAAGAGACCTATGCCGGTGCCTGTAACCGCGTTCGTCACGCCAAAGCGGAGTATGACGGAGACTTTTACGTCGGAGTAGAAGCCGGCTTAGACGGCCAACATACCTTTGCTTGGATGGTGATAGATGATGGGACAACGCAAGGCGAGGCGTGCTCAGCCTCACTGCCTCTGCCGCAAGAGGCGTTAGACGCTCTCCATCAAGGCGAAGAGCTTGGCGATGTGATGGACAGAATGTTTGCCACTGAAAATGTAAAACAAAAAGGGGGCGCCATTGGCATGCTCACCGGGCATCGGCTTACACGTTCAAGCGTTTACCATCAAGCGCTAATCATGGCGCTGATTCCGTTTATGCACCCACACTTGTATCGCTAACACCAATAACAACGGCGCCCTGTGGCGCCGTTGTTTGTCTATTTAAGGCTTTGTTGATTAGGTCGATGAGGTGGACTGTTCAGCTTCACGTTTCAATAAATCAGCCAGCCAGTTTTTGGTTTCGTCATCCATCCGCTTTAACTCATTAGAGCCGCGTGTCACGGTCGCGATCCCCACGCCTAGCAACTGACTCAACTGGCGCTGACTCATTCTCCCTTCTAACAACTCATGCAAGATATTAATCCGGGCCACCAAGGTATCTCGCTCATCGGGGGTCAGTAACGCCGTCAACAAGGCATCATCATTATCATCTTGTCCAGCACGGCGCACTAGCGCGATAACATCTTGCCAACCAGAAAATGCAGGCGATTGCGACATGGGTTCCTCTCGCTCTTTACGTGATGGTCGCGATTGTAACATTAATAACGCTGTGCCAACTCGTGGGCTCGCAAAAATTGCACGGGCTCACCTAAAAGTTGGCGATAGTAAATATCGAACATCAACACGTTCTGCACATAATGGCGCGTTTCATAAAACGGGATCGACTCGATAAAGGCAATGGCATCCATGTGCCCTTTCGAACGTGCCAGCCAACGACTCACTCGATGTGGTCCGGCATTGTATGCCGCAAAAGCGAGAACGCGATTGCTATCGAAGCGATCAAGCATCATTTTCAAGTAGCCACTGCCCAAGCGAATATTCACGCCAGGATCGCTAAGACTGGCCGGCCCTTGATAATCAAACCCTAATCGACGAGAGGTTTCACGTGCCGTACGCGGCATCAATTGCATTAATCCTCTTGCACCCACGTGAGAGACCGCACGAGTGAAAAAAGCGCTTTCTTGGCGTGATAGCGCCATCAATGTGGTTTTATCCACCCCGCGCTCGCGACTGAAAAATTCAAACCACCACTGATGGGCAAGCGGAAAACGCAACGACAAGTGATCCCACATTTTTCCAGCGATGGTGGCTTGTACCGCGAGATGATACCAATGCTGTTTATTGGCATAGGCGGCCAGTAGCGCAATTTGCTCATCACTGGCGCGCTGCAACACATAATACCACTCGCGCTTAGCCGCGTAGATTTTATCGAGCGCAATCAGCTCATCGACTCGCGCCAGCACATCATTGACAGGCATCAGTCCCGCCTCTTTTAACACGGCGGTACGCGAAGGGATATGAATCGGCTTTTCCAGGTGCTGAGCGGCAGCCACACTGTAAAAATTACGCTCACCCAACATGGTTTCAAACGCCTGGTTCGCCGCGTGACTGTCGCCAAGCTCTAATTGAATTCGCGCCTGCCAATATCGCCATTTTAATGACTGTTTTGCCTCATCACTGAGCAGTGAAAGCCATTGATTCAATACGTGCCAATCACCCTCCACCAGCGCCAAGCGAAACCGTCGCTCGAGCAGACCATCATCGTCGCTTTGTCTCAGCATACGATCGCGCCACGCAGCTAATGCAGGCTCATCGTCATTCATCAATTGGCCAATAAGATAATCGGCAATGGCTTGTCGTTCATCCTTATCGTAATGTTGCCCTTCTACGGTGCGGCGGAAATGACGAATGGCTTGTGCTTCGTCTTTGCGCGCCAGTCGCTCAAACGCGAGACGAGTAAGCGTTTGGTTAAAGGGGGTCACTTTGCTTCGCTTGGAAAAGTCAGCGACTTGATCAGGCTTGTCGTAAAGATCAATGATTTGCTTTCCCGTCGCTTGGTGGGTGTCGGGAAGTTGTCCTTGTAGGTAACGCATTAAACTGCGATTGCGCCCTTCAAAGGTCAGCAACATCCGCTGTAAGATTAAATCACCAGTGAGTTGCTTTTGCTCGGAGAGGTAATCAAACAAGGGGTCACATGCACTGTCGACCGATTGGCCGGATAAGTACAGAGACTTGGCACCACTGCGCGCCAACGCTCGGTTACCAGCTTGGCTGTGAGCATAGTAATACTGACATTGATAACGCTCTCCCCTTGGCACATCGGGCTGGAAAGCGACCAAGGTTGCCCAATCTTTTCGATCTGCTAATAGTGTGAGGTAATCGGCGCGCAAACTATTAGCAAACGGCATGGTGGTGTAACGCTGAATAAAGTTGGTCACCGAGTCATGCGACTTTTCTGCAAGGTTGCGAGTAAAGTCACGATAATCTAAATATGGATAAAGTGGATAATCACGCAACTTGGCTTTGAGACGGCGAAATTGACGTAATTCACCACGCTCAATCGCATCAATGGCCGCCTCATATTGACGCTGTGCAGGCGTCATTTGCCCACTGTCTGGACTGGCCGACGCCAGCGTGAGAGAAGGAGAAAAAGCGGCCCCTAGAATAAGCCCTGGTAGCAGTGAACGGGAGAAGGCACGGACACCACGACGCGCTGCGTAAGATGCATTGCGCAAAGGCCCGGACAAAGCGATGAATCGTTCCATGTTAAAGGTCGCTCCTAATCAATTAACACCGTGACGAATGTGTCACATCCAAAATGTGTGACAACGAATAGACAACAATCCCATCAGCAAATTCCCTCGCGCTGTGGCAAATGGTTTGCCGCCCATGAGCTATATTACCCAGCGAATATGACAATCACTGTTAAACTTGGCAAAGTTAACGTTAGAATAGCGTCTTTTACACCACAACAATTAGCGTGAGCAGAAATGGCTGAGTACGTATATACCATGTCGCGGGTGAGCAAGATCGTGCCACCTAAGCGCCAAATTCTTAAAGATATTTCTTTGTGTTTCTTCCCAGGCGCCAAAATTGGGGTGCTAGGCCTCAACGGGGCCGGTAAATCGAGTCTATTGCGCATCATGGCCGGTATCGATACCGAGATTGAGGGTGAAGCCCGTGTGCAACCAGGCATTAAAATTGGCTACCTCCCGCAAGAGCCTGCGCTAGACGAAGACAAAACCGTGCGTGAAACCGTTGAAGAAGCGGTCTCGGATGTGAAGGATGCATTGACGCGTCTCGACGCTGTCTATGCGGCCTATGCCGATCCTGACGCCGACTTCGACGCCTTGGCGCAAGAGCAAGGTGAGCTTGAAGCACTGATACAAGCCAAAGATGGCCATAACCTTGATAATGCGTTAGAGCGTGCGGCCGATGCCCTGCGTCTGCCCGAGTGGGATGCACAAATCAAAAACCTGTCTGGGGGCGAGCGCCGCCGTGTGGCGATTTGTCGTTTGCTACTCGAGAAGCCCGATATGCTACTACTCGACGAGCCAACCAACCACTTGGATGCCGAATCAGTGGCATGGCTAGAGCGTTTCTTGGTCGACTATACCGGCACGGTTGTGGCGATTACGCACGATCGCTACTTCCTCGATAACGCTGCTGGTTGGATCCTTGAGCTAGACCGTGGTGAAGGCATCCCTTGGGAAGGCAACTACTCATCGTGGCTTGAGCAAAAAGATGTCCGCTTGAAGCAAGAAGCCTCACAAGAAAAAGCCCGCCAGAAAACCATTGAGAAAGAGCTTGAGTGGGTACGTCAAAACCCGAAAGGCCGTCAAGCCAAATCAAAAGCGCGTATGGCACGCTTTGAAGAGCTTAACACCTCCGATTACCAACGCCGTAACGAGACCAATGAGTTGTTTATCCCACCCGGCCCACGCCTTGGTGATAAAGTCATTGAAGTTAACAACCTAACCAAGTCGTTTGGTGATCGCGTCTTGATTGACGATCTGTCGTTTAGCGTTCCAAAAGGCGCTATCGTCGGTATCGTTGGTCCCAATGGTGCGGGTAAATCAACACTGTTCAAAATGCTCAGTGGTACCGAAACACCGGATGCGGGCACAGTAGAGGTCGGTGATACCGTGCAATTGGCCTCGGTGGATCAGTTCCGTGACAGTATGGACGACAACAAAACCGTTTACGATGAGATCTCGGAAGGTGCCGATATTATTCGCATCAATAACTTTGAGTTGCCTGCGCGTGCTTATGTCTCTCGCTTTAACTTCAAAGGAAGCGATCAACAAAAACGTATCGGCGATTTGTCCGGCGGTGAACGCAACCGCGTCCACCTGGCCAAGCTATTGAAAGCAGGCGGAAACGTACTGCTGCTCGATGAGCCAACCAACGATCTGGATGTTGAAACCCTACGCGCCTTGGAAGAAGCTCTGCTCGAGTTCCCAGGCTGCGCGATGGTTATCTCGCACGACCGCTGGTTCCTTGACCGTATCGCCACCCACATTCTTGACTATCGTGATGAAGGCCAAGTGAATTTCTTCGAAGGTAACTTTGCCGAATACACCGATTGGTTGAAGAAAACGCTGGGCGCACAAGCGGCTGAGCCACACCGCATCAAATACAAGCGCGTTGCCAAGTAACGCCGCACTCATGAGGGCAGCCAACGCTGCCCTTTTTCTTTCGGGGCGATGTAATAGGCGCCTCACGCCCTCGCAGTCATATGGCCAACTTCCCCACCCACAAACCGCATTCCATCCGTTTAATAACGCCAAGACATCAAAAAATGTTTCAGAATCGATACGCCCACACAGATTATTAGGTCGCTCGCCATGCATCGCCTACACTTTAAGCAAAGGAATGAGGAGATGCGATCATGCCAGAGCGTAGAAAATTTTCCCGCGTGATGTATCGTGCCCCCGCGATACTCAAGCAAAATGAACAGTCGTGGCACGCACATGTACTCGACCTTTCTTTGAAAGGGGTGCTTTTGTCTCGCCCAGATAATTGGCAAGCCAACCCACAACAGACAACGTTTTCGCTGATCTTTTATCTGCATGACTCTGACGTAGAATTAGACATGGACTGCATTCTCGTCAATAACTGCGAGAATTACCTCCATCTTTATATTGATCACATTGACATTGATAGTGCCAGTCATTTAAAAAGGCTTGTTGAACTTAACGTTGGCAACGATGAGCTCCTTCATCGCGAGCTAGCGCAGTTGACCGACCCTATGACGGAGCCCGAGTCTTAGTTCCGTGTCGTCATGGGCGGTACCAAACGCAGGCCAGCAGTAACCAGTCATGACAGATCACATCCACATCGCCATCTCACACCCAAACGGTGTGAAGCATTATACGCTTTGCCCTACCCGCAAAAAGGTAGTGCAGACGTTGGCGTTGGTATTGTTGGCCGTTCTCACCGTGACCTTCGCCAGCCTCTATTTACTCTCCGAGCGTTCTACTGAAGCTGAAGCCGCCGTTAACCGTTTACGTGAAGAGCGTGCTGCATTGAATAACGAAGTGGCCATGCTGCAACAAAAACGCGATGAGCTGTCACAAACCATCGAAAACAAAGATGTCGAGCTAACCGCTCTCACCCAACGCGTCGTGACGGTAGAAGATATGTTAGGGCTGCAATCGGTGGCCAAAGACGCCTCACTGACCCATCGGCTTGATGTGGCAGCGATTAACTCCGCTGTGCGCTACACCATGCTTCAGCTCATTCCTAATGGTAAACCCATCCAGAGTTATCGGCGCTCCTCCGGTTATGGCTCACGGACGCATCCGGTCACTGGCAAAGAAAAATTCCATATGGGGTTAGACTTAACCGCAGACATCGGCACCCCGGTGTATGCCCCGGCCGATGGCGTGGTGGAATACGTCAGACCCAGCCGTCGCAAAGGCTATGGCAACTTTGTAAAAATAGACCATGCCTTTGGCTTTATGACCCTCTACGCCCACCTTGATAAGTTCAACGTACGCAGTGGGCAATTCGTGAAAAAAGGGGACTTGATTGCTTGGTCAGGCAACACAGGTTTATCCACTGGCCCTCATTTACATTACGAAGTGCGTTTTTTAGGACGGGCGCTTAACCCGCGCCGGTTTATTAAGTGGAGTGCTGAACAGTTTGATACCTTGCTCGAAAACGAGAAGCGCGTCAGTTGGGGACATTTAGTCGCGGTGGTGGAAAACTTGGTCGAAACACAGGTACAAGTCGCCAATATGCCAGACGCTGAGCCGCCACTGAGCACCGCGCAGCAGCGTGAGGCCGATGTACAAACCACTCCGACGAAAGCCTCCATGTAATGGAGGCCGTAGCGCGATGATAAAACCGAGCGTCTTTGTTCGGTTAACTGGCCGTATCATCGCCCACCACTTCGCTATTGGTACTTGCGCTCGACTACAAGTCTTCTAACACATCCAGGGCGTCGGAGAGTTTGCTAACGCCATAAACCGTCATCCCTTCAATACGCTGTTTCGGCAAGTTTGCTTTGGGCACGACTGCTTTTTTAAAGCCATGTTTTGCCGCTTCCATCAGACGTTCTTGCCCACTTGGAACAGGGCGGATCTCCCCGGCTAAACCGACTTCACCAAAGACCACCAGCTCTCTCGGCAGCGGGCGATCCCTAAAGCTCGATATCAGCGCTAACAGCAGGGCAAGATCGGCACTGGTTTCGGTGACTTTAACCCCACCAACCACATTCACAAACACATCTTGGTCAGACATTTGCAGCCCGCCGTGTTTGTGTAAGACGGCCAGAAGTAAGGCAAGACGGTTTTGCTCTAGCCCCACCGCCACCCGGCGTGGATTGGCCAATTGTGAATAGTCGACCAAGGCTTGTAACTCTACCAATAGAGGGCGCGTGCCTTCCCACACCACCATTACCGAGCTACCGGAGGTTTGCTCCTCACCACGTGAAAGGAAAATAGCGGAGGGGTTACTGACCTCTTTTAAACCCTGCCCTGTCATCGCGAACACGCCAAGCTCGTTGACCGCACCAAAGCGGTTTTTATGGCTGCGCAGCGTACGAAAACGGCTATCACTGGAGCCATCGAGCAAAATCGAACAATCAATACAGTGCTCCAGCACCTTGGGGCCAGCCAGTGTGCCATCTTTCGTCACATGCCCCACCATGAAAATCGCCACATTGTGTTGCTTGGCATAACGGGTCAAGGCTGCGGCAGACTCCCGCACCTGCGACACGCTACCGGGCGCGGATTGCACATCCGCGACATGCATCACCTGTATCGAGTCAATCACCATGATTTTCGGTTGTTCTTTTTTGGCCACCTGGCAGATGGTTTCTACGCCCGTTTCTGACAACAGCTTCAAGCGGTCTTTGGCAAGCCCCAACCGATCAGCGCGCATCGCCACTTGCTGTAATGACTCTTCCCCTGTGATGTACAAGGTCGGCAAATGGTGTGCGAGCCCGACCATAGTTTGCAACAGCAAGGTACTTTTCCCCGCGCCTGGGTTACCACCAATCAAAATAGCGGCACCAGGGACGATCCCCCCGCCGAGCACACGATCCAGCTCTTTAAAACCACTGCTCAGGCGTGGCACTTCTTGTAAATCGATATCCTGCAGGGTTTGTACTTGTCCTTCTGCGCTACCTGCATACCCGGCATACTTTTCATTGCGCGCGACCTGGGGCGATGCTGCCAGTCTTACTTCTGTAATGGTATTCCACGCGCCACAGGCTGAGCACTGCCCTTGCCAACGGGGAAAATCCGCGCCACAGTCGTTACATACGTAGGCTCGTTTTGTTTTTGCCATTCGCTCTCCAAGACGTATGATGTCAGCTAATTCACAAAATGATTGCTATCTTATTAATTATTCCGACACTTTTTCCGACGCGTGCCGTTAATATACAAGGACAATACTTTACCAGACTTTGCCATGAAGCAGGATGATTACCAGGGACTGATTGAGCAACTGCTTCCGATGTCCCAAACCCCAAAATTTGAGGTGCTGCTCGATAAGCTAACCGCCAACGAGCCAAGCTCTGCCAAACTTCTGATCAAAATGGAGATCAGACGTTTGATGACGCCATGCAACCGTACCATCGACCTGCGTGGCAAAGTGGATGGTGAGTGTCATCAATACGAGCTCAACGGCAAAAAGCATTGGCTGGATGATGTCGCGATTAACCGCTATTACGAGCGTTTGCCTTTATACAACGGGCAAATGACTCAAGGGTTGTGGGAAGATTTGCACAATACCCCTAATAACTTTCGCGTCAAACACGAACAAGAAAAGCAGACGCAGCAACAAGGAAAAGGCCCAGTCAGTGATAGCGCCCAGGCGGCATTATTACCCGAGAAACTCACCTTTGGACGTTATTTAGCGCGTAGTGAAAGCCGCATCCATTTTGCTACCCAAGTATTAATAACACTGAATACCGGCTATGAGATACATGGGGTCACCAGCGACTTGTCTAACTCAGGCTGCCGAGTACGTGTCCCCGCGGCATTCGATTACCCGCCTAGCGCTGAAGTCATCGTTCGGTTCACAGCACTGGCGCAAAAGTATCAAGACCCCGATCTGGAACAAGGGCTGAGTTATCGCATTATTGGCGTCGATCAAAACAAAGAGTCCACCAGCAGTGCTTGGCTACGCTTACGGCTTGACACCAGCAGTGACGCGATTAAGCAGGCCCTCGATGCAGAAATGGCCTCGCCCGACTTTCGTGGCAAACAAGATGGGGAGGACAAGCTACTCACTCTCAAGCTGCAAAGCTATGAACAATCCTTCTTGCATCACACCAGCGTGCTACCGCTTTACTTTGCGCAAGACAAGTTAGAGTACGTATTACAAACGCGGCAAAATCGAGAGCTATGGGATTACTGGCACGACAGCCGCAATCAACCTGTCATTAATCATATTTTCGATGCACAGCGCTTGTCACTGCTGCAAGTGGAAGGGGCGTCAACCAGCCAGCTATTGTTATATTGCTTTTATGTAGAGAAAAACAAACAGCGTTTTTTCTATTCCGCTTCGCCCAGCGAAATGAGCGAAGATGAGCGCCACCTGTTCTGGCAACTGGGTGCCAAGCGCCATTCATGGCGGGTGTTTAAGGTGACCATGTCAGCCATTAACGCGGGTGACATTGAACGGCTACAAGATGTGTCGCCTGATTGGCTGAATACGCTCAAAACCCTGACTCATGTCGCGTTGGTGCAAGATGTGACTCATACCGAAAGCAAGGAGAGTTATTTAACCCACCCCAAACCGTCGTTATCCAGTCAAGCCTTGCGACGCTTTTTACACCAACGTAATCCAGTTTGTCTTGCCCAGCTCATCTCTTCTGACCGTCAACCACAACGTCGTGAACCACGTTATGCCTATCGCTCTGAGGTATCACTGGTGCATTCAGAACAGGGTGCGCTGAAGGGAAAACTGGTCGATTTTTCCTCGGGTGGGTTGAACCTGAAACTGGCGCAGCCTTTTCAAGGTGCGAAAGATGACTTGGTGTCTGTATCACTCGATGCGTTTGTCAATATTGACCCTCGTGCGCCTCTCGTCGATATGCCGTATCAAGTCATTCGAGTGAGTCCCAAACGAGACAATATCCAACTCAAGCTTACCACTGAAGCGCCCAACACCCGTCGTCGCCAGTACCTTCGCCGCTTGATTGAACACAACCTCGACAAACTGACCGTGCTGGATGAGCGTTTACCCGACCCTCCCTTGGTTTGGGCCATGCACCAATTATTGCTTACGCGCTTAACCGTACAACCCTACTTTATTCGACGCGACAACGGTGTACTCTCGGTGCCCGCAGTGGGTATCAACCTGCCACCCAGCCGTTTGCACCGCTTTCTCGAGCGCGCAGGCGGCGGTCGCCAACTGTCTTTTTATCCGGTGTTCGGAGACAAGATTCTCACCCGCACTCATGAAGTCACTCGCCCCTCGCAGCCTCTTAAAGAGCTGGTGCGCGAATACTTTGTCTGGATAGACATGCAAGATGATAAGGTGCGCGCCGTCCATACCTTTGCCGATAGTGAATTTGAATCAGACGACGCAAGGCGTAAGTTCATCCAGTTGGCGCAAAAAGGCGGCGCATTCGCGGTGCTACGCAATCGGATGACACCGCTAGCCCATGCTGAACAAGATATTGATGCCACGCAGTTATCCACGTTACTCAAACGCGATACCCACAAAGCACGCCAGCTAGAAGACGAATTTGTTGCCTTGTGTGCCTACGGTGAGTTGGTCGATGTGACCGATGAAGTGCTAATGCGCCTGGGACGATAACCGCAGGCGACATACGAATGAATCGGCACGATATCGACCGGGGCAACAGCAAAGAGAGGATGGCACCCAGTGGGTACCACACCGAGTGAGTGCCACACCAAGTGGGTGCCACACCCTTTACCCTATTAGCGTGGCTGCCAACTAATGCGATTTCGAATACTGGCAGAGAGCACGCACAACACACCCCCCAACCACGCATGTTTGACCGCAGCTTGCGCTTTCGCATTCACTTTGGGTTTCGCATGATACGCAATGCCGAGACCCGCAGCGTCCATCATCGCCAAGTCATTGGCGCCATCGCCTACAGCTAACGTGTTCTCTGGGGCGATATCGTACTTTTGTGCCAACATGGTTAACACATCCGCTTTTCGTTGCGCATCCACCACTGCCCCGTCTACCTCGCCGGTGAGTTGACCATCACGGCATCCAAGCTGGTTCGACACGGCATAATCCAAGCCTAATTGTTGTTGAAGATGATCAGAAAAATGGGTGAAACCGCCAGAGGCAATCGCCACATACCAGCCGTGGGCTTTTAAACTGGCCACTAAGCTCGCCATTTCTGGCATCAACGGCAACTGCGCTTTCACTGTCTCAAGTATCGCCGCGTCAGCGCCTTTCAACGCCGCCACGCGTTGACGTAAGCTTGCCTCAAAATCAAGTTCGCCCAACATGGCGCGCTCGGTGACCGCAGACACCGCGTCTCCAACCCCAGCGAGTGCCGCAATCTCATCAATACATTCTATTTCTATCGCGGTGGAGTCCATGTCAAACACCGCCAAACCAGGTCTGCTTAAATCCGGCAGAGCCTGTAAGTCCGCGCAGTCGAGCTTGAGCGCCTCAATCACGGTGCGATGTTCAGCCGTCAATTCACCGCGGATCAATAACACCTCATACGGCCCGACACGCCATCCATCGACGACCTCTAGCGCCTCCCCAGTAAAAAAACGGATATCGTCAAGCTGACGGGGGTCGATGGCTTTAGCAAACACAATCCACCCGCCATGCCGGTGGCGAGAGAAAAACGGCGTGGTGATGGAAGGAAAGCGACAGTAGAGTTGCGGTGAACGGTGAATTGCCAACGGTTTGGCCTTGTCCATGGTCAATATTTTCCTTTCGGTTTCCAAGCAAGCTTGGTGAATGAATCAATCACAATGAGGCTGTGATACCATAAAAACCGTAGTAAGCTCCAGTGCTAATTGACTCTGTTTATCTGGCTTTGAGGAAGGTATGTTTTCAATTTCGCGCAAAACACTACGGCGGGTGACTTGGTGGAGTCTTTTGCTCATGACCATGGGGACTATTGCCGCTTTGATGCTTTACAGCACCACACTCAGCCAGCGTCAGTACCAAGCGCTATACCAGCAAACGGACCAATTAGCCCAGCTAATGACCCGCCAAGTGGGTGTGCAAGCCTATGATGCCTTAGTGGATAAGAATTATCAGCCTTTACAAGCCATGGCTGATGAGCTGGCAACCGAGCCGTTAATTCGCGATGCCAGTTTCTATCAGCTCAACGGCAGCCCTGTCGTGCGCTCAACCAACGCCTTACCGTTGGAAACAGCCGTTGGGTTGACCACTCCGCTGGGGTTGGAAAGCCAAGGACGACAGCAACTGATGACACCAATCAGCCGTGATGGCGACATTGTCGGTTTTCTCCGCCTCACCGTTGAGCATCACTCCGTTATCAATGAAGCCAAAAAGCAGCTGCAATCGAACATGACCGAATTTCGCTTCCTCATCGGCCTCGCACTCCTATTGGGGGCGCTATTGATGGCAATACTCACTCGTCGTTCTGCGCGTTTATCTTGGTAAAACGGCAAATTGGTAAAACGGCAAAGACACGGCGATCAGGGCAATAAACCGAGATAAAAAAAGAGATGGCCGTTCGCCATCTCTTTTTATCTAGGGAAGTGGTCAACGCGTTACAGGAACGACTTCCCGTAATCCATTGGTGATACATCAAAGTATTCCGCCAAGGACTGACCAATATCCGCGAACGTTTCGCGGCGACCGAGTGAGCCCGCTGGCACTTTTTTGCCGTAGACCAGTGCAGGGATATGCTCACGGGTGTGATCAGTACCAGGCCAAGTTGGATCGCAACCATGGTCAGCCGTTAGCAACAGCACATCGTCTTCTTCAAGCATGTCCATGATTTCGGGTAAGCGACGGTCAAAGTACTCCAGTGCCGCGGCATAACCGGCAACGTTGCGGCGGTGGCCGTACGCCGAGTCAAAGTCAACAAAGTTGGTGAAAACCAAGCTATTGTTGCCTGCTTCTTTGATCGCGTCTTTGGTTGCATCAAACAACGCTTCTAGGCCTGTGGCTTTGATTTTCTTGGTGATACCGCAATGCGCGTAAATGTCTGCAATCTTACCAATCGAGATCACATCACCGCCTTTTTCTTCCACCAGCTTTTGTAGCACGGTAGGAGAAGGTGGCTCGACAGACAAGTCACGGCGGTTGCCGGTACGCTCAAACTGACCTTTCGCTGGCCCGATGAAAGGACGGGCGATCACACGACCGATGTTATAGTCTTCCAGTTCCTCGCGCACGATCTGGCACAGCTCATACAGGTTATCTAGCCCGTAGGTTTCCTCATGGCACGCGATTTGGAACACCGAGTCCGCCGAGGTATAGAAAATCGGCTTACCTGTTTTCATGTGCTCTTCGCCCAGATCGTCCAGCACTTGCGTGCCCGATGCATGGCAGTTACCGAGATAGCCAGGTACGCCCGCTCGTTCAACAATGCGATCAAGCAGCGCTTGCGGGAAGCTGTTCGTCAAGTCTGAGAAGTAGCCCCAGTCAAACAAGACAGGCACACCGGCAATTTCCCAGTGACCAGACGGTGTGTCTTTACCAGAAGACAGCTCTTTAGCATGTGCGTAAGCACCGATAATCTCTGCATGTGAATCCAAGCCTTCAGGGAAGTAACCTGACGACTCTTCACACGCTTTACCCAAGCCCAATTTGGTCATGTTAGGCAAAGATAATGGGCCTTGACGATCCGCATTATCCGCTTCGCCTTTCGCACACGCTTGTGCAATGTGGCCCAAGGTGTTTGCACCTTGGTCACCGAATTTGACGGCGTCTTCAGTGGCGCCAATACCAAATGAGTCTAAAACTAATACAATTGCGCGTTTCATGATCGCCTCCATTAGACGTCTTGTAAGCTGATGCGACGATAAACGTCTGGCGTTGCACTCGGCGCCTCATCAGCGACTTTCACTGCGGCTCGCACCGCATTCGCCGCTTGTTGCCATTGCTCTTCAGTCTGAGCATGGAGCATGGCGAGCGGGGTGTGCTCATCCACTTGTTGCCCCAGACGAATCATTTCGTTCAACCCAACGGCATAATCAATTTTATCGCTGGCAACCCGACGGCCGCCACCTATTTCTATAATAGCCATGCCCAATGCCCGTGTATCCATGGCACTGGCAATGCCTGATTGCTCAGCATAGACAGGCTTAATCACGGATGCAGTCGCGAGGTATTGATCCGGCGACTCAACAAAATCTGCCGGGCCACCTAGTCCTGCGATCATCTTGGCAAAACACTCGGCAGCACGACCGCTATCCAGTGCCTGATCCAGTTTTTGTTTTGCTTGATTCACATCGGTTGCCAATCCACTGACCACCAACATGTCGGCGCATAGCGCCATAGTCACATTGTACAAACGTGGGTTACGGTAACGACCGGTCAAAAAGTCAACGGCTTCTTTGACTTCTAAGGCGTTGCCGGCCGACGATGCTAATACTTGGTTCATATCCGTCAACAACGCACTGGTTTTAGTGCCGGCACCGTTTGCCACACCTACAATCGATTTGGCCAATGCCTCTGAATCTTCATACGTCGGCATGAACGCACCCGATCCAACCTTGACGTCCATCACCAAAGCATCCAGGCCTGCGGCCAGCTTTTTAGACAGAATCGACGCGGTGATCAGAGATATGTTGTCGACCGTGGCCGTCACATCGCGGGTGGCATACACACGTTTATCCGCAGGCGCTAATGAGCCGGTTTGCCCAATGATCGCCACACCGGCATCGCGGGTCACATCACCAAACACTTGGTTGCTTGGCATGATGTTATAACCAGGAATGGATTCCAGTTTGTCCAGCGTGCCGCCAGTGTGGCCCAAACCGCGACCTGAGATCATCGGCACATATCCCCCACAGGCGGCAACCATGGGCCCCAGCATCAGTGAGGTGACATCGCCCACCCCACCGGTTGAATGCTTATCAACCACAGGGCCATCAAATTGCATGTGAGACCAATCTAAGGTCATGCCAGAGTCGCGCATCGCACAGGTCAGTGCCACTCGCTCATCCATGGTCATGTCATTAAAGTAAATCGCCATCGCAAACGCGGCAATTTGCCCTTCTGAGACCGACTCATCGGCGACACCTTGAATAAACGCGTAGATTTCTTGTTTGCTCAACGCAAGGTTGTCACGTTTTTTACGAATAATCTCTTGAGGTAAGATCATGCTTCCTCCTTACCGGCAAATGGGCAAGGCCTACCTTGCCCTGGGTATCGATTGACAATCGACAGTTAATAACCGCCTTCAGCTGCTTTTTCACCTTCGCCCAAGGTGTGCAGCAGATTTGCCAGTAAGCTAGAAGCACCAAAACGGTAGTGACGGCTATCAGCCCATTGTTCACCAAGAATACGGTCAGCCATTGCCAAGTATTGCTGTGCGTCTTCAGCGGTACGTACACCGCCCGCAGGTTTAAAGCCAACAGTCTCAGCCACGCCTTTATCGTTAATCACGTTGAGCATGATCTCCGCCGCTTCTGGAGTGGCATTCACCGCCACTTTCCCCGTGGAGGTTTTGATAAAGTCAGCGCCTGCATCAATGGCAATCTCTGAGGCGCGTTTGATCAGTGCTTCACTTTTCAGTTCACCGGTTTCGATGATCACTTTAAGCAATACATCACTGCCACACGCGGCTTTACATTGTTTGACCAGCTCAGCACCTACTTGTTCATCACCTGCAATCAGCGCGCGATACGGGAACACCACATCAACCTCATCGGCGCCGTAAGCGACGGCTGCCTTCGTTTCTGCCACCGCAATATCAATATCATCATTACCGTGAGGGAAGTTCGTCACGGTGGCGATACGCACCTCTGGCGTGCCTTGTTCGCGCAGTGTTTTCTTGGCGATAGGGATAAAGCGCGGATAGATGCAAATCGCTGCAGTATTGCCAACGGCGGTTTTCGCGTTCTGACACAGGCTGATCACCTTTTCATCGGTATCATCATCGTTCAGTGTCGTCAGATCCATCAGTTTTAGTGCGCGTAGGGCCGCGGTTTGTAATTCGTTCATGGGTTATCTCCAGTCCTCATTCTTTTGCCAAACAGGTATAGGGTTGGCCACTGTATTAACAACCGGTTCTGTTTTCCGGTCATTGCTCAGCGGACTTGGCTCCATGAAGTTTGAGGCTGGACATCGCGCCGCCTTCAACCAACCATCCTTGTTGCCGCGTGCAAACACCTATGTGCTTGCGGTTCCGCCGTTGGACGTTTCCGATTGGGCTAGCCACACCTTGTTGCTAACCATGAGAGGAAAATAAGGATTGTGGCGCCAGCAAACTTTGACGGCGTTCACTTATTTTACCAACGCCGTTTCAGCAAAACTAGATTTTACCGTTTATGTTGAAAAATACACTGTTGCGCGGTGGAACCAATCTTTCTAACTGAAAAAACGCGCCACAATCCACTGATAGCCGACGCCGCCCAAATACACCCCGACGATGCCCATCACACCGGATAAAACAGGCGGTGCGGGTATGGGGAGTTTTATCGCGCTAAACAGTACGCCAACCAAAAAACCAGCCACCAAGGCGAGAAGGACTTCCTGCATATCGTTACCTTTTTTGTTCGCTCGTATCTACCTCTGAGTATACACCCCTAGAGGATGTGGGCTGAGCGTATCACGCCAATGGCTGCAATAAAAAAACGCCACACAGGCAGCCTGTGTGGCGTTTTGCTTAACATGATGTGCTATCGCGATAAGACGATTAGCCCGCCAAGGTTAAGGTAACAAATAGACCCGCAATGGTCGCTGCCATCAAGTTAGACAAGGTACCGGCGATCACCGCTTTCACACCGAAGCGTGCAATTTCTGGACGACGGTTTGGCGCGAGACCACCCAAGCCACCTAGCAAGATAGCCACAGACGACAAGTTAGCGAAACCACACAGAGCAAAGGAGATAATCGCTTTGGTTTTCTCTGTCATTTCCATACCTGTTGCCGCAACAACTTGCGCACCTTCACCAAGGTATTGCGTGAAGTTCAGGTAAGCCACGAATTCGTTAACCACGATCTTCTGACCGATGAAAGAGCCTGCGACCACCGCTTCTTCCCATGGCACACCGATAAGGAATGCAAACGGGGCGAACAGGTAACCCAAGATCAGCTCCAGCGTGATGTCTGGGTAACCGAACCAGCCACCGATACCGCCTAGCATGCCGTTAATCAGGGCAATCAAACCAATGAACGCAAGTAGCATAGCACCAACGTTAAGCGCCAGTTGCATACCTGATGAAGCGCCGCCTGCGGCTGCATCAATCACGTTCGCTGGCTTCTCTGCGCCTTCAGCGGTCGCGTCAGCCATCTGCTCGACCGGCTCGTCGGTTTCAGGTTTGATGATTTTCGCAAACAGTAGACCACCTGGTGCGGCCATGAATGATGCCGCAATCAAGTACTCAAGCGGAACACCCATAGAGGCATAACCGGCCAGTACGCCACCAGCAACCGAGGCCAGACCACCACACATGACTGCGAACAGCTCTGACTGTGTCATGCGAGGTACGAATGGACGGATCACCAATGGCGCTTCGGTTTGTCCGACAAAGATGTTAGCGGTTGCTGACATAGACTCGGCACGTGAGGTACCCAGTGCTTTTTGTAGACCACCACCGAGCACGTTGATCACAACCTGCATAATACCCAGGTAGTAAAGCACGCTGATCAGTGATGAGAAGAAGACAATAACTGGCAGAACTTTCAGTGCGAAGACGAAACCGCCACCGCCGAACAATTCAAACATTTTGTCAGAAACCAGCCCACCAAAGATGAAGCTGATCCCTTCGTCACCGTATGCGATGACGTTAGCAACGTATTGTGATGCGCCGTAAAGAATGTCGCGTCCGACATCGACATACAGTACGAAAGCACCGAAAAAGAGTTGGATAGCAAATGCGCCACCCACGGTACGGAGGTTAATGGCTTTGCGGTTATCGGAAAGAAGAACAGCTATCCCTAGCAGTACAACCATCCCGATCACGCTCATCAGCAGGCTCATAGTATTGGCATCCTCAAAGTAAAAAGTTGGCGTCTCGACAAAGTGGAATTTGGTTTCCGGGAGAGATTATACGCATCGCAGTCACATTAAAGTAATATTCCAATCACAGTTCGCTGTAAAACTATTTTGTAATGCATCAATAAGTATGACTTTGATCTAGTTTTGTGAGCTTATGCAACCGCAAACGTTTGTCTTTTGCCCGTTCCCGCTCAATCAAAGCCAAACAATCTTTCAGTGTTGTCTGATGTTTCAGCCACCAGATGATCTCTGTCACAGCTTTTTAACGCTGCCACCACATCAGCAACCCGTGATACCTGAGAGGGTGTGTTCGGTTTTCCTTGAAATCCTGCCAAAGGCATGTCGGGGGCATCGGTTTCAAGGACGAGGTGCTCCAAAGGTAGCTGTGCAATGGCGCGGCGAGTTTTTTGCGCGCGAGAATAGGTGACGGTGCCGCCAACCCCGAGCATCAAACCCGCATCAATAAACTGTTTACCCTGCTGTTCACTGCCACTGAACGCATGTAACACCCCGCGTACGCCTGGGTAGGCTTTAACGGTGCGTAATAATTGGTTATGCGCTTTGCGGCTATGCAGAATAATAGGGAGATCATAGTGGCGTGCGAGCCAAAGCTGCCCCTCCAATAGCGCTTGCTGGCGCTGCTGAGCGGCATCCTGGTTCGCGACAAAAAAGTCGAGCCCGGCTTCTCCGACAGCGACACAGCGCGCAGGACGCGCGGCCAGTGCCTGATCAAGTTTATCTAGGCTGGTGTCAGTGTGAACATCGAGAAAACATGGGTGCAGCCCTAGCCCCGCGTAAACGCCTTGTAAGCGTTCAGTCAACGACAGCACTGCTGACCAGTTACTCTCGCTAACACCGGGGACCACCATCCGCATCACACCGCTTTCGCGTGCCGCCTGCCAGTATCGCTCCGGGGCGTCTCGAAACGGAGAAAAGTCAAAATGGCAATGGGTATCAATCATGCTGAGACGTTTGTGTGGGGGGTGTATTTTCTGAACGCTTGATAGGCACACAGCTTCGGCGGTTATCCTCGCCAAGCCCCATTCGCTGACACCAGGCATCGTAACGTGCCACCCAACGTTTAATACGCGCAATCATCATTATTGGCATCCTTGCTTTGTAAACCTTATGCCATTAAAAAGCCGTCTGGTTACAGACGGCAGTATAGCATGGGGGCGCACTTGGAGAGCGTTATCTTTCCCTGGTTCGTGTTTTTCGCCACACGGGGGTGACTCAGTCTTCGCCCTCTACCGATTAGTGTTCGCGGGTCGCTCTGAGATCAATATCCGGGAAGCGCTCTTGCGTAAGGTTCAGGTTAACCATGGTCGGCGCAATGTACGTCAAGTTGTCGCCACCATCCAAAGCCAAGTTCGCTTGGTTTTTACGCTGAAATTCGTCCAGCTTCTTCTCATCCTTGCACTCCACCCAACGCGCGGTGGCCACATTAATCGGCTCATACAAGGCATCCACGTTGTATTCGGCTTTCAAGCGAGCCACCACCATATCGAACTGGAGGACACCAACCGCTCCGACAATTAAGTCGTTCGATTGCAACGGACGGAACACCTGTACCGCACCTTCCTCAGACAGCTGAATCAAACCTTTAAGCAGCTGCTTTTGACGCAATGGATCTTTGAGGCGGATCCGACGGAAAAGCTCTGGGGCAAAATTCGGGATCCCCGCAAATTTCAGATCTTCTCCTTGCGTAAAGGTATCACCAATTTGAATGGTGCCATGGTTGTGCAAACCAATAATGTCGCCAGCAAACGCATCTTCAGCCCGTGACCGATCCCCTGCCATAAAGGTCACCGCATCGGAAATATTTACTTGCTTACCTAAACGTACATGGCGCAGTTTCATTCCTTGCTGATACTTGCCGGAAACAATGCGCATAAACGCGATCCGGTCACGGTGACGTGGGTCCATATTGGCTTGAATTTTAAACACAAATCCCGAGAACTTCTCCTCGTCAGCCTTGACCTCACGGTCATGGGTCGGGCGCGCCATGGGCTTGGGTGCCCACTCAGTCAAGCCATCCAGCATATGATCCACACCGAAGTTACCCAGTGCGGTACCGAAGAAAACAGGCGTGAGTTCACCGCTTAAAAACAGCTCATGGTCGAACGCATGAGACGCGCCCATCACCAGTTCCAGCTCATCACGCAAATCTTGCGCAATGTCTGCACCGATCGCATCATCCAATTCAGGATTATCCAAGCCTTTGATGATACGTGCTTCCTGGATGGTATGGCCTTGGCCAGATTGATATAGAATGCTTTCGTCACGATGAATGTGATACACACCTTGGAAACCTTTCCCGCAACCAATCGGCCAAGATACCGGCGCACACGCAATATTGAGCTCACTTTCTACTTCATCAAGCAGCTCCATTGGGTCGCGGATATCACGGTCAAGTTTGTTCATGAAGGTGATGATCGGAGTATCACGTAAACGGGTGACTTCCATCAGCTTACGGGTACGATCCTCGACACCTTTCGCCGCATCAATCACCATTAAACACGAATCGACAGCAGTCAGTGTCCGGTACGTATCTTCCGAAAAGTCTTCGTGCCCTGGGGTATCAAGCAGGTTCACTAAGCAGTCGTTGTAAGGAAACTGCATCACCGAGGTGGTGACAGAGATACCACGCTCTTTTTCCATGTCCATCCAATCAGACTTCGCATGTTGGTTAGAGCCACGCCCTTTCACGGTGCCTGCCGTTTGAATGGCACGTCCGAATAACAGCACCTTCTCGGTGATGGTGGTTTTACCCGCATCTGGGTGCGAGATAATCGCAAACGTGCGGCGTTTATCAACTTCCTGTTGCAGCAGTGTATTTGACATAGCAGGTTATCTTCTTGTTGGCTTCAGGCGGCAATCAGGCGCCAGCTGAGGAGGTCATTCACAAAGGTGGCGTATTTTCGCTGATCTTGTAGTCAGCTTCAATTCACAAATCTGACTTCGCCGTGTTATCTGCATCCTTTAGGGTCAATATTGCTTGCCAAACACATCACAAATGTTGCCATTTGACCGCCTCGTGGTGTCGTTATCGGCCAAGCACGTGTATAATTAGCGCCACTTTCAGCTGTAACACAGTCAACAACGTCGACCATAAGGTCGCGACTATTGACAGCATACCGCCCACGAAGGCCAAACACCCGCGCAGCGTGCTGTCATTAGTCGCGATGGTGAGCAGCTGAAAGCCAACACTTAGTGAGATAAACCAACGGGTTTATCCCTTAGCAACAAGGAAATAATCTGTGAATCCAATCGTAAAAACATTCCAATACGGCAATCATACAGTGACATTGGAAACAGGCGTGATGGCACGTCAGGCCAATGGTGCTGTCATGGTCAGCATGGACGATACCTCGGTATTCGTTTCTGTCGTCGGTAAAAAAGAAGCGGCTGAAGGCCAAAGTTTCTTCCCACTGACAGTCAACTACCAAGAGCGTACCTACGCCGCAGGTAAAATCCCAGGTGGTTTTTTCAAGCGCGAAGGCCGCCCTTCTGAGTCAGAAACACTGACCGCACGTCTGATTGACCGCCCTATCCGTCCGCTATTCCCGGACTCGTTCAAAAACGAAGTACAGGTCATCGCAACCGTCGTATCTGTTAACCCAGCGGTTAGCCCTGATATCGTTGCCATGCTGGGTACCTCGGCAGCACTGGCCATCTCAGGCATCCCATTCAACGGCCCTATCGGCTCTGCACGCGTCGGCTACATCAATGATGAACTCGTGCTTAACCCAAGCCCAGCAGAGCTAGACGAGAGTAAACTTGACCTCGTTGTGGCCGGGACTGAAGGTGCGGTGCTGATGGTAGAGTCTGAAGCTGACCGCCTAAGCGAAGAGCAAATGCTGCAAGCTGTGATGTTTGGTCATGAGCAACAGCAAACCGCGATCAACGCAATCAAAGAATTTGCCGCCGAAGTGGGAACGCCTACTTGGGATTGGCAAGCGCCGGAAGTTAACGCTGCGCTACAAACCCGTGTGGCTGAAATGGCACAAGGTCCACTGGCTCAGGCATACCAAATCACTGAAAAAATGGCCCGTTACGAGCAAATTGGTCAGGTGAAGCAGGAAGTGGTGGCTGCACTACTCGGCGAAGACGAGACCTTGGATGAACGTGAAATCCTAGGCATGCTTGGCGACCTGGAAAAGAAAGTCGTGCGTAGCCGTATCATTGCGGGTGAACCCCGTATTGATGGCCGTGAAAAAGACATGGTTCGTGCCCTCGACGTACGTACGGGCGTATTACCACGTACTCACGGCAGCGCCTTGTTTACCCGTGGTGAAACACAAGCATTGGTCACCGCCACACTCGGTACTCAGCGTGACGCGCAAACCATCGACTCGATCATGGGTGAGCGCCAAGAAGGCTTCATGCTGCACTACAACTTCCCTCCTTACTGTGTCGGTGAAACCGGTTTTGTTGGCTCGCCAAAGCGCCGCGAAATCGGCCATGGTCGCCTAGCGAAGCGCGGTATTGCAGCGGTTCTACCAAGCCAAGATGAATTCCCATACACACTGCGTGTGGTATCTGAGATCACAGAATCCAACGGCTCTTCCTCAATGGCTTCTGTCTGCGGCACCTCCTTGGCGCTGATGGATGCCGGTGTACCGGTGAAAAAATCAGTGGCCGGTATCGCCATGGGTCTGGTGAAAGAAGACAACGATTTCGTTGTGCTTTCTGACATCTTGGGTGATGAAGATCACTTAGGTGACATGGACTTTAAAGTGGCCGGGACGGATGACGGTGTCACTGCGTTGCAGATGGACATCAAAATCGAAGGGATCACTAAAGAGATCATGCAAATCGCATTGAACCAAGCTAAAGGCGCACGTTTACACATCCTGGATGTGATGGACCAAGCCATCGGCTCGGCACGCGACGATATCTCTGAGTTCGCGCCTCGTATCCACACCATGAGCATCAACCCAGATAAGATCCGCGATGTCATTGGTAAAGGTGGCGCCGTGATCCGTCAGCTTACCGAAGAAACTGGCACCACCATTGAAATCGACGACAACGGCACAGTGAAAATTGCGGCCACTGACGGTGAAGCCGCCAAAGATGCCATTTCACGCATCGAAGCACTCACTGCAGAAGTCGAGGTGGGCCGTATCTATACCGGTAAGGTTCAGCGTATCGTTGACTTCGGTGCCTTCGTCTCAGTGATTGGCGGCAAAGATGGTCTGGTTCACATTTCTCAAATCGCTGATCAACGCGTTGAGAAGGTGTCTGATTATCTCGAAATCGGCCAAGAAGTGGACGTGAAAGTGCTGGAAGTTGACCGTCAAGGTCGTATCCGCTTGAGCATGAAAGAAGCGGCGGCAGAAAAAGCTCCCGCTGCTGACGCTGCGCCAGCAGAAGAAGCACCAAGCACTGACGCTTAGAGTCATATCGTCATTCATGGTATAAAGGGGGCTGAGGCCCCCTTTTTTTTACACGGAGATGCGCCTTCATGACCTTTTTTATTCAGCCACGGGCGGTGTTTTACAAGCCTCTGGCGATACTGGCGCTGTTACTATTAACAGGCTGCACCAGCCAGTGGACATTTCCTCCTATGGCCGTCCCTTTACAGCCTACCCTGCAGCAGGAAGTGCACCTAGCACGGATTGATCAGCTGCTTGCGCGCAATGATTTGAGTGACGACGCACGCGCCCAATTGCATTATGAGCGTGGGCTGATGCACGACAGCTTGGGGATGCGCGATTTGGCACGATTGGACTTTAACCAGTCTCTCTCACTAAAGCCGGATCAACCTGATGTGTTCAATATTCTTGGGGTCTATTTTACTCAAAACGGCCACTATGATGCTGCCTACGAGGCCTTTGACTCGACGTTAGAGCTGGATAATAGCCACAGCTATGCCGCGCGTAATCGTGGGATCGCCTTGTACTACGGCGGTCGCTATCGCCTGGCCCATCAAGACTTACTCCATCACTACCAAGAAGATCGCGACGATCCTTATCGCCTCATTTGGCTTTATTTAGTGGAACGCGATTGGAAGGGGGAAACCAAGGCGCAACAAGCGCTGGCAACGCGAAAAGCGAATGCAGAAGCTTCGGGTTGGGGTTGGCAGCTTGTCGATATGTACCTCGGTAAGCTCAGTGAGCGTGAGCTGCTGGAGCAACTTGCCTCGCAAGGTGAAGACAATGAACTGCTAGCAGAACGTTTATGTGAAGCTTACTTTTACCTTGCTAAACGCTATCAATTCCAGGGCGACAACGATCGCGCCGTGGCATTGTATAAGCTTGCCATGTCGGGCAACGTGTATGAGTTTGTCGAACACCGCTATGCGTTACTTGAGCTCAACCGACTCGCCTACCGTCGACCATAGCGCCTCACTCGATAGCGCCTCAAGCATAAAAATAGAGCAGGTTCACTGCTCTATTTTTGATCATGAGTAATACCAACAGGTATCCGGTTAGCTTGTCTGCGCACTGGGCGCCAAGGCCTGTGGTGGTTGCTTGTGGGGCTTACTTTTCAGCAATAGCTTTTCAAACTCATGCTTAGGCATGGGCGAATGAAAATAATACCCTTGAATCGTGTCACAGTGCAGGTTAGTGAGCACTGACGCCTGCTGACGGGTTTCGACCCCCTCTGCCACCACGGTCATTTCCATGGCTCGGCCGAGATGAATAATGCTTTCCACCAGCGTCACCTGTTTACTCAAGGCATCCATATCGTGAATAAACGCACGGTCAATCTTAAGCTCATCAAGCGGAAAACGGGCAAGGTAAGACAAGGATGAGTAGCCGGTGCCAAAATCGTCAATCGAGAGGGCGAAGCCCAGTGATTTTATCGCATTGAGCATATTCAGCGCATGCTCATCGTTTTTCATCACCGCGCTTTCCGTTAGCTCAAAAGTAATATCTTCTGGTTTCGCCCCCGTGGCTTTAATCAGCTTTTCCATGTGCTCGGTCAGCTTGGGGCTGCTAAATTGCTCTGGCGATAAGTTAATCGCTACCCGTCCCGGCAATATGCCTTGTTGACGCCAGCGACGCACGTTTTGGAAGACCTCGCGCATCACATGACGGCCGAGCGCTTCAATCAGTCCGCAGCGCTCTGCGACCGGAATAAAACGCCCAGGACTGATATAGCCCTCAACTGGGTGTTTCCAACGCACTAAGGCTTCAGCACCGTTGATACGATAATCACTGGCACTGACCTTAGGTTGATACCACACTTCCAGGCCGTTATTTTGTAAGGCCTTTTGTAGCTCGATTTCCAACCACAGGCGCATCCGTGCCTCTTTACTCATGCTGTCATGATAGGCGACCACACGGTTTCGACCTTGCTCTTTAGCCTCATACATCGCGGTATCCGCATTTTGCAGCAGCTGGCGGGCGTCTTTTCCATCGTTGGGATAACGCACCATCCCCACTGAACACGCCAAGTACTTACTAAAATAATGCAATTCAAAAGGCTGACTAATGGCCCCGACCACTTTGTCAGCCAACTGATCAGGCGCATCTTCCGTTGCAGGCTTAGGAAGCAACACCGCAAACTCGTCACCGCCTAAGTGGCCAATGATAGTATCTGCCGAGAGCAAGGCGCGTAAGCGCTGAGCAATATCCTGAAGCACACGATCGCCGACATGGTGTCCGAGAGAGTCATTGATATTTTTAAAATTATCGACATCAAGGTACAACATGGCCAATGGCGTTTGTGCTTTTATTAGCCTATCCAGCTCTCGACTGAAGCCGTAGCGGTTATATAGACCTGTTAATGCATCCGTATAAGCGGATTGTTGCTCACCGACTTTGCTGACATCCTCTTTTTCAGTGGGTTTTAGGCGCTTAACCGACGAGTCAGTGATTGTCGGCTGTAGGCGCAGCATATGCGCTTTTTTGCCCAAAAGGTGGATCGGTGATTGGCACACGGTCAGCGGCACGCTGTTTTTTGCACTCACCACCGACACACCTTGCCCATGGGGCGCACGCAATAGGCTGTCAATAGTGGTGGTCGTTGCCTCTGCCACCACAAGATAGTCTGATAAAGGTTCACCCATCAGCGCGTCGATACTACCGACGCCCAGTAGCCCAGCCGCCGCAGGGTTCGCTGATAATATACAGCCATCTTCAACCACGCAGCAGCCGTCATCGATAAGTTGACTAAGATGGTGGTATTTTTCCTCCGCCTCTTCGAGCGCACTGGCTAATACTTGGCGTTCGGATGTATCTGCGGCATGAAAGATCACGCAGGGCTTACCACTTTCATCAGCGACATTTGGTAATGGTGCAACACTGAAGTGAAAGCTAGCACTATGATAGTTGTCAGTAAGAAGCACCTCTCCCTCGGCGCATTCACCCCGTCTGGCTTTGTCATAATGCGGTTTGACCGACTGATAAAACGCCTCGCCTAGGGTATCGATATCGGATAACCCCTTTAACGACGGCAAGGCCAAGCCAGACAGCTCGCTGTAGCGTTGGTTGGCGTAAAGATAGCAATCATTGCTGTCGAGAATGGCAAAAAGAAACGGACTGTTATCGGTTAAGCAGTAGAACCAATCATTTAACGACGATATTGGCATGAAAAGCTCACATCTGGGAATCACTCTCGACCATCTCATTGTCGAGACAAGCGTCTCATATATTAGACACTTTTAACTTTGTTGTCAGTAGCACTTTATGAGGCACGCGTCATGGGTTCAAGCTTTTATCACTATATACCGCATATTTTACTGTAAAAATAGATAAAGGACTCAAAATCAGCAAACAGGGGAGACTGTGTCGCCATATTGCACAATTTGCTGACTATTTATGCATTTAGCTGCGTAAGCATCAAACACAAACGACAGTCACCTCTTGCACGGGATCGGGAATCCGTTATTCTGGCTACACCATTTAATAACCACTACCTCTGTGATGATGATTCGTACAGAAGCGCCCGCCGACCTGGTTCGACTAGACGGTTGGTGGCGAGAGACGCTAATGCGCCCCATGCAAGCCGATCAGCTCCAACAGCTGCGCGAAACGGGGCAGATCTCGCTTTCTCTCCTTGCAACTGATGATATGGGAGAGATATTAGGGCACATTGCCATCACCGACGCTCAAACCGCCAATAACACCCAAGAAATTACGTTATGGCATAGCCCAGATGCAGACTTGGTGATGCCACTGTTAGACGAGGCTGAGTCTACTTTGTTTGAACTGGGCTATAGCCTGTTAAAAATTGCGCCCAGTGACGTTGCCGAAAAGGCAGAATTTGCCCCCTTAGACCCGGATGATACTTGGTGGTATAAACAACTCGCCGCCGCGACTTCAACGTAAGAGTCACCAAACCATGTTAACGGATATCCAACGTTTACAAGCCATGGATCTCGATGTGTGGCAATTGCGACACCCAGAAATCTACGGCCGAGAGCAAGAAGTGATTCAATTGCCTGACCACTGCCAATTATTGTTGGTCTGCGATCACGTACTCACTGATCAAGACGCATGGCTATTTGGCAATATTCTCAAAAGTATCAAACTAAGCGCTGATCAAGCTCGTCAACTCCCCCATGCCGCCTTGGCTGCGTTGGGTGATCATCATCTTAGCTGGTGTTGGTATATTGACTCGCCCGAGATCATTGTCGATGGCGTCAAGAGCTTGTATTCACTTCCTTTAGCGCAGATGCACGATAACCCGATGGCTAAGCGCGATCTTTGGCGTCAGATTTGTCAGTATGAGTGATTACCAGATTACCCCACTCGATCATGACGATATTGAGAGGATCAGCGCTATCGAGCAGCGCGCCCACCTCTTTCCATGGTCTGCGTCACAATTGGCGGTTTCGCCTCGCCAGTTTGACTATCACTACGTGCTGCGCTTGGCCACTACGCCCTCAACCATCATCGGTTATTTTTATGCACGCTGTATCGCGGGTGAGGGCGAAGTGTTGAATATCGCTATCGATCCTGATTATCAGGGGCAAGGATGGGGATGGGTACTTTTAAACGGGATGATAGCGACACTACGTCGTGCTGGGGCGGACAGTATTTGGCTAGAAGTACGAGAGAGTAACATACCTGCCAAAGCACTTTATCAAAAGCATGGTTTCCGAGTGGTTCACCGCCGGCAACAGTATTACCGCTGTGCCGACGGTCACCGTGAAGATGCTTGGATAATGGAAAAGCGACTGACTTAGTCGCGACGCTCGTGACCACCGTGCGCGTGGTCACTATCAAGCCGAATGGGAGGGAGAATATATCCCTGGTACCCTTGGCAGCCCAACCGATGAAAATACTGATGCTGCTCTGACTGCTCGATTCCCGTGGCAATCACCTTTATTTCCCGAGACGCGGCAATATTCACCAACATACGAATAAACACATCGTCAACATCACTCGACGGCTGACCAAAACCAATATCGAGCTTCACGTAGTCAGGCTCGATATTTTTAATGTATTCGACGTTATCCATATCACGCCCAAAGTGGTCCACGCCGACCTCAAAGCCTTGATCACGAATGAGTTGAAACAACGCCTGGCAAGCTTCTAGGTCTTGATGCACTGCCCTTTCTGCCACCTCAAATGTCAATTTATTGGCCAAGTAGGTTTTCAACAAAAAGTTTTGCAGCCAATCATGGAAGGCCTGGCTTTTAACACTTTCTAACGTCAGGTTGACCGCTAACTTATCCGTAACAGGGTTGGCTTTTACGTATTCATCGACCCGAGCCAACACATGCCTATCAAACTCTTCACCCAGTGCGTACATCGAGATACGGTTCAACAATTGCCCCGCGGCCAGCCAACTCTCATCAACCCAAAGATGCGCATACACCTCTTGGTGCCAGTTATGTTGATTATCGCGATGGCGAACCGGCTGGGCATAAAGCGCGAGTGGATTTTTATTCAGCGCATCAAGTAATATCTGCCGCCATTGCTCTCGAGTACGACTGTCAGCTTGTTCATCAGAGGGCCAGAAATAGACGTCACCTTGGCGCTTAGCCTGTTGTAAGGCATTATCCGCTTTGGCCATCAGGCTGGCCGTATCATCCGTACGGGTTTGCGCCAAACCAAGATGAAACCCTTGGTTAACAGGCAAAGCAATATGCTCCAGCTCTTGGTTTATGGCGCGCAATAGTTGCCTCAAGTAGCGACGCACTATGCTCTCTTCATCAATCGTCAGCAGTATCGCGATCTCGTTATGACTTAGACGCGCCACTAATTGATGGCTTTGTGCCAGCTCCCCTTGTGTTAACGCTTCTCCCAGCAAGCGCCAACACTGATCACGATATTGGTAACCATAACGTGCGCGCAGTCGCGATAACCAAGAAACTTCGATGAGCACAAGCGTACAACCCACGCCGTCTTTTATGTAACTTTGTAACTGATGCTGGAAGTAGCCTCGGTTAGGTAATCTTGAGACAGGGTCAACCATCAATTTATCGCGCAAGCGTGCCAATTCTTCTTGCTGCGATTGCTGGACTTTGGCAACTTGCTGACCGGCAAGGTTAAACGCACTTTGTAAGGCCGCCAAATCATTAACACGCGTCCTAGCCCGCGCGGGATGAAAATCACCATGACCTAATGCTTTCAACCGTTTTCGTAGCTCACCCAGCGGTGCAGTCACGCTAAGGAACATGACCGACGCCCCTAAGCTTATCAGTACACTCACTGCCATTAACCCTAGGACCAGCTGTAAAAGCCGACTCCACAGGGTCTCAATGTTTCGCTGTGGCCCTATCGCTATGGTCAATTGCGCTAACTGAGTCCAACCATTAGTCACTGAGACTGAGCGGGTACGGGTTGTGAGCCCTGTCAGTTGGGTAAACCATCCCGGTGCGTCCAGGCTCGGTGAGTCAGACTCCCACACTTGACGGTCTCCCGAGAGCATAGGTTTGACAATAATCTTCTCCACCTGAGGCATCGTGATAAAGTGAGAAACCAGTTTATTGAGCCTTTGCGTATCACCCTGTTCAAGCACCACAGGTAACGCCTCTGCGAGTGACTGGCTTAATAAACGTGAGTGTTGCTGCTGCTCTCGCTCTATCTGTTCGACACCAAAATGAAAGACCACTGCCGTGGTCACCAAAAGGATGACCACGGCAGCGGTGATGACAAACGAGAGCACACGTTGATGGAGCGTCATTCCACGCCTCTTTTCATGTTTAGGTTATCTCGCTGAACTATTGCTCTTCTGACGAATATATAGTCCATCGTTTCTCTGTTACCCCATGTTCGCCTGACACAGACGCTATCACACGGCGATTTTGTTCATTCGCTCGGTCACTCTCGTCATCAATCAGCGGTTGGGTTTCCCCAAATCCCTGCGCATCTACGCGGTTTTTATCAATATAGAACTGTGTCACTAACACATTGGCAATGGCTTCCGCTCGGCGTTGAGACAGCTGCATATTGTAAGACGCATTGCCCACCTTGCTCGCATGACCCTCTATTGTCACGGTTGCTTGGGGATAGCGACGCATAAAGTCAGCAAGACGGCGAATATCTGCATACTGATCTTCGCGAACTTGGGCAGACGCAGTCGCAAACTGAACGTTGAGTTCAAACGACTCTTGCTCGATTCGCTGACTTGGGCAACCCTCATTGTTCACCTTGGCTTGTTCAACACTGTCACCACATTGATCGCGAGCGGCAATCACGCCGTCTTTATCGCTATCCGTTAGATCACGAGTTTGCGTCACAGTGTCTTCCATAGGTTCAACAGTTTGCGGGGCACAGCCACCAAGCAATAGTCCAGTGATTAAAACGATGCTTAGCTGTTTCATTGTTCACGCTCCTGGCCCGTCAAAGACTCTGTATCCCAACTTGCAGGCACATCGACCCGTAAGGAGGCTAAAAGCTGCCCTGTTGCGTTCAAAATACGATACTGCGCATAACGTTCGTCCGCTTCTTTGCTCAGGTACTCTCGGCGTGTTTCAAACAGCTCATTTTGCGAATCCAGCACATCCAACAATGTGCGCGCATTCAGACGAAACTCCTCTCGGTAAGCATTACGGGTGTCCGTTGCCGCTTCGACATGTTGACGCATAAAATCGCGTTGCTGTTCAAGATAGGTACGAGCATTCCAAGCCAATTTTGCGCCCTCAATGACATCACGATGCGCCATTTCATTGATTTCACGCGCCTCAATGGTTTGATAGGCCGTTTGTCGTTCACGCGCTCGGTCAGCGCCACCGTTGAACAAGTTGTAACGCATACGCACCATTGCCTGGACATTGTTGTTCTCTCCGCCAACATCTGGCGGGCCGGCACCGTCTTCTCCCCCCACATTATCGTTCCAGTTAGCGTCTACTTCTAAATTGAACTCAGGCAAGTAAGCCGCACGCGAGCCGTCACGAGCCGCATTCGCCGCCGCAATATCCGCTTGTGCCGAGCGTAGCCTTGGATGTGTCTCCAGTGCGCGCGCCAGCAACGCATCTAATGACGAAGGCAACATGGATTCATCTGGCCTCGGCAGGTGAAGATCTTCAGGGGCTACACCCACCATTTTAGTGAACGCACTGCGCGCGTCCGCTAAATTATTACGTGCAGACATTAAATTAGCGTTAGCTCGCGCTAAACGCCCTGTTACCTGCGATAAATCACTGGCTTTAGCAAATCCACCTTCGTTGCTCTCTTTGATGGCATCGTAAATCTCTTGGTGATTCTCCAAGTTTTTCTCCGCCAACGTCACCACTTCATCAGCCACAAGTACATCTAAATACACGCGTGCCACTTCCAACGCCTTGTCTTCAGCGGTCGCTATCAGTGCCCACTGTTCAGCAGTGGCTTCATTCTCGGTGCGAGAGACCTCGTTTTGTGTGCGAAAGCCATCAAAAAGTACCTGACGCAACGACACGCCCAGCTCACGGCGCGTCAAATCAACCTCATCGTCGGTGGTGGTATCTCGGCGAGTGGCTGGTGAGTCTGTGCGCTCCCAGCCCATACCCGCGGTTGCATCCAAGGTAGGGTAATACCCCGCTTGTGCTTGCTCGATAGCTTGCTCACTGGCTTTATATCGTGCAAACGCTTGGCGAATTTGCGGATGAGATTCCAAAGAGCGCGCCACCGCTTGCTCTAGGGTTTGCGACATCACAGCCGGCGAGCTTAAGCTCATTGCCAGGGTAAGCGTCGCGATACGCTTTTTATTGACCACATGCGAGAAATTCAGCACGTTGTTACTCCTACTAGTCTATTTCTCAGCGCTCACGTAGTGCGTTTTCTTTTGCTCGTAAGATAGGATTGAGTATGTACTCAAGCACGGTACGCTTCCCGGTTATAATATCCACCGACGTCAACATGCCGGGGATAATCGGCATAGGCGTACCATCTTCCCTGGTTAAGTGTGATGATTCCGTTCTTATCCGTACTAAATAAAAGCTATTGCCTTCTTCATCCTGCGTCGTATCCGCACTGATGTGCTCGACGGTGCCGTCCAGGCCGCCGTAACGAGTAAAGTCATAGGCGGTTACTTTCACCACCGCTGGCAGGCCAGGATGAAGAAAGGCGATATCTTTTGGCAAAATTTTCACTTCGACGAGCAGCTGATCTTCTGTTGGCACAATTTCAATCACATCTTCGCCCGGCTCAACGACCCCACCGAGGGTATTGATATGTATTGTTTTCACCGTGCCATCAACCGGAGAGGTGATAACCGCTTTATTCACCTTGTCTTGAGCGCCTACTTTCGCTTCTGTTAATCGTGATAAACGTGCCTCTGTTTCACTCAGTTTAGCCCGTGTTTCACTGATAAATTGCAAAGCCGCTTCTCGGCGTTTTAATATCGCTTCATCCAATGAGGCTTTTATCTTTGGCCGTGAAAGCTTTAAGTTGGTCAGCTCACCGTCCATATCATTGATCTGTCTTTCTAGTTTGAGAAGTTCCACTTCTGAGACAATCTTCTTTTCCACTAAAGGACGTGTGATATTGATCTCACGCTGCATAATTGACATCGAGTTGGTCAAGGTTTTTATTTTAGAGGCGACCTCTTCCAGCTCTTGTTTTTTTTGTACAATTTGACGAGCTTGGATTTCTAATTGGTTACTGAGACTCTCAAGACGACTGCGGTATTCCGATTTTTGTCGTGCAACCAAATTCGGTTTTCTGCTGGTTAATTCATTAGGAAACGTCATCGGCCGCATGGTGACATCGATTTGTTGTTGCCACGGCTTACTGGCCGGTTGTAGCGTGACACTATCAAGCTCATGATACATCCGCGTCACCGACGCGCGCAGGCTATCAACCTCTTGCTCTTGTTGAGCAAGGTCAGAGCGAAAGCGTGTGTCATCAATACGCGCTAAAGGCATCCCTTTTTCAACCAGTTGACCTTCATCCACATACATGGCTTGTAAGATGCCACCATCTAGGCTCTGAATAAGCTGAACATGAGACGGCGGAATAACCTTGCCATTGCCGCGCGTCACACGATCAAGCTCAGCAAAAGCGGCCCAAACAATAAAACTGACGATAAGGAGCAAAGCCACCCAAACGACGGCTCTGTACTTGAGCGGCGTGTCTGTCATCATGGCGCCATAAACGTCATCAACCATGTCGAGATCGGTGGGTTGACTCGTTTTTTTAACCATTTTGCCCATTACACACTTCCTTTATTGAGCTTGCTCAATACCTTATCGCGCGGGCCATCCATTACAATTCGACCTTTATCCATCACAATCACACGCTGCGCCATGTTAAGGAGGGCCATATTGTGTGTCACCATGACCAAGGTGCGCGACTTCGCAGCGACTTCCATCGCTTTAATAAACTGGTTTTCGGCATGTGCATCTAGGCTGGCCGTCGGCTCATCCATGACGAGCATGGGGGGCTCGTTAAGTAATGCTCGCGCCAAGGAAACCGCTTGCCGTTGGCCGCGAGACAGTCTTTCACCGCGCTCCCCGACTTGTTTGTCCAAGCCTTCATGATCTTGCGCAGTAAACAAACTCACGCCTGACAGCTGAACCGCACGCATCAGTTGGTGTTCGGTCACTTGGCGTGTTCCAAACATGATGTTTTCGCGAATGGTGCCGTGGAACAGCGTCACATCTTGGGCCAAATAGCCCACGTTGCGACGCAGGTCTGATGGATGTATCTGGCGACTATCCACGCCATCAAACCGTAAGCTACCTTGGTTAGGTTGAAAAAGCCCCGCTAACAGCTTCAGTAAGGTCGTTTTTCCTGAGCCATTCTTCCCCAAGATGGCAATCACCTCACCCGGTTGAATCCGAAAGTTAAGCGGATATAGGGCAGGCTTTTCTGTCTCTGGATAGTTAAAAGCCAGATTATCCGCACTGAGCTCGCCTTTTAAGCGCTTGCGACTGACCAAGTGTCCTTTGTCAGCAAATTCGTCCTCTTGCTCCATCATCGCATTTAGCTGCCGCAGTGACGTACTGGTTTGATTCCAACGATTGAGCAAGCTGGCCATTTGCGCCATCGGTGACACCGCCCGGCTGGAAAGCATCACTGCAGCGATGATCCCGCCCATGGAGATATCCCCGTCCGCCACCCGGTATACCCCCAGGATCACCACCGCGATTGCCATCATTTGGGTGATAAAGGTAGCAATGTAAGAGACATTATTGGTGATTTGTTTGACTTTAAAGTTCCAATTGGCTGTATGCGCGGTCATTTGTTGCCAACTACGCTGCACAATCCCTTCCGCACCACTGGCTTTAACGCCCTCTAGTGCCGAGAGGCTTTCGATCAAATGGCCATGGCGCTCGGACGCGTACTTGTTACTCTCTTCAATGGCCGCACGTAGTTTAGGCTGCACCGAGACGGTATACCCTAAGATCAATAAACCCGCCACGACAGGGACGATCGCAAGATCCCCAGCCACCAAATAGATAATGGCAACAAAAAAGACGGCAAACGGGAGGTCCACCAAGGTCGTGATGGTCGCTGACGTCAGCATATCGCGCACTGAGTCAAATTCACCCAATTGCTTTGCGGTTGCACCGACACTGCTTCCTCGATTGACAAGCGGTGTGCCCATCAGCCGCGCGAACAGGCGAGAGGAGACGATAATATCGACCTTCTTACCCGCCATATCAATCATATATGAACGAAGCTTGCGCATTAAAAAGTCAAAACAATATGCAAGCGTCGCGCCACTGGCTAACACCCACAAGGACTCAAACGCCAAATTGGGGACGATTTTGTCGTAGACGTTCATCACGAACAACGGCGAGACCAGCGCGAATAGGTTCACTAGCACAGAGGCTAATAACGCATCGCGATAGATAGGTGCTGCGTCTTTGACCGTTTGCCAAAACCAGTGGATTTTATTGTCGTGAAGGTGCAAGTCGACCGATTGATCGCCGCGATATTGCCGCTTAATCAAAAAGCAGTAACCCACATACATCGACTCGAGCGCCTCGAGCCGCATGGTTTGTTCGCCACCATTTTCTGGTAACTGAATCAACGCGGTACCCGCTTCATTATCGATCTCTCGTAATACACAGGCTTTTTGATCGGCGAGCAAGAGCACACAGGGTAAGAGCAGTGGCCCTAAATTATCCAAATTACGGCGTGACAAACGCGCAGCAAGACCCGCTCGGCCCGCCGCTTGCGGAAACATATCTGGAGTGAGTAACGCATTGGTCATCGGCAAGCCCGCGACTAACGCATCGCCCGAGCAGGGTGTGCCATAGTGTTCGGTAAGCAATACCAAGCAATCCAGCAAGGGATCGTCGGTAGGCTGCTCACCCGCGGCTATCTTCCATTGCACGGATTGATTATTACTTGATTGGTCAGTCACTTACGTCTCTCTTTTGACCGAAAAATAACAGGCAGCGACATGATAGCCGCTGCCTGATGGCGATTACCAGTCCGCCGTATCTACTTTGATTTCGAGGTCTTGGCTGTCTCCTACTGAAAGTTCAGCATGATCATCACCTTGCGTCAATCGTAGCTCTCCTTCTTGACCACCAATCAAGGTGTTGATCACGACTTCTTGTTGACCACCGTTGGTGACGACGCTCAGGCTTTCAATATCAATATGTTGATCCATTTGGCTATCGCCGTCGGCATCAATACCGATAGTTAACGTGCCCTCAGCCTCACCACTGTCTGTGGTTTGCCATGAAATAGATACCTGGCCATCTTTAATGAGCTGGGTTAAATCATCGACAAACGCGAGGGTATCTTGTGAATCACCTTGGTTGTCAAAATCAATGATCACATCGGTTTCTAACTCATCTCCGTCGGCAGAAGATGGCATATCCTCGAGAGACCACTGGAATTTATCGCTACCGGTACCACCGATTAATGTGTCTTCACCTCGCCCACCAATGAGGGTGTCATCACCGCCTTGGCCGTAGAGGATATCATTACCCTCTCCGCCTTCGAGAGTATCGTCGCCACCTCGGGTATCCCCATCGACATTAAATAACGCGTGGTTATCTTTAATGTACTGATACAGCTCGATGTCAGAAGGCGCTGCGCCATTTTTCATTTCAAGGAATGTAGTCAACGCCTCCACGCCCGATCCATCTGGTAGCGACTCAGGCCGTGTCAGACCATTTTCACCCCAAGGTAGGTTGTCAGTGTTAATGACATCGCCAAAGAGTATATCGTCACCGGCATTACCGATTACCTCATCATCACCGACCGGAAGCATATTGATCTCTTTAGCGCCTTCATCGAGTGCTGCACTCAGATCATTGGCAGTATAAACAACCTCAACCTCACCCACATTAACTGTATGAGAGTGATAGTATTCATCATAAACAGTGTCTGTACCTGATATATCGGTATTATCAAAATACTTTAGCACATCAGCGTTTATACCATCACCGATGCCGATGGCTCTCACCGTCGACTGTTGCGCTAATTGCTGATAGGCCTGAATGGAGTCCACGAGCTCAGCGCGATCCATTTCCCATCCAGTCTGCATACCACTACTGGTTGAGAAAGTAGGCTTGCCATCGGTTAAGAAGAAAGACAGATTTTCACTGTTAGCATTCGAATGACTGTTAAACCAATCAGATGCTTTGTTAAAGGCAGCTTCGTAGTTGGTCCCTCCGCCAGCATGCAATTGGTCGATCACATTATCGATACGCTGCTCAAACTGGTGCTCACTCAATCCCGTGAAATCATCAACATCAATTTTTATATCTGCGTATCTATTGAAGTCCACCAACGACAAGTTAATCTCACCAGGATGATCGGCGATATTCGCCAGCATTGATTTCAGCGACGCTTTGAGTACATCGAGCTTAGACTGATGACTCCAATCCTCAAGGCGGTCTCCCATGCTGCCTGATGTATCAACAATTAATGCGATATTGTAGTTTGTTGGTGCGGTCGAGTTATCTTCCACCCCTCCAATATCACTAAGAATAACATCATCACCTGAGCCTCCTTCAATTGTGTTATCACCATTAGGATCACTCGGTGGCAGCACGGTTGTGCCTGGTTGCGCCGTTGTATATTCAGGCAAGTCGACAGGGTTACCGTTTTCATCAACTTCTGTCGCACCAACAGTCACGGATAAATCAGGCGCACTTCCTTCAGGCAACTCAAGCGTGACGGAGAAACCAGCATCCGAGCCTGGGTTTGGCTGCAATGCATCAATCGGCACTTGCCAATCACCTGAATCAAGCTGCTCGCCATCTGGTACGCTGCCTCCTTCCGGCAGCCCCGATATAATCACTGATGTGATTTGTTCAGAGCCGTCGTTATCGTTCAACGTCACATCAACATCTAGCTGCACAATATCCGCAACTTTGGTCAGCTCACCATCGTCAACGACATACTTACCATCCGCAAAATAGACAGTGTCGATACTGTATAGATCATGATTAGCATTTTGCGTGTGGTCATCTTGGTAAACTAAGCGAACCGCATCGTTAAAACCGTTAAAAGTCTCTACTTGATAATCTTCACGGTTTCCTTGGAGGTAGACAGTGTCATCACCACTTCCTCCATAATAAGCCGTTGAGGCAGCACTCGCATTTCGTGATACAAAGACATCATCACCATCATTTCCACGCAACGCATATGAACCATCGCCATTACCACCAACAATAAGATCATTCCCATTGCCCGTATTTACATCAACAGCACCTGAGCTACTATCACCAACGCTAACTATTTGATCATATTGGTCAGATGACCCACCATCATGCTGTTCTGCGTAATCGATAAGCTCATTTGCCGAGTGGTTATCGCCTGAATACGACAACGAAGCAGAGACCGACAAACCGTTCGAGATCGGCAGTACAGAAATTGGAATCTCTTCCGTAACGCTCGCCGTGTCACCATTGCCACTCTCGGTGCTAGTTGCCGTCACTTGCAGGTTGATCTCGCCTTCATGCGGTTCAGACACAGAGATGGAAAGATTAGACAAATCCCAATCTTTGATAGAGACAGAGCCATTTTCGACAATCACTTCCTGATTACCGTCGGACAATGTCGATCCTTCAGGAATATTACCTAACGTGAGGCTCAGCGTCTCAGAGTTATCTTGATCTACCAAGCTAGCATTGATTGGTGGTAACTTAATCGGTTGGCCAGCGTGCCCTTCACCCGGTTCATTAATAATGTAATAGCCGCCGGTGCCATCGCCTTCGTAATCTTTGACACTTAAGCCACCGTCTTCTAGCGCATCGACATTGGGCACAAGATCAAAGTTGCTGGTATTTAAATCAACGGCAGCGCCATCGTCTACGGCGACTTCAATGTCGAACCCACCCGGACCATTTTGGTTATGGGTGTAAACGTCTAACGAATAATAGCCACTTTCTGATGGCGTAAATTCGCCGCTGAATTGCCCCCTTCCACTTGCACCACCTGGAGAGGTACCGTGACTGCCAAATCGACCCTCCGCAACCACTTCGCCACCAATGACGATTGCAGCACTGTCATCCGCATACCCGCCAAAGCTGTAGCTTTTACCTGCCTCTAGATAGATTAATCCTGAAGTCACCATGGCCTGGCTCGCATCGAGCCCCGAACTGGAGTCGACAGAAGCGCCGTTGGTCGTTGACTCAGAGTCTGGATCTCCAGCGCCATTCACGGCATTGATCAGCGTCTCGGCATCAACACCTTGACCTGCACCATTTGGACTACCCACATCAACCGAATTCCAAATTGATGCGTTAAGAGATGTGGAAACAAAGTCCAACTCGAGCGTACCCAGTGAGAGCTCAGGGGCATCAGCCACAGGCGTCACACTGATATCGAGCGTTGCCTCCGTGGTGTCGCCGTATTCATCTTGAACGACGTAGGTGATATCCGGTACGTCACCACTCCAATGCTCTGCTGGTGTAAAGGTATAATCTCCATTCTCGCCAATGGTAATTTCACCGACATCAGCGATCGCGACTGACTCACCCGCGGCGTGGGTTTCAGTTTGACCAGTAATGGTGAAGGAGGTGACGGTGAGCGAATCCCCATCGCTATCTGTTGCATTACCGTCTTGTAAAAGGTTACCCGTTAACACGCTATCTTCATCAGTCGACACAGGTATGTCGTCTGAATCAGGTGTCGCGTTTATTCTTGCACTATCACTGCCTGGTTCTGATGTATTGCCGTACTGATCTTCCAGCTCTGCGGTCACGGTGAAGGTTTCACCTTCCGCTGGCGCATCGAACGAGGTCGATACGCTGCCGTTGTCGATGTCGCCCTCGACCAACACTATCTCTTTGATGGTGGTGCCATCGCTGACACGGATGGTGTCACCGGCCACGGCTCCGGCTGGCAAGCCGACTTCAACGTCGACCTGGCCATCGAGCTCGTCACTGCTGATCACGCCATCATTGTTGGCGTCTTCGGTGATGGTGACCGTCGGCGCAGTGTTGTCGTCACCCGCCTGGGTGTCAATCACGGCGCTATCACTGCCTGGTTCTGATGTATTGCCGAACTGGTCTTCCAGCTCTGCGGTCACGGTGAGGGTTTCACCTTCCGCTGGCGCATCGAACGAGGTCGATACGCTGCCGTTGTCGATGTCGCCCTCGACCAACACTATCTCGTTGGTGATGGTGCCATCGCTGACACGGATGGTGTCACCGGCCACCGCACCGGCTGGCAACTCGACGTTAACGTCGACCTGGCCATCGAGCTCGGCACTGCTAATCACGCCATCATCATCGGCATCTTCGACAATATCGACAGTCGGCGTGAAGAGTTCATCGATATTCTTGTCATCGCCATCTATATTGATCGATTCAAAATCACGCAGCTCAACACGATCTCCGGTGTCACTGTTTTCAACAATGACGTAACCATTACTATCTTTGCTGAACGATAGGTTGTCGACACTCGCATTAAATACCGCCTTGTCATTCCCTGCGCCACCGTCAATGACGAGTTGATCGTTAGCATCATCAGTAATGATATTAACCGTATCATTGTCTCCGCCGGTCAGTACGTAATCATCACCTGTTTCGGTATTGGCATTGGCCCAGTTGCCGTGCCAGTAATGAACCGCCTCCGACAGTTCGCTTTGATTTCCTGCATCATCACTTTGTACCGCCTCTAAACGAACATTTTCGTTAATGCCAATACTGGCAATACTTTCTAGATCAACAGTCCACGAACCGTCTGCCTGTACTGTTGCCTGAGCGAGTGGTGTCCCAGTCTCACCTTCGAAATAAATCGAAATCGTCTCACCAGGCTCACCCGTTCCGTGCATAGTGACGTCACTGTAATCACTACCAGCTGAGTCATCGGTGATATTGGTGATGACTGGGGGATTGGGGACGGTGGTATCAACCGTGTGCGTGGAGGTCGCGGTGCTGTCTACCGTATTGCCCGCGTCATCCGACGAGCTCACGACAACCTCGAACTCGGTGTCCGCTGCCAGGTCGCTGCCGGCCACGTCCACGCTCCACTGGCCATTTTCATCCACGGTGGTGGTGTACTCGGTGCCGTTGATGGTCATGGTGACCGGATCGTTTGCGGCGATGTCGCCGCCGCTCGCGCTGCCGGTGACAGTGATGGTCTCACCCGCTTCTTGCGCGTTGATCACGTCATCATTGGTGATGTCGTTCACGCTGACCGTGCCGGCATCCGCGTATGTATCCAGCGTCGCGGTGTCATCCACGCTGCCCTGGTTTCCGGCTTCATCGGTCACCGTCATGGTCACCGTCAGCTCGCCATCGGCCAGGCTGCTCACG
>NZ_MUEZ01000019.1:0-80802 GCF_001996015.1 Salinivibrio sp. ML198
GCAGCTAAAAACCGGCTTAGCGCCTGCTCGCGCCCTCGAGTGTGTGGCGGACGTGCGTGTGCTTGGCGCAATTGGCGTGATAGAGCTGACCGATCCGGTAAATCTGGCCGATATCCAGCCCTTAATGACCGCCCAAGGCATTTGGGTTCGCCCGTTCGGCAAACTGGTGTATGTAATGCCACCCTATTGCATCCGCGACGACCAACTCCACCAACTCACTCAAGGCATGATCACCGCAATTAAGCAGTTTTTTGGTGAGTAGAGAGTCGATGACGCACACACCGCCCCGTTGAGTAAGGGGCGGTGTTTTTCTCTTTGGGAAAGCGAGCAGTGCGGCTTTGTGCGTTACTCGTAGAGGTATCTTTCTTCGGTTTTGTCGGATGAGTAAGCGACCAATTCCCACTCAAAGCCGGCTTTATCATAGAAATACATCCGCTTGCGGTGGGTTTCGTGCGCCATTGACCCATTGGGCTGATACCCTTTTTCAAGTAGGCGCTCGCGGATGGTATCGATATCATCAATGATCAGACCAATATGATTCACACCTTGAGATTTATAGGTACTGCGTGGCTGTATGCTGGGCTCTGAACTTGGGTTGGGCTCTTGCAGCGCAAAATAGCAGTGCTCATTGCCCACATGCACCCAACGATATCCTTTTGGCGACTGAGCATCTTGGCGAATTTTAAAATCGGGGACAGCCACCGCCAAAAACGCTAACGCCGCCTCCATGTCCACCACAGTAATATTGACGTGTTCGATTGTTGTCATCATTCATTCCCTTTATCCGTGCTATCGAAAACTGAGCTTGGAAAGCTAAACATCGAGAGCAAGGATAAAACCTCAAGATAACTTGAGGTCAACGAACGAAAACAACATCAGTCGTCTGGGGAACACTTAAATCATGCTGCGGTGTAGGTATAGATCCAGTCGTCGTAAAACACTCCGCCGATAGAGAAGGCATCGGGTTCAATCCGGCTGAGTTGAAACCCTACCTTTTCTAGCACGCGCGCAGAGGAAAGATTACCGGCGGTTACCGTCGCGTTGATGATTCGCGCATCACCATGATGGATGGCAAAATCGGTGACAGCCTGCAAAGACTCTGTCCCATAACCACGCCCGTGATAAGGGGGCAACAGTAAATAGCCGACTTCAGCGACACCCTGTTCAAGTAAAAAACCGGTGACGCCGATTGGCGTTTTCGTCGCCGTCTCTACAATCACCAAACACAACCAGTGCTTAGCGTCAGGAGACCAGGGCGTAAGCCGTTGCTCAAATCGGGTTTCAATCTCATCCAGTGGCATCGGGTCAAAACATTGCGCAATCACGGCATTGTCTGTGTGTAGGCGGTGGAACAGCGGCCAGTCCGCTTTGACCATTGGCCGCATGCTCAGGCGTGGGGTTGTCAGCGGAAACAGGCCCGTTTCCAATGTTGTATTTGTCATGATGCCTCACTCGGGGTACTGGCCACGTTGACTTTCGGTGCCGCAAAACCGCGGAAGATATTGTGCACGGAAAGCAGCGCGCACACACCCACTACCACACCAAGGTGCCATGCTTCGCTAACGCCCAAGCTCAATAGCGCCATACTCATCAACGCAGAAATAATCATCTGTCCACCACCGGAGAGCGCAGCGACGGTGCCGGCTTGGTTAGAGTAAGGTTGCATCACCTGCGATTGGGCGCACGGCAGCGCAATCCCGTTGCCAAACACCATAAAGAACTGCCCAATCATCAGCAGTAACGGGTCCATCGGGGTGAGCCATAACCAAACCGCAGAAATGAGCTGCATCACCGGTGCCATCAACAGCATACGCTTGGTGCCCAAACGCGGACGAATGCGCGAAACTAGCGCACTCCCCAACAATAAGCCACAGGTCGGAATAAGCGCCCACAGCGCATATTGATCCGAGGTCATACCGATGCGCTCTTGCATTAAAAATGGCATCAGCGACACCGTGGTGATCACCAAGGTAAAATTCACCCAGCTAATACTGGCGAAATAGAGAAAGTATGGCGTTTTTAGTAGTGCGCCATAACGGCCGAGGATCACCTTCACATTGGGCAACGGTGAACGAGTATGCATGCTTTCTTTAAACAGGAAAAACAGTACGCACCACACCATGCTGGTGTACACCATCAGTAAAATAAAGATCGCCAGCCAGCCTAGATTGTGGTTAACGAACCCGCCAATAACGGGCGCCACAATCGGGGTCAACGACGCCACCATAATCAAATATGACATGGCTTGCGGTAGTTGATCCCCAGAATACGAGTCACGGGTAAAGGCACGCGAGAGCACGGCACAGCAGCCGGTCCCCATTCCTTGGATGCAGCGGCCAATGACCAGGCCAGTGAAGCTGGCGCTAAAACTCACCATCACGGTTAAGCCAATCAGTGAAAGCAACACACCGGCTAACAACACGCGGCGACGGCCAAGCGCATCTGAGATAGGCCCATAGATAAACTGTGATGGTCCAAAACCAAGTAGATAGGCAGAGATAAGCAGTTGGACATTGTCCATACTGAGGTTGAAATCTCGGGCGATCCAGGGCAAAGACGGAAATACTAAGCCCATGCTGAATTGCCCAATGCTGACGGTCAGGCATGCCAGCAATACGGGCGACCAATTAAATGGGCGACTAGCCGATTGCATCCAGTTTCCTATGCGTTTTATTGATGTGGGGAGGTAGACGTCGCGATCCTAGCACATTGTGGATCACCGATAGATCACTATGGTAACAGTAATAACTGTATGAGTGGTAAACAAATAGTGACGTTTGGCCATCGGCCAGCGTTGCACTGGCCGATTTCACTGGGTGACAATCAATTAAAACGCAGGCTCTATGGTGCCATTAAAGGTATCTTGCAAAAACTGACGTGTTTTGTCGGACTGGAATAACGCGAGTAATCGCTGATACGTCGGGTTATCTTGATCGTCTTTGCGTGCGGCCACCACCATAACGGCGAGAGGCGCATCTTTAGATTCCAAGAAAATGCCCTGCTCGCTTGGATCAAGCCCTGATGACATCACATAATTCATGGTGATCGCCGCGGCATCGACATCTTGCAAACTGCGAGGCAGCTGTGCCGCTTCTACTTCCACAAATTCGAGCTGTTTAGGGTTGGATTGAACATCTTGCAGCGTGGCTTTAAAGCCAACATTGTCAGCCAACGTAATCAATCCTGCGTCTTCCAGCAATAACAGCGCGCGACCCGCATTTGTGGGATCATTGGGGATCGCAATTTGTGCGCCATTCGCTAACGCCTCGACCTTGTCGACTTTGTCAGAATAAATCCCCATCCGCATTAAGATTGAGCGACCAATCGCTACCAACTCGCTATCGTGGTTTTGGTTGAAATTGTCGAGAAACGGCTGATGCTGATAACTGTTTAAATCCAAACTACCATCCGCTAACCCTGCATTAGGCGAGATGTAATCAGAGAACTCTACGACTTCAACATCAATCCCTTCTTCTTTCGCTTGCTCAGCCACCGATTCAACCACTTGCGCGTGGGGACCGACCGTTGCGCCAATTTTAATGGTTTCAGTTTGGTCGGAACACCCTGAGAGGAATACCGCCGCGAGAAGTATCGCGAGACTTGCACTGAGTTGTTTTATCTTCATTCCCTTTACCTTGCTAATTGGACATTTAGACATCTAGAGTGCCATATAGATGATTGATGTCAATACGATTAGCTTGATACAAGGGCCGGCTTGATCGCATCCATTGTCCTACGCGTAATGGAGGGCATGTTAAATCGATAGAAGGAGGCATGAGTATGACTAAGCTGTTTCCTTTGCCCCTGTTTTTGTTACCGGGAGGCAGAGCCAAACTGCGCATTTTTGAACCTCGTTATTTACGCCTCGTCCGTGAGTGCTCAGCGAATCAAGAAGGATTTGTGCTGGCAATGATGCAGGGAAAGCGTCTTTACAAGTACGGCACCTTAGTCGACATCGTCGATTTCGAAACACTGCCCGACGGCTTGCTGGGGATCACGATTGCTGGTCGCCAGCGGGTAGAAATTATGTCGACGGACCAAGAAGCGGACAAACTTTGGGTAGGCGATGTGCGCGCACTCAATGATTGGCCTCATGATGAGCATTTGGGTGAGGCGCAAGCCGACGACAAAGCGCGTATCGCCTCAGGGCTCAAACACGTCTTTGCCGCTCACCCTGAACACGCAGAACAATATGAAGCGCCTCATTTCGAAGATTTAACTTGGAGCTGTCAGCGCTGGCTCGAAATTTTGCCGCTTTCTAATGCGCAAAAACAATGGTTTATTGCTCAAGAGTCAGCAGAAGAAGCGAAACAATTTATCAGTCAGCTGCTCGAAGAGGAAGTCGAGTGATCCAATCACTGCTACCCACGTACTGGTAGCCAAATGGACGGCTACGACAGATAGGACTCAACTATGACTGCGCCACAAACCATGTATACTGAGACCACCATTTCCAGACGGGACACGCGTGCCAACATGACTGACGTGACGAAGGAAGAGTTGTCTGCATTACTATTAAAAGTCTCGGAAGACCGTGACCGTGTTGCTTTCGAGCGCCTGTTCCGGTTTTTTGGCCCTAAGATTCGCTCTTACGGCGCCAAGCATCTCCGTGCTGACGGGCAAGCGATGGAGCTTGTGCAGGAAACCATGTTGGTTGTGTGGCGAAAAGCGCATTTGTACAACGCCGATAAAGGCGCAGCGACGACGTGGGTCTTTACCATCATGCGTAACATTAGCTTTGATATGTTGCGTAAGGTGCAATCGAACCGGGAAGACAACTTCAGTGATGATATTTGGCCCGTGCTCGAATCTGGCCAGCAGGACAATGAGTCGGATGCTGGTGCGCAATATATGATGGATCAAGAGTTGCTGTCGTTCATTGATGAGTTACCCGACGTGCAACAACAAGTGGTGAGAGGCGTGTATCTGAAACAGCTTACCCACCAAGAGTTGTCAGAACAGTTAAACGTGCCGTTGGGCACCGTAAAATCCCGATTGCGTCTAGGTCTGGAAAAGCTCCGCAATCACCTGGAGGTTAAACAATGATTAAATATCACCCATCGACCGACTTACTTGACGCGTTTGCCGCTGGCAAACTGCCCACCTCGATGGCGATTGCGTTGTCAGCACATGTTGAGCTCTGCCAGGAATGCCAGGCATATGTCGCCGCTGCAGAAGCCTCGCTTGCAGATACAGTGTTCGACGAGGAAGAAATAACCGTTGCTGATTGGGATTATGCGGCTGAAGACGAAATGCTTGCTGCCATTTTCGAAGATGCAGCGGCCAATGATGGTGCCGTCGATGCGCAAACACCAGTCCGTGCAACACAAATAAGTGTGAGTAACAAAACCTACACGTTGCCACGCGCGCTACAGCGCTTTAGCGATTCTAACTGGTCATCATTTGGCAAAGTACAGCGCGCCCGGTTGAACCTTGATGAAGGGGCAACACGTGCCAGTTTCCTCCATATTGATGAAGGCGGCTCGGTGCCTGCGCACACGCACAAAGGCTATGAGTTAACCCTTTTGCTTGATGGTACGTTCGAGGATGAAAGTGGCGAATACGTACCGGGTGATTTTATTTTGCTCGATAGTCGCCATCATCATACGCCATTCACCAAACAAGGGTGTTTGTGCTACACGGTGGCCGATGCACCGCTTTATTTCACCAAAGGTGTGAGCAAATTACTCAATACCGTGGGACATGCGATTTACTAAAAAAATTCTGTGTTAGTTGTTATCCTTCTGGCGGCTGCGAAGCCGCCTTTTTTTATGCTGAAGAGGCAACGGAATGCGTGCATTTGCTCGGCGATGCTCTCCATTATCGCCATTAATCTCGTGGCGGTAACAGAATAATTACACCTGGTAAACCTTTACTTAATGACAACTCTCCGGCTCAGTCCTACATAACTAGTGCAAAGTAGTAATTTTCCCTTTACATCGGGTGAATCAAACTGGTTTAATTCGTCACTTCTAACGATTCATTAACAGCCATTGATAATAAACACAGTGAAGTGAGAGTCACATGAGTCAAACACAACTCGCCAGTGTCAGCCGAGGCAACTCGTTGGTACTTCAAATCCTTGTCGGTATTCTTGCCGGTGGTGTCCTTGCATACCTGTCTCCTGAGTGGGCAGCGAATGCAGGACTGTTCGGACAACTCTTTGTCAGCGCGTTGAAAGCCGTTGCCCCCATTTTGGTCTTCGTTTTAGTGGCGGCTTCCATTGCAAACCAAAAACAAGGGCAGCGCGCCAATATGCGCCCTATTATTGGTCTGTACCTTGTCGGTACGCTTGCTGCCTCGCTGACGGCAGTCACCATGAGCTTCTTGTTCCCCACGACCCTGGAATTTGCGACCACAGATGCCAGCATCACACCACCTGAAGGGATTGGCCAGGTATTGAATACGCTGCTTTTCAATATCGTGGATAATCCCGTTAGCGCATTGATGAACGGCAACTATATCGGGATCCTAGCCTGGGCGATTGGTTTAGGGATTGCCCTACACCATGCATCAAACGAAACCAAACGCGTGTTTTCCGACGTGTCAGAAGGCGTGTCGATGATCGTGCGCTTTGTGATCCGTTTTGCACCTTTGGGTATCTTCGGCTTGGTCGCGAGCACACTGGCTAAAAGTGGTTTTGATGCTCTCGCTGGCTATGTTCACCTTCTCGGTGTGCTATTGGGTAGTATGTTCACCATCGCACTCGTGGTTAACCCAGCGATTGTGTACTTCAAAACAGGTCAAAACCCATACCCACTGGTTTTAAAATGCCTACGTGAAAGTGGCATAACCGCCTTCTTTACCCGTAGTTCAGCGGCTAACATCCCGGTGAATATGCAACTGTGCCGCCGTCTTGATTTGGATGAAGACACCTACTCAGTGTCTATTCCACTGGGTGCAACCATCAACATGGGCGGTGCGGCGATCACCATTACGGTATTAACGTTAGCGGCGGTCCATACGCTGGGCATTGAGGTGGACATCGCCACTGCGGTGCTACTAAGTATTGTCGCGGCGGTATCGGCCTGTGGTGCATCCGGTGTGGCCGGCGGCTCACTGCTGCTGATCCCACTGGCCTGTAACTTGTTTGGGATCCCACAAGAGATTGCCATGCAGGTCGTGGGAATTGGCTTTACCATTGGCGTCTTGCAAGATTCCGCAGAAACAGGGCTCAACAGCTCAACGGATGTGGTATTTACCGCGGCAGCTTGCATGGCCGAAGAAAGAAAAAATAGTTAACATGGCTATTTAAAGAAACACTTTCAAAAAAGCAGGTGCACGTCACCTGCTTTTTTATCGCTGGCCTAGGCGCTTAGGCCGTTATTGACTGTCGTCTTTCCAGTGTGCCACACCGCGCGACACTATCCCTCCAGAACCTTCATCAGCAAGTTGCCATCGTACATGGCTTGTTTGACCATCGCGGCGCCCGGCATGGTGGCCTGGGTATAAAAATAGCTTTCTTCCAACACGAGGTGCTTACTGTACAGTGGGATGGTTTGCGTCTTTAAGCACTCCATAATCGCCGGATAAAGCACGCTCTTGGCACGATTAAACTCGCCGCCGAAGAGTATTTTTTCAGGGTTGAATAAATTCACCACAATCGCGATAGCCGTACCCAGATGATGCCCCAACTCCGTGATCACCTGATGCGCGAGTCCATCGCCTGCCACTGCCGCATCACAGATTGCTTCTATGGTTAACGGTTTCCCCTGTAACTGGCTCGCGTGCCCCTCATCGAGCAGCGTCTGTACCTGTTCATACACGGCAGAAAGACTGGCGACCGTTTCCAGGCAACCATAGTTACCGCAAAAACAGCGTTTACCAAAAGGCTTAACCTGAATATGACCAAGCTCGCCCACATTGCCAACACGCCCCTGGAGTACCTTTCCCTCCAGCATGATCCCCGCGCCGACGCCATTGTGAACCGCGACTAGTACCGCGCTATCGGATTCTTTTGCGTTGCCAAATAACTTCTCTGCCAACGCCCACGAGCGTGTATCATTGCCCACAAATACGGGCAGCCCGGTCTCACGATGCAACACGGGCCCCAGCGGCATATGGTCAACCTCAAAATGCGGCATTTGGATCACTGTACCTTGGGCGCTGTTCACCAAGCCCGGGAGCGAGACCGCAATGCTGGTAACACGATCAACCGTTTGTTGGTGGCGTGAGAAAAAGGCTTTTACGTATTCAACCACCGTGGAAAGCAAGGCATCCTGCGCCATGACATCAATTTCATGGCGTTCTTGAATAAGGATTTCACTACTCAGTGAGTGCAATGCCATAGTGAGATAACCACGGCCAAGGCGCATCGATAAGAACTGCCAGCCTTCATTGTCCAGCACCAGACCAACAGCGGGCCGGCCACGCATGCTGGTGCCCTGTATTTGTGTTTCTTTGACCAAGTGCGCATCCATCAACTCTCGGACAATTTTGGTAATACTGGCAGGCGCCAATTGACTGCGCTTCGAAAGCTCAATCCGAGAAATCGGCGCAAAGCGGTCGATCAAATTATAAATCGTGCCCGCATTTTTACGCTTAATGTGGTCGATATGTCCCGGCTGCCCAATAATCATGCCTTGTCCTATAACTGCTTGGCCATGGTGATACCCCTGATATCACCTATCTCCGTGAATTTTTTTACTTCGCGAACTAATTGTGAAGCAGCAAGCTGCTACCCCGTGATGTGGGTCACTTTAGATCGATGAAATCGCGTACAAACTCACAAAACCCGCTTAAACAGTAACGCTGTTCAAAGGCTAATCACGCGTGAAAAAACAAGATCTCAGTCGTATTCATTGGCATAATGTGGCGCTTTATATCTATCGCTATAAACCATCATGTACCGAGTCAACGAAATATTTGAAACCATTCAGGGTGAAGGCACGTTTACAGGGGTTCCCTCTGTCTTTGTTCGCTTACAAGGGTGTCCTGTCGGTTGCGCCTGGTGCGATACCAAGCAAACTTGGGAAACCGATGAGAAAGATCAGAAAGACAAAATTTTTATTATTGATAAATCTGAGGATTCTCCCGCTTGGTGCTGGCTTGATGACAATGCGATTACCGCCGACATTTTAAGCCGCTACCACGCGCGCCATATTGTGATTACCGGTGGCGAACCTTGTCTTTATGACTTAAGGCCGTTAACCCATGCGCTAGAAGCGGCAGGTTGCCAATGCCAAATAGAAACGAGCGGCACCTACCCTATCCACGCATCCGCCAATACGTGGGTCACTGTGTCTCCGAAAATCAATATGCGAGGGAAGTTGCCAGTGCTTAAGGAAGCGATGGCGCGGGCGAATGAGGTAAAGCACCCGGTCGGCACAGAAAAGGACATCGATCAGCTTGATGCGCTACTCGCCACCTGCCCACCGGCTGATACAGCAACGATTGCATTACAGCCCGTGAGCCAAAAAGCGCGCGCGACCCAGCTGTGCATTGATACATGCATTCAGCGAGGCTGGCGTCTATCGATACAGACACATAAGTATCTGGCGATTGCCTGAGCATGGAGAGCAACGGCTTGGGTCGGTCGCCGTTACTCAAAACCGCGTGACTCGCGCAGCGCCACGACACTCAGTCACCGTAATAGGTACAGCCAGCGGTGCAGGTCTCTTTCACCATCACTTTACTGAGTAAGGGTAAATTTGGCTTAACTTGTTGCCAAATCCACTGTGCGAGTACTTCGCTGGTCGGATTCTCTAGCCCTTCAATCTCATTGAGATAATAATGATCAAGGCGGTTATAGATAGGCTTAAACGCCGCTTTGATTTCCGCAAAATCAATTACCCAACCTGTGTGAGGATCCACCTCACCTTCTACGTACAAACGCACGATAAAAGAGTGTCCATGTAAGCGACCACACTTATGTCCCTCAGGGACATTAGGAAGGTGGTGTGCCGCTTCAAAGGTGAACTCTTTAAACAACTCGGTGGTCATTTTATCTCTTCCAACAACAATAAGAGGCCGCATGCTACTCAAATTAGCCGGATGACTCAATCGCATTCCTCACTGGCTAAGCGCACGTAACATTCCAACCTAGCATTCAGCCAACAATGCGGACTCGTGTCTCACTAACGGGACGATTTACGTCGATGAAATCACACATTTTATATGGGGACTCCCTTACTTGCGCACTCTGGGTTTAACATAGTGGCTACAGGCTATAACTGATAACTCTATAACTTAATAACAAATGGTTGACTCATGCGCATGACCCTTGCGAGCAAAATTCTTCTTGCTCTTTTTCTTGTTTTCGCTCTGGTGCTCGTCACGTCCTTGGCCTACCAATCTCATCAGCAAAAGGCACTGATGACATCGATTGTTAGTCAGCAAACGCTCGATAAAGCCTCTAACTACTTTGATAGCCTTAACATGTTGATGTTGACGGGCACCATTAGCCAACGAAATACCTTACGAGAAAAAATGCTTTCTCATGAAGGTATTGAAGAGGCGCGTGTGATCCGCTCCGACGCTATTACTCGCTTTTTTGGCCCCGGTAACCCCGAACAATCGCCGCAAGATGCGATTGATCAGCGTGCCCTAGACGGTGAAACCATCGTTGAAACCGTCGACAGCAATGGCGAAAAAGGACTCGTGGTTGCCCTACCAATGAAAGCAAGCAGCGACTACCGCGGTACTAACTGTCTGCAGTGCCACGTGGCGGAAGAAGGGACGGTGCTGGGGGTGATTCGCCTTGAGTACGATCTCGAGCCGCTTTACGGCACCATAGATAAAGAAATGCTCATTACTGCCGGGATCATGGGAAGCATTGCTGTGATCGGTTTTCTGATCTCATTAACGGTGATCCGTCGGTGGGTAGTGTCTCCGCTCAAGCGGGTCTCTGCGTTCATGAAACGTACCAGCCATGATAAAAATCTGGCCGAGCGTCTCAACGATACCCGAGGCGATGAAATCGGTGAACTATGTGATAGCTGTGACCAGCTACTTGATAACTTCTCTGCCAGCTTGCAACAAGTTCAGCGTACCTCTGAGACGCTTTCAGCCGAGGCGATGAACTTGATTCGCGTCTCTAGCCATACCGACCAATTAGCGGATAGCCAGCGTCACGAAACCAATGATATGTCATCAGCGATCGATAATGTTCAACAACACCAACATGATATCCAAAACCGCACCCAAGAGGCCGCGCAGCTGAGTGAATCAGCGGCCACCAGCGCCAACCAAGGCAGTGATCTCGCTAACGTTGCCGCCAATGATATTCGCAAGTTAGTCGAAGATATAAGCCAGGTGCGCAGCCAAATTTTGGATGTGAATCAACAAAGCCAGCAAGTGACCACTATTCTGGGGGTGATTCGTGAAATTGCCGAACAAACCAACTTGCTCGCGTTAAATGCCGCTATCGAAGCCGCGCGTGCTGGCGAACAAGGCCGTGGTTTTGCGGTGGTTGCTGAAGAAGTGCGTAACCTTGCCAGCCGCAGCCACGACGCAACCGGAGAAATCCAGACCATTATCGAAAACCTGTGTGCAGGTAGCGAAGCCTCAGCACAAGCGGTGGAAGCAACCAGTGACAGTGCTAATCAGCGCGGCGAAACCGTTATGGCTCTCTCTGAGGCGCTGGGCAATATCGCCGAGCAAGTCACCACGGTGAATAACAACGCGGACGATATTAGCCAACAAAGCGAACACCAAGCACAAATGACCGATGCCCTACTCTCTCAAGTTGGCAGAATCCAGAGCCATGCTAACGATACCGCCAGCAATGCCAATGAGGTCAAAGCCATCAGCGCGAATCTTGAGCAACTGGTTGAGCAGTTAGAGGGATTAATTGGCCAATTTAAGCTCTCAGACTCGCTCAAGTCTTGAAGCTATACAGGATACAGGTAAACTTGCTAGCCTAACTTGCAAAATGACTGATGCGGTTGTCACTGAATAACCGCGTTACCCTAAACGGAGATAGAAGCGAATTATGACATACGCGCCTGTAGTAGACGTCCTGCGCGGCAAGGCGGCAGTCGACACTGAAGTGACTGTGCGTGGATGGGTCCGGTCACGCCGAGATTCCAAAGCCGGTATTTCTTTTCTTGCCATTTACGATGGCTCTTGTTTTGACCCTATTCAGGCCGTGGTCCCTAATGAGCTGGATAATTATCAGCAAGACGTTCTTCGCTTGACCGCTGGCTGCTCAGTTGAAGTCACGGGTAACGTGGTAGAGTCGCCAGGAAAAGGCCAAGCCTATGAGCTGCAAGCCACAGCCGTAAAAGTCGTCGGTTGGGTAGATGACCCTGATACCTATCCAATGGCGAAAACACGTCATTCTATCGAATACTTGCGTGAAGTGGCTCATTTGCGCCCACGCTCAAACGTGATTGGTGCGGTGGCGCGGGTTCGCCACACCTTGTCACAAGCGATCCACCGCTTTTTCCATGAGCAAGGCTATTACTGGATGTCTGCGCCATTGATCACCGCCTCAGACTGTGAAGGTGCTGGCGAGATGTTCCGCGTCTCTACCTTAGACTTGGCCAATGTGCCCAAAACCGAGCAAGGCGACGTCGACTTTGACCAAGACTTTTTTGGCAAAGAAGCCTTCTTGACCGTATCGGGTCAGTTAAACGCTGAAACCTATGCCTGTGCGTTGAGCAAAGTCTACACCTTCGGTCCAACCTTCCGCGCGGAGAATTCAAACACCAGCCGTCACTTGGCGGAGTTTTGGATGGTTGAGCCAGAAGTAGCCTTTGCCGACCTGGATGATTCGGCGGCCTTGGCAGAAGCCATGCTTAAGTACGTGTTCAAAGCCGTGCTTGAAGAGCGCCAAGACGACATGAAATTCTTTGAGCAACGCATTAACAAAGACGTGCTCACGCGTCTGGAAAAATTTGTTAATGCAGATTTTGCCCAAGTGGATTACACCGATGCAGTCACCATCTTGCAAAACAGCGGCCAAACATTCGAATTCCCAGTTGAATGGGGAATCGATTTAGCGTCTGAACACGAGCGCTATCTTGCAGAAGAGCACTTTAATGCGCCAGTGGTCGTTAAAAACTACCCGAAAGACATTAAAGCCTTCTACATGCGCATGAACGATGACGGCAAAACCGTTGCCGCGATGGACGTGTTAGCACCGGGTATTGGCGAAATTATCGGTGGCTCTCAACGTGAAGAGCGTCTTGATGTACTTGACCAACGCTTAGAAGAAATGGGCCTTGAGAAAGAAGATTTCTGGTGGTACCGCGATCTGCGCCGCTATGGCACAGTCCCTCATTCAGGCTTTGGGTTGGGCTTTGAGCGCCTCGTTTCCTACGTAACCGGAATGAGCAACATTCGCGATGTGATCCCTTTCCCTCGCTCACCACGCAATGCCAACTTCTAAATCGGTTTGCTATTCAAAAGGCTGCATATTGCAGCCTTTTTCTTGTGTTTTTTCCGCGTAAAAACTGCTTTTACAGCATAAACCAATACAAAACACATGACTGGTCCGCTTGTCCTTCGGTTTCTATTCTTCTCGACAAGTGTTATAAAAAAGCCAGTTTGACTTTCATTCATCATAACCATGGACGACACCAATGTTTGAGAAAATCTCTGCCGCTCCCGCTGATCCTATTCTAGGACTGACTGAAGAATATAAAGCTGACCCCCGTGAAGACAAAATCAATCTCGGGGTAGGCGTCTACAAAAACGAGCATGGCGAAACGCCGGTACTCCCTTCTGTCAAAAAAGCCGAAGCGTTACTTCTCGACAGAGAAAGCACCAAGTCTTACTTAAGCATTCCTGGCACGGCCGAATATGGCCTCGCGGTGCAACAACTGCTGTTCGGTGAGCAAGCTGACGTTATCAACGACAAACGCGCGCAAACCGCACACTCACCAGGTGGAACCGGTGCGCTTCGCTTGGCTGGCGAGTTTATTAAACGTCATCTTGGCGATGTCACGGTTTGGATCAGCAATCCAACTTGGGCAAATCATAAGGGCGTATTTACTGCCGCTGGCCTCCCCTTAGCTGAATACAGCTATTACGATGCGGCGAAAAACGATAAAGACTTTGCAGCAATGGTCGCTGACCTTGAGAAAGCAAGCTCAGGTGATGTTGTTCTCCTTCATGGCTGCTGCCATAACCCGACTGGCATCGACCCTACCGAGCAAGAGTGGCAAACCCTCGCGGAACTCTGTCAGCGTAAAGGCCTGCTGCCGATGTTCGACTTTGCTTATCAAGGCTTTGCCACTGGTGTCGAAGAGGATGCTGCCGGCTTACGTATTTTTACTCAGGTATGTCCTGAGCTGCTTATCGCGAGCTCATTTTCGAAAAACTTTGGTTTGTATAATGAGCGAGTGGGTGCCTTTACGCTCGTTGGCCGTAATCAAGAAGAAGCCACCAAAGCGTTTAGTCAGGTGAAAACCATTGCCCGCGTTATTTACTCTAACCCACCCGCTCACGGCGCCGCCGTAGTGACCACCATCTTGAACGACGCGACGCTCAAGGCGCAGTGGTTGCAAGAGCTAGCAGACATGCGCGATCGCATCAAAACCATGCGTACCGAATTTGTCAAAACATTGAAAGCGCAAGGTGTGTCGCGTGACTTTAGCTTTATCGAGCAGCAAAACGGCATGTTCTCGTTCTCTGGGCTCAATAAAGACCAAGTCAATGCACTAAAAGCCGATCATGGCGTGTATATCGTCGGCTCAGGCCGTTTAAATGTGGCAGGCATGACGCACACCAACATGGTGCCACTTTGCACTGCCATCGCAAAGGTTTTAGACTAAGCACCGCTGTCTTAAAACTGAAACAAAAGGGCCGCAAGGCCCTTTTTTTATGGGCTCCGTCCAGAAAGAAACAATTTAGTAACATAATTATTAATAGAAAGCCTGAAACCACTACACTAAAACCAACAAGGCTTTTATCAACTGTGACCAAAAAAGATAAAGACTATGAGCAATAATGAAGTTGTATTTGGTGACGATGAGCGCCTCGTCTCGACCACTGATAAACGCGGGGTGATTACCTACTGTAACCCGGAGTTTATTCGGATCGCTGGCTACGATGAAGAGGAACTGACGGGCGCGCCTCACAATATTATTCGTCACGCCGATATGCCCAAAGCGGCATTTGCGGATATGTGGCGAGCTTTAAAAGCTAACCAACCTTGGCGAGGTATCGTCAAAAACCGCTGTAAAAACGGCGATTATTATTGGGTAGACGCGTATGTCACCCCCATTTACGACCGAGGCCAAGTCACCGGCTATCAGTCCGTCAGGGTGAAGCCTGACCCTGCCGTCAAACATCGCGCCGCGCAAATCTACCAAACCCTGTGTCGGGCAGAGAAAAACGGCAAGTCGATGAAGCAGTTGTCGGTTGCCGATATTCCTGCGGCATTGAAGTACACATTAATGGGGTTGGGATTGGTCGCCGCACCTGTGTCGCTTATTTTCGATAGCGCCATATCGGGCTGGGATGTGGCGGGCGCCATTGCGATGCCTTTGGTGCTTGGTACCCTCTTCCGTGACGAGCTCTTTACCTTGCCAACCCTCGCGCGCGGCGTGCAAGCCAATTACGACAGTATCAGCCGCTATATTTACTCGGGGACTGGGCTCAGTTCGGTGGTTGACTACAAGGTGAAAATGCTCAATGCCCGCATACGCACTATTCTTGGACGTATGCTCGATGCTTCACTGTCACTGAATCAATTTTCGGATGAGTTGAGTGCATTATCAACACGCGTGTCTAATGCTATCAATAAGCAAAGCCACCAGATTTCCTCGATTGCCAGTAACATTGATCATGCCTCTGAATCGGCAAACAGGGTATCTGATAACGCCCAGCAAAGTGTTGAACTATTGCACTCGGTCCAGCAGCAAAGCAAAGAAACCGAATCCTTGTTACAGCAGACAGGCGAGCAATTAAAAAGCCTCTCTCAACAATCTGAAAACTCCCTCACCGCGACGCAACAGCTGTCTGCCACCGCAGATCGAGTGACCGAGTCAATGAGTGAGATCAGTGGGATTGCCGAGCAGACTAACTTGCTAGCGCTGAATGCGGCAATTGAAGCGGCACGCGCTGGAGAGCAAGGCCGAGGCTTCGCCGTTGTTGCCGATGAAGTGCGGGCGCTTTCCAGTCGGACGCAAACAGCCACGGAGCAAATCCAGTCTTCAATCCAAGACATGCACAACACTATTTCGCATTGGCAAAACCAGATTCACGAAAGCCACGAACAAACACAAGCGTGTGTTGATACCACGGACCACAGTATTACGAGCCTGCACTCGGTCAGAAATGCGATAGAGGATGTGGTCGGCCGCACGAATGAAACACACCACTCTGCCCAAGCGCAATTAGAGAGTTTCACAGCCGTTAGCAAAGAGATCCATGATATCGAATCGGTTTCTCAGCAAAACCTCAACGAGGTCAATGATGTTTCCGAGGCAAGCCGTCAGCTGCGAGATAAAGTGCGTCAGTTCCACGATATTGCGAGGCAGTTTGAGTAAACCAAACCGCTAACGCCTCCACGCTAACCGCCCTAAAAAAGCCCCAGTCTGTTACCAGAGTGGGGCTTTTTGAACATCTGCCGTTTGAGCATGGGCGTTATTGAATCCCGTGCAAAAACTCAGCACGTGTTGCCGCATTCTTCTTAAACAAGCCACCGAGTGCGGTGGTGGTCGTCTCACTGTTGGCATCCATGACACCACGAGATTTCACGCAATAATGCGTCGCTTCAATACGCACCGCTACGTCCTCGGTTTCCAGCAGCGTTTGCAATGCCACCAACACCTGACGTGTTAGTCGCTCTTGCACTTGCGGACGTTGCGAGAAGAAACGCACAATCCGGTTTATCTTGGACAGACCAAGCACTTTTTGGTTAGGAAGGTAGGCGACGGTTGCCCGACCATCAATGGTAACAAGGTGATGCTCGCAGGTGCTGGTCACTGAAATGTCCTTAACGCGCACCATCTCATCGCAACCCATCTTGTTCTCAATCATGGTGACTTTGGGGAATTGCGCGTAATCCAAGCCTGAGAAAATCTCATCGACATACATCTTCGCAATTCGCGCCGGTGTCTCGGCCAAACTATCATCGGTCAGGTCTAAATCGATCGACTGCAGAATTTCACGCATATGAAATTCAATTTTTTCTTTTCGTTCTTCAGAAGACATCGGAGATGTCGCCGTCATTGGGGTTTCAATACCGCGAGCAACCAACGCTTCCTGAACTTTCTTTGCAGCATCGCTCAATGCCATGATGGATTCCTTTTTGGGTCTGCCCTAGCCGTTCTTCTACTTACACACTGTAGCCAGTGTCGGATCAGTGCTGTCACTAAATAGAAGCATAACGTTAATATCCAAAAAATACACCTCGCGAATGCTGTGGTTTTACTGCCTGATGCCTTAGTGGACAGCCTCAATGGCAAAATTGTCAAGGAAAATGAACATCTTCGCTCAGAAATGATGTCGTCATGTGCGACCTACGCTGTCGCCAAGATGTCATCCTTCGTTATCAAGTCTTCTGAGTGAAACTAAACTGTCATTTTTATTTGGTAATCTCATCAGTTGATTTCCTGCGACTAACCAACCGTGGCGTCAGCCATACTCGCTCAGTGAATTGTGCTGGTGCAATAAACACCACCAAGACAAGATTTCAATAATAATAAGACACGCGATGGTATATCTTGCCCCCTCTACCGGGGGCTTTTTTTATCGCCCAACATAAAAGACATTGGCTTGACATAAACTCACATTTTTATTGGCATACTTGTTACTAACTTGGCTACGCTTGAATTGAAACCCACTGTTAGTGACTAAGGAGTCATTATGAAAAAACACGTGTTGATGGCAGTCATGCTCACTGCCGGGGTGACCGCTTGTAGTAACGGCCAGTATGCCGGCGGTGACGATGGCAGCGTGACAAGCTCTGGCGTTGCCCAGCAATGGCAACTGACCATGGTCGATCAACAGGCTATCAGTGCGGAAGGAACCCCAACGCTTACCATTAATAAGGACATGGGTGTTAGCGGCTTTAGTGGCTGTAACCGTTATTTTGGTAACGCTGAACTGAATAGTAATCGCTTCAAAGTGGCGCCAATGGCCAGTACTAAGATGGCGTGTTCGTCCAGTGCGATGGAACTCGAACAAACCATGAGTCAGGTTCTAAGCCAATGGAGTGATGCAACAATACGTAATAATCATCTTATGCTCAGTAACGAGACGCATACGTTATTATTCACCGCGGCTAACACGCAAAACACTGAGGAAGATCCCCTACTCAAAAGCCCTGTGGTTGATTCCCGCTTCAATAAAGGTGAAGAGTACTAACCTCGCGTCAGCGTTTAAACCTTAGAAACATACAAGGGCGGTGCATCTGTACCGCTCTGGTTTTTAAGGGTCAATGCTTTTATTGTCCTGCAACGGCGCGCTGATTTCCATCCAGTGCCACCCAGTATCATTGTCCGCTTTCGCACGGGTCAAGCCAATTTCACCATAAGCATGTAATCGCGAGGCAGTCATTTCTTTTTGATCGCTGACCGTTACCCCGCCAACAAATACCCTGACCCGATCTTCCGGCTCTCCTTCAAACTCTACCTTTAATCGTTTCACCGCTTTTACACACTCATCAGCCAATCGCTCTGCGCCTTCTGTGCGCGGCAAGATGGCAACAAACTGGCTACCGGTAAACCGACATACCAAATCACCGGGCCGTTTAAGCATCTCATCCAGTACCTGTGCAATTTGTCGGATCAACTGATCACCGGCAATGCGTCCATACTGGTTGTTGTAATTAGACAGGTGTTGGATCTCTACCACCATCAGGCTCAAAGGCGCTTCATCACGAAGTGCACGCTGGATCTCACGTTCGAGCTCCTGCTCAAACTGGGTGCGATTATGTAATCCCGTCAACCCATCACACTTGGTCATCGACTCCAGTCGACTATTGGCTTCTTTCAATGCGTGTGTTTTTTGATCAACTTGTACCTGAACACTGTAGGCGCGAGACTGCAGGCGATAAAGCAGATAGCAAATCACCAAAAATATGCCACTGCCAATGAGAAACGTCCACAACGGCACCCAGCTTTGCCTTGCCTGCATGTAGCTGACGGTCGGATAGCCAATCAATTCCCACTCGCGACCCGCGAAGAAAATAGGCTTGGCGGGCTGTTGCGCCAGTGAGTCTTTCATTTGTGCCAATTCCACCCGCTGCGTATGAAGTACTTGGCGATGACTCGGGTCGGTCGCATCAATCAGGGTATAATTAATCCCATCATTAATGACGGTGTCGATCGCCAAATTAACCAAGGTATTCACATCAATCACCGCCACCAGAAACCCGCGTAAATCTCGCGTGTCTTCTCCACCCAGCTGCTCTGGATCTAATAAGATAGGCATGATCAACAAAAAGCCGCGTACATTGCCATAGGCGCGCTCGATAGTGGTAGCAGGGGTGGCGACAGGCACGCCGGTATTAAAGCTGGTTTTCAATGCCTGACGGGTGACTGGCGTGGAACCAAGATCGTAACCAATAACAGACGCTTCACTGTTCTCGCCAGAGGTGAATCTCAGCGGAAAATACATGTCACGCCGCTTAGCAGGGATCAGCTGATTGTTTGGGCTTAGTTCGACAATATTAAACCCTGACGACGGGTCACCCCTTTCTTCCATTCCCTGAACATAATGCCGGCGCTGATGGTGCATCACGATATCCACCCACTCTATCGACTTAAAGCTTGGGTGGCGTTTCAGTACACCGGATGTCAGCGGCTGAAAATTACGCGCGTCCAATCGGTGACCCGCGTCAAAATGATTCTTAACCGCGTAGAGCAGTTCAAGGCCAAGGTTGACCTCGCGCGCCAACGCCATTGCGGCATTATTCACGTCTTTATGCAGCTCTTTACGAATCGCCTCTTGCTCTTTTTGATACAATAAGTGGGCGGTTAAGGCTGCAAATCCCACACCGATCAGTGCGGTTAATACAATTACGCTCCATGCTCTTCGCGGCATCAGTGTCGTCCTTATAAAGAATAATCCACGTGATAAAACAGAAGGTTCACTGACTCTCTCCCTCTATAAGCGTAGTGGGCAGACTAATAAACGATCAAATTTTTAACAAAATGGCAGGACGTGTCGCGGGTCTGTCAAAAGGCGGCAAGAAATGCGACTCACTGTGTGCAGTGAGTCGCAGCCTAGACGTTATTTAAGCTTTAATTGGTTGGTGAGTGGGTCGTACTCACAACCAATATCATCAAATTTACTTTGCAACTGATCGTGGTCGAGGTCTAAATGCGCCATCAGTGCTTCCAAACTATCACACTCTAGACGCAGTCTTTCATTCACAATGCCATAGAAGATAGCACCATCTAATCGGCTGATATTGTGGATATCCATACCCTCTCCTTGCACTGAATTCACGCACTTTGAGTATAGATCCTAGACGAAAAACTGCCCAATCAAGCAATGACAAGCCGTGTCAAACTGATATTGGCCAACAGCATAAATCCAAAACCAACACTCACGCGCCAAAACACAGGCGATGTTTGTTTAAGCAGGTGCCAAATCTGTGCGGCCACCCCAAGCAAACCTAGGCCTGCACCAGCCATAATGGCATTGATGTCACTCGTTGCCGATGGGCTAACCGCTGACAACAGTGCGGCCATCACCATCACGCCCATAAAGGCTAATACACTGCTCACAGGGAGCAAGCGATCAAAAGCTTGCAATCGCGAGCGCGCACGCACTAACAAACTATGGCCAAGGCTCGCCCCAAGAATCACTAGTTGCAAGCCTCCCATCATCAGCATCCCGCCACCGTGCGTGGCAAGTATGATAATCCATGCAACAAAACCCAATAAATTTGCGACATGAAGCAAAGGAATGGGACCGGAGTGACGTGTTTTGCCTGTTTTTGATCGAAACGCAAAAATCCCTAACAACAAAAAGGGTAAACTGGCGAACAACGTAAATGGAACTAAGATCAACCACGCAAAAACAGGCACCCAGAAAGCACGATGGAATCGGCCCCGCTGGCCTGGGCATATTTCTCCTTTCAATAGCGCCAGTGAGAGCACCAGCTGTGCCCCTAGAATTGCCGAGGCAACCGCAGGAGCAAGTAACGTATACATAGTGAAAAGCACCTTACGTATCTCAATAAAAAATGGTCAATTATTCGTTTCATTGCATTAAAAAGTTGGCTAGATCACATTGAATGCAAGAAACACAGTCAAAACAAACAACAAACTGGCATGTTTGCACGCTTATACCAACCTTTATGACAGAAAAAAATAACATGACCGCGCAGCAGGATAATACCAAAGCGGCGGACGCAACTGGAACCTTTGCACAGGCGGGAACAACAATGAGTGCAATGATGAGTGAAACCTTAGGCCATATTATCTACAAGCTGCAAATATCGTTCCTTGAACTGTGGAGTGCTAAAAAGCACGCAAACAGCTTTAATAATACACGCAGCACTTATCTGCGCAGCCGCTTGTGCGTGTTGTGTTACGTATGGGCCGCCCTGACCATTGCCTGGTCACCCGCTGATTTTTTGTTCCTCGCTGACAAAACGGCTGCTGCGCAGCTCTCGCTACAACGCCTTTTGTTAGCGGGTATGCTTATTACCATTGGTTACGCGGTCAATCGCGCTAATAATCTCAAATCAGCGAAACTTGGCTTGGTCGTCATGGTGCTTGCTACCAACGCCTTTTATTTATCCGCCAGCCACACTTTAGGCTTTCCCACCGACAACGCGGCATTCTCTTACAGCTACACCTTGCTGCCCATTATTCAGATTGTCATGCTGACCATCTTCCCGCTCACAATGCGGGAAAGCATACTCTTGATGTCGATTACCCTGATTTGCCACTTATGGGTTGATTCATTCAGCGGCACCATGACCAGTCCAGATAATATTGCTTCGTATTGGCTACAAACCGTTATTGCGTTCATGGTGGTATGGTCACAGCTTTCTCAACTCCACATGATTTTGCGCCTTTACCGGCAGGCGACGCTGGACCCATTAACCGGTATCTATAACCGCCGAATGCTATTACAGCTGGCCATGCGCGCTCTGGCCGTTAGTGAAGAGCGGCACTCGCCATTCTCCGTCTTGCTGCTCGATTTGGATAAGTTCAAGCGAATTAATGACAAGTGGGGTCACTACGCAGGCGATGTGGTCTTGCAATCATTTACTCGCACCGTACAAGAGCGCTTGAGAAAGGCAGATATTTTCGGTCGCTTTGGTGGCGAGGAATTTATTGTCTTCCTCCCTAAATGTAATGGCGAAATCACCGCACAAATCGCCGAGCGTTTGCTGGGTGAAATTAGAGAGATGGATGTCTATATTGATGAAAGCCGTACTCCGTTGAAAGTCACCGCGTCGATAGGCCTTTCCACGCTACAACCAGGCGATACGCTTTCATCCTTGATAGAGCGCGCCGACAGTGCTCTCTACCAAGCAAAAGCCGAAGGGCGAAATTGCATACGTACTTACCAGCCAGGCAAACAGACGGGGTTTGACGCCAGAAACTCTGTCAGCCGTGACAATATCGATATGCCCACCGAAACATCGCTTTAGCGAAGCATTCGGTCGCAAAAAGACAATCAGAGACAGGCAGGAGAAAGTACAGTCATCGCGAGACGCTCTCTTGGATGGGCGTTGGGCAACGCCTTTTTCTCCGCACCGAGTTAACGCTTAGGATGCCACAACAGACGTTTGGCGCTGGCTTTCGCGACGTCGGCGCATGACACGAGAAAGGCCAAATACCAGTCCCAATAAAATCGTGATAAGCACTAGGGCCGCAATCACCACGCCGGGCCATGCAAAGTGTTGCCAAGCTGCGATAAGATAAAACCCACCGAGACTACCACCAATATAATAATGCACCAGATACAAGGCTGTTGCCGTTGCTTTACCCTGCGCGGCTTGACGACTTACCCATCCATAAGCGAGTGAGTGAGTAAAGAACGCGCCACCGCTTACAATTAATAACCCCACCACCATCCAAAGCACCTGACTGCTCAAGGTCACCAACACCCCCAGCATGGCCACCCCTGTTCCGAAAGCCATGCCTTTGATCGCGCCAAAGTGCAGCACCCAGCGCCCGCTCAATCGTGATGTCACCGTGCCGGCGAGGTAACAAACAAATACTGAAGACACCAAACTGACTGGCAATTGGTAAGGCGCAGCCACCAAGCGAAACGCCATCACCGAAAACAAATTCACGAATAACGCAAAGTTGACACCGCCAATCAGCATCGCCATCCACAATTTGGGGGTGCGAAGATGCGTGAGCACCCCGCGAGAATGGGCCAGTAAGGAGGTATTGCCAGGCGAAAAATAACGCTGACGAGGCAAAAGTTTACTCACGATGGCCACACCTACCAAGGAGAGCACGGCCATCGCCATCACCGCGCCATGCCAGCCCCACCAATCTGTCATCATCCCACCGAATACACGACCCGAGATCCCCCCCAGTGAGTTAGCACTGATATAGCTACCCACGGCAATTGCCAGCGCCTCCGGTGAGAATTCTTCTGCCATATACGCGACCGCAACCGCGGCAAACCCACCCAGCGCAATGCCGACTAAAGCCCGTAAACCGACGATGATCCAAAAAGAAGAGGTGCTGGCGATCATAAGGCCTATCACGGGAAGCATCCAAAGGCTCACCAGCATCACGGGGCGCCGGCCGATTCGCTCCGACAGCACGGCCCAAGGCACCAGTGAAAAAGAAAGACCTAAAGTGGTGGCCGCAAGTAGCCAGTTCGCCCGTGTTTCACTGATCCCATCAGCCGCGGCAAAGACAGGTAGCATAGGTTGAAACAAGTAAAGGTTACAAAAAATCAAAAACGAGCCGAACGCGAGCGCAAACGCCGTCAGTCGGTAACGTGGTGAGCCAAGCTCTATCATGAAAACCTCACCAGTGGGCTAAGATGTGATCATGCTAACAACCGCTTTATAATTAATAAAATATATTAAATATATCCTCCTTATATATTTTATTTATAGTCATGGACGTCAAACAGCTCCGCCACGTGATTGCTGTCGCTGAAGCTAAAAGCTTTACGCTCGCCGCCCAGCGTCTGCATATCGCGCAACCTGCGCTCAGTATTGCGATCAAAAAGCTTGAGAATCAATTGGGTATGCCGATTTTTATTCGCAATGAAAAGCACATTCAGCTTACGCAAGAAGGGCAAGTATTACTGCAGCATGCCTATCGCGTCGTACAGCAAATGCAAGATGCAGCCACAGCCATGGATGAGCTTAAAGGATTGCAAAAAGGCGAGGTACGTATCGGTGTACCGGGTATGCTCGGATCTTATTTTTTTCCTGAGTTGCTGATGGGGTTCCGCCGTCGCTATCCCGCGCTAAAACTCACGGTGGTAGAGGCTGGCACTCACTCCCTGCGGCAAATGCTGCTCGACGGTGAGCTGGATCTCGCCGTGATTAACGATAGAGAGGTGCCCGATTCGTTAGAAACCACGCATTTGATTTCCTCGCAGATGGTCGCCGTTGTCGCGACCGATCATACGCTCGCCACACATCATACGCTCGATTACCACACCTTTTTCGCTCATGAGTTGATCATGTTCCGTCCGGGATACTTCCACCGTGATTACCTCGATCAGGTCTGCGATACGCATGCAATAACCCCTAAACTTTCATTAGAAACCAATTTACTGGCGATGATTTTGAATATCGTCCGTCATGGGTTTGCGATCAGTGCACTGCTCGATATGGTCACCGAACATGAAAGGGGGATTGTCGGGATCCCCTTTACACAACCGATCAAGCTCGATATTGCGATTGCCTGGCGTAAACACGGTTACTTGTCCCTCGCCGATCGCGCCTTCATTGATTATGTGCAACAACACAATCCGTCTGCCAAGCCTTCTATGACATCCTGAGCCACCTTTCCCCAGATTTACCCCTATACTCGATGCAGGATTATCGCTAAAATCGCTGGCTAATTTATCGCCCGCCCTGGCGCACGATGCGCGTATCGTTGAATCGCCTGTCCTCATTGCAATGGGCTGACCAAGAGACCATAACGTGACACCGACTGCTATATACGATTACACCCCTTATTGGGCGGCCTGCTTTGGCCCCGCGCCTTTTTTGCCCACCAGCCGTGAAGAGATGGATATCTTAGGTTGGGATAGCTGCGATATCATCATCGTAACCGGTGATGCCTATGTCGATCATCCTAGCTTTGGCATGGCGGTGATTGGCCGCACATTGGAAGCACAAGGGTTTCGTGTTGGCATCATCTCGCAGCCTAACTGGCACAATAAAGATGATTTTATGGCATTAGGCGAGCCTAACCTATTCTTTGGCGTGACGGCTGGCAACATGGACTCGATGATCAACCGCTACACCGCAGACCGAAAACTGCGCCATGATGATGCCTATACGCCCAATAACGAGGGAGGTAAACGCCCTGATCGTGCGGTTTTGGTCTATTCTCAACGTTGTCGAGAGGCGTATAAGCAAACGCCGATAGTATTGGGCGGGATAGAGGCCAGCTTGCGCCGTTTAGCACACTACGACTATTGGTCAGACAAAGTCCGTCGCTCTGTGTTATGTGACGCGAAAGCAGACATATTGCTATTTGGCAACGCAGAACGCGCCTTGATAGAAGTGGCACATCGTTTATCTCGCGGTGACACCTTAGCCGATATGACTCGCATCGCGGGCACCGCAGTGATGATGAAAACACCGCCCGAAGGTATGGCAGAAGTCGATTCCACCCGCATTGATAAACCGGGAAAGAGCATGACCATGCCCAACCCCTATGCAACAGAAACCCAATGCGAAACCAGCAAAAAAGCAGAGCCGGATGCCGCGAAACCAATCACCATTCGCCCTTCTAGGCATGATGCGAAAAACACCTTTGTTCGCCTGCCCTCGTTTGAAAAACTCAGAAACGATCGGATTTTGTATGCCCATGCAAGCCGGGTGATGCATTTGGAAGCCAACCCCTACTCCGCGCGGGCGTTGGGTCAGCAACATGGCGATCAACTCCTTTGGATTAATCCGCCTCCGGTGCCGCTCACCACCGAAGAAATGGACTATGTGTTTGGCCTCCCCTATGCGCGAGTACCTCATCCAAAGTACGGTAAGGCCAAGATCCCTGCCTACGACATGATAAAAACCTCGGTGAACATTATGCGTGGCTGTTTCGGCGGTTGTTCATTTTGTTCAATTACCGAGCACGAAGGGCGGATCATCCAAAACCGCTCACAAGCGTCGATCATTGAAGAGCTCAATGATATTCGCGATAAAGTGCCTGGTTTTACTGGCACGATTTCAGACTTGGGTGGCCCAACCGCTAACATGTATCGACTCGGCTGTGCCGATCCTAAAGCGGAGCGTAACTGTCGTCGCCCCTCTTGTGTATTTCCAAAGATTTGTGACAAGCTCAATACCGATCATCGCCATACCATTGATCTTTACCGTAAAGCACGCCAGGTAGAGGGAATCAAAAAAGTCCTGATTGCCTCGGGAGTGCGGTACGATCTGGCGATTGAGTCGCCGGAATATGTGAAAGAGTTGGTCACTCACCATGTCGGTGGCTATTTAAAAATCGCCCCAGAACATACTGAGAAAAATACGCTGGATTTAATGATGAAACCCGGTATGGGTGCGTATGATCGCTTCAAGGCTCTGTTTGAAAAATACAGTAAAGAAGCGGGCAAAAAACAGTATTTGATCCCCTACTTCATTGCCGCGCATCCAGGGTGTACGGATGAAGATATGGTGCATCTGGCATGCTGGCTGAAAGAGAATGCCTTTGAGTGCGACCAAGTGCAAAACTTTTACCCATCACCCATGTGTAATGCGACTGCCATGTACCATTCAGAAACCAACCCACTGAAGCGGGTACGCTATAAAAAGCGCGAAACACTGACAGTGGCAAAAGGAGAGCGCCAGCGACGCTTACACAAAGCGCTACTGCGTTACCATGATCCCGCTAACTGGCCACTGATCCGTGAAGCCTTGGTACATATGGGGAAACAGCATTTGATTGGTAACGGGCCCAAGTGCCTGATCCCAAAAGAAGATGCCCCCGAAAAAACAGGCCGGCAGCGCCGCTCAGGCCGCCATGGCACCCAGCGCTTTGCCACTAAGCACCCCAAACAACCCGATATACGCCGGCCAAATAACAAAGGGCGAGGCAATAACCAGCGTGGAAAACGCGCATAAGTGCCTGCTTTAAAAGGATGAAATAAAAAACGCCCGTCGTGGTACACCCCGTTGAGGGCATCTTACTACGGGCGTTTCACTACGAGCGTTTCACTACGAGCGCGGCGTGTTTGTTGGCGTTACTTTATCATCGTAACCATGGCGCGTCGGATACGCCCACCACTAACGGAAAAGCTCAACACCAATCACACCAAGCGCCAGGACACCGGCGATGGCTCCGATCACCCACGCAATTTTCTTTTGCGTCCCCTCGTCCAAGTACTGGGCTGCCGTAATCCCGAGTAAAACCAGCAAGATGATAACAATCGTTTTAAGCATTTGTTTTACCTTAGCTTTCAGCTCTTTATTTTACTGTATGACAAAGCCACCCAGATGCAAGCTTTATAGTGATACGTTATCGACACGCGCACGATCAATTCGCGTACACGCTAGCCGCAACAAGATTTGCAAAGGATGTTGTAACTGCGTCTCACTAAACCGCTTCACTTGGCTACGGCACGAGTAACCGGTTGCGAGCACTCTCTCGCTAGGTAGGTTGGCCAACTGTGGCGACCAACTTAAATCATAGATCGCAGCTGACGTTTCGCGTTTGTCTGCTTCATGGCCATAAGTGCCCGCCATACCACAACAACCGACAGAAATCGGTTTAAGCGTCGCACCAAAGTGCGCAAATAAAGCCATCCATTGTTGCTCAGCATGAGGCAACTGTGTTTTCTCGGTGCAGTGGCCGAACAGATACCAGGGGTCAGCATCACGGCTCGTCACGACCGGCATGTCAGGCACAACACTGCTCAGCCACTCATGACTCAGCATCACATTAAAGTTACCTCGGTGCTTACCTAGTGCTTCTTGATACTCATCGCGATAACAAAGCACCAGCGCCGGATCAACGCCCACCATGGGAATATTCAACGCTGCCAGCTGGTTTAAAAAGCCAGCGGTGTTACGCGCCGTCTGGGCGAAACGACGGAGGAAACCTTTTACATGCTGGGCTTTCCCGTTGGGTTTAAAGGGTACCAGCATGGGCACCTTCCCGAGTTGTCGCGCCAGTTTGATCAAATCGTGAATCAGGGGCGCTTCATAAAAACTGGTAAAAGGGTCCTGCACGATCAACACATAGTGCTCACGCTCTTGCGCGGATAGAGCCTGCAGCCATGCTAAGTCAAACTTAAGCGCATGATCGCCCGCCAGAGACTGAGCCAGCGTCGGCACCGACAACGCCGGTGTGTCTGTGTAGCCAATTAACTTCGCAGTGAGCCCTTGGGCCCATTGAGGCTGAGTCGCCGCATTCACCCATTTTGGTGCTTTGGCCATCAGCGGGAGCAAGGTTTCAATGTTAGCCACTAAGTGGTCTTTCACCGGGCGGGGATAGCGGCTGTAATAGAGCTGCATAAAGCGCGAGCGGAAACTCGGCACATCCACTTTGATCGGACACTGACTAGCACAAGCCTTACACGCCAAGCAACCGCTCATGGCTTCCATGACTTCATGGCTAAAATCATCTGCTTCTCTGCGGCGAGTAAAATAGCGTCCGAATTTGGCCATCACTTCACGGACTGACGGCGACTGGGTCATCAATGCCTGTTCAACCGCCAAGGGGTCGACACCTTGCTCAGACAGTAAACGCAACCATTCTCGCACGATCCCAGCGCGACCTTTTGGCGAATGGCGACGGTCATAACTGACCTTCATCGAAGGACACATGGGTGAGGCGGTGTCATAGTTAAAGCACAGCCCATTGCCATTGCACTCCATTGCCCCTTTAAAGCTATCACGCACTTCTACGGGGATTTGACGGTCATAAAAGCCACGCTTAGTGTCATCAACCTTCACCAAGGCATCTTGGCTATTAATCGGTGTGCAGATTTTTCCTGGATTCATCCGATTTTGCGGATCAAATGCCGCCTTGATATGGCGAAGCTGCGCAAACAAGGTCTCACCAAAAAACGCTGGGCCGTACTCTGAACGATAGCCTTTACCATGCTCTCCCCACATCAAGCCGCCATACTTGGCAACCAAAGCAACCACTTGGTCAGAGAGGGTTTTCATTACGCGTTCTTGGTCAGGGTCACACAAATCCAGCGCTGGACGCACATGCAGTACCCCCGCATCGACATGACCAAACATGCCATAGTGCAAATGGTGGCTGTCGAGCAATGCCCGAAATTCATTGATAAAGTCAGCAAGGTGTTCCGGCGGTACACAAGTGTCTTCGGCAAAGGCAACGGGCTTGGCTTTACCTTTTGTGGCACCCAGCAGTCCGACCGCCTTTTTACGCATCGCGTAAATTTTGTTGATTGACGCGAGATCCCGACAAATCTGATAGCCAATCACCCCTTTTTGCTTGTGAGCAATCAAGCTATCCAGTTGCTGACAAAGTGCCGTAATCTGCTGCTCTATCTCACCCGGATCATTCCCCGCAAACTCCACCATATTAATGCCGTGCATGGTTTTGCCGGGCACTTCTTGCAACAAGTCACTCACCGTATGCCAAACAATGTCATTACGCGCTAAATCAAGCACTTTGGCATCAATGGTTTCAACCGACAAGGCATTAGCGTCTACCATCATCGGTGCATTACGCAATGCTGAGTCAAAGCTGTCGTATTTAATATTTACCAAAGTCCGCACGGTCGGGATCGGGGTGATATTGAGCTTGGCTTCGGCAATAAACGCTAAGGACCCTTCAGCGCCACACAGCACGCGACCAATGTCGAAGGCTGTGAGTGTGTCATCATAAACATGTTTAAGGTCATAGCCGGTTAAAAAGCGATTTAACGGTGGAAAGGTCTCGGTAATCAAGTCACGGTGCTCACGACAGACTGAGGACACCGTTTGCAGCGCCCGGCCACTGAGATCATCGCGCGACATCGCTTGCTGAAGCTGATCCGCATTGAGAGGCTGTGTATCGAGGACGCTACCATCCACGAGCACTGCTTTTAAACCCAGTACATGATCGGAGGTCTTGCCGTAACGTAGCGAGCCTTGACCGGAGGCATCGGTATTGATCATCCCGCCAATCGTGGCACGATTACTGGTCGATAAGTCAGGTGAGAAAAAGTAACCATACGGGCGCAAGACATCATTGAGTTGATCTTTAACCACGCCTGCTTGCACACGTACCCAGCCTTGCTCCGGGTTCACTTCCAGCACCTGTTGCATATGACGCGACACATCCACCACCACATGCTGGGTCAACGACTGGCCATTGGTGCCAGTGCCGCCACCACGGGGAGAAAACTTAATCTCACTAAAAGCTGGGGCTTGGACGGTCTGACCAATAAGCTGAAGATCATCAACCGATGCGGGAAAGAGGACGGCTTGTGGTAAGGCTTGATAAACACTGTTATCAGTGGCCACCGCAAGGCGGCTCGCATAGGTCGATTCAATGTCGCCTTGAAAACCTGCTGTTTGCAAAGCGGTGATAAAATCAACAACGGCGGACGACAGGCCCGCCTCTGGATGGATTGCCGGTATCATTGCTGTTCCTGTGCGCTATCTCACCATGCCTGGTGCAATTTTTGTTGTGCTGTCACTTTACCTTAACTCTTGGCACAGCCAAAGCGATCACCTAGCAAATCCTTATCACCACTCGCGCCAACCTAGCCGCTTACCTGACCATTTAGCAAGCTCTGGGCTGGCAATCAGTACCCACGGGCCCAAACTCCATGCCGCCATTGACACGACAATAAGCACAATCCAGCTTAGGCCTGTCAGCTGTGCCACTCCCCAGGCTGCGCCAACAATGGCGGCGATACCGAAAAAAATCCACGCCAGCGTTAACAGTTTGCCATTGAGCTGGCTGGCCGGTTTATGGCTAGGAAAGAGCTTATGCCAAACCTGACCGGTATAGACACCCGCTGCTAACGCTGACAGATACACCAAATTGGGTAATTTAAGCGCCAGCGCCAACAGCGCCATGATAAGGCACGCTAAAAACCAGATCCGGCCTGTGACCAACATGGGTCTATCATTACCCACTGTCACGGCATCCAGCTTGACGGTCGCCCAAGCAACACTGGCGCCGACCAAAGCGCCAGTGACCACATCACTGGCAAAATGCACCCCAAGGTACATCCGGTTCAGCCCCATAAGCACGATCACCAACAACGCCACCGCAAGCGCGCCAAACGCGGGTGGGTGGGTGACTCGACGTTTTAGATACCAAGCAGTCATCACTGCCGCTGCAAGCAATGTATGTCCACTGGGTACGGTAAAACCGCTTGCCTGGCCGATTTGTAACTCTGGCCACAAATAAAACGGCCTTGGCATGGCAAAGCCACTTTTTAGCGTCGTCGACACTGCCGCCGCGCTTATTAACAAAAAGAGAAGTGATAATGCGGATTTATGGCCACGAAAGACCAAAAATAGCGGCAGCAGTGCAATGTAAAAAGCGGTCTCGCCCAGCGTATTGACCAATCTAAATACCGCGGTCACGGTCGAGCTCGCCGCCTCGCTCATTTGCTGTACCGCGGTTTGTATCCCCGCGACCCATCGATATTGACTGACATAAAACACAGGCGCTAAGGCACTAAAATCGGCCAAGGCACTGACATCGCTGCTTGGCGTTCTCGCCGCTAGCGACCACAAAAGATCACGACGGTCGCGAAAACGATAGCGATAATCCTGTGCATGGGCGCGCGGTACCAGCCGTGCTTGCTCGACTTCAGAGGCAAAATGGGGCGCGCGCCAAGCCGGCAAAAGACCCACTCCCTCCGCCGTAGAGACAACGGGCAATGGTGCCTGGCTTTGACAGGCAAATAACACACCACGCTCATCTTGATGATAGACATTACCGACCGTGACGCGAATAGCCGTTTCTTCAAACACTTCACGCGCTAGCGCTCTACTCGGTGATTCGGTCAAGTTAACCCGCCCACCGGGCAAACCATACCGTCCGGTCACTGTGTCTTTCACTAGCAAGAGCCGTCCGGCTGGATCGCTAATAATGCATGCAACCCCAGCGATCCCTTGCTCGGTGGAGAACGTAGTTTCATTCTCAGCCAAGGCATAGCTCGACACTAATCCGCTAAAGACTGACAATAGTACAGCGATAATCCGTTTCATGCGGCGGCTCCTGAATGCACGTGTCCTGATGAAAGATAAGGAAAAGAATGACGCAGCCAGACCCTCTTAGTCCCTATTATTACCATCATAACTTTCAAAACTTGATGGATTTAGTCTGCGAACGTGACTGGGATCTTCTCACGCACAAAGAACGACATTGGCTGACGACCTTTCAACAGCTTAGCTTCAAAGCACAGTGTTTGCTGGTGCGTTTACTGATGCGCCGTCACGACTGGTTTTTGGCCGGCTCGCTGCACTACGATGAGCTGGGTGAAACGCCGCCGCTGCTCGACACCTTAGCTGAACATCAGTTTATTAGCCTTACCCATACTGCCCCGGCAGAGGTGGTATTCAAATTACTCACCAAAACACAACTTATGGCGGCTTTTCCTGATACAGAGCTCGCCAAAAGTGCGCCTAAAAGCCATTGGCAGCAGGCGATAGAGGCTCTCTACGGCAATACACTCGACAGCCCTTATGCATTGGTGGTCTGCCACCAGCCAGACATCTTACCGGTATTAAACCTGCTGTATTTTGGCAATTCACGCCAGGATTTGAGCCAGTTCGTGGTGGCCGAGCTGGGTATCCAACACTTTGAGCCCTATCCCATTCGGCAAGCCGATCGCTTATTTGAGCATAGGTCCCAAATAAATGACTGGCTGCACTTATCCGCATTAAACGAGATCGTGTGGCAAGCGCGCAAAAACAAGCAACCTAAAGAAGTCTTGGCGTTAGCACCCTGTTTGCCAGCCCCTTTTGACTGGGCACCGCTCGAGCGCAAGCGGCAGCGCTTGGTTAATCGCATTGCACGCGAATTTGAGCGCCAGGATGATTTATCGACCGCATTGTCGCTGTATCAAACCACCACTCAGCCACCCAGCCAAGAACGACGCGCACGTATCTTGATAAAGCAAGGTGACATTAAAGCGGCTGCAACGATCATCGCAACCATGCTCCAAGCCCCACACGATGAGGAAGAGCTTGACGTCGCTTATCGCTTGGCGAAACAAAAACCGGTTCGCGCACTCGGCCGCTTGGTTCCCTCAGCGCGTGCTAAACCGGCTACATTACCCACCGAGACGTTAGCTTTACCGCTGAATCAGCGCGTCGAAAATGAGGTTGCTGATTATTATCGTCAGCAAGGCTGGGATGTATGGTTCAGCGAGAACAGCTTGCTTAACGCGTTGTTTGGGCTGTTTTTTTGGGATGTTTTGTTTTTGCCGGTCCGTGGCGCCTTTCTTAACCCTTTTCAACGTGGGCCGCGCGATCTCCACAGCGACGACTTTGTCGCTAAACGGCAGACAGTGATTGATCAGCGCCTCGCCGAGATTGATCGAGCACGCGATTGGGTAGCGCAACACTATCAGCAAAAGCACGGCATCACTAACGAGTGGGTAAATTGGTCGGTGATAGAGTGGCCGCTGCTTGAGGCTGCGTTAGTCATGCTTACAGACACACAGCTTCGCGCCTGTTTTCAACGTATTTTGTTCGACCGTCGCCATAACCGCCGCGGCCATCCAGACTTGTTTATGTGCCGAGGCGTATCCTACCAATGGGTGGAAGTAAAGGGGCCGGGCGATACGCTACAGCCTCACCAAACACGCTGGCTACAGTTTTTTCAACAGCATGAGATCCCAGCGAAAGTGACGTATGTGACGCCAGACCAATAATGCACGCACTGAGACATATCTATCACCTGCTCTCAATCTCGCGACAGCCACCGCGTCTTTAAAGTGACGTTGTCACTCTTTCTCTTCTACATGTGGGTTAAAAATATAATAGGAACCATCGTAAACCAGCCGTTTAATCAACGCCTCGCAATGTTTGAGACCGCTGCGGTCAAACGACACGCCATAGCGTTGCATGCCCCATTTTTGTTGGCGGTTCTCTATTTGCCCACTCAAGATAAAACACTCGTCACTGTTTGGTGCTTGGATTTGAATCGCCATTTGGTGGTGTTTTTCAAACACAGGCGCAATGGCGTCAAAACTAAACCCACAACCGCCTGCAGAAATATCGGTAAGATTAACGGGCAAACGACGATGATCGAGCGGAATTTCCCCTTTGACGTTTAACTCATAACGATTATCTTTGCGCTGTTGTATCAGTTTGGCTTGTTGCGGTAACTCGACCATGACCAAATTAATGGGTGTTTTGAGCACGGTTGAGATCTTAGAGGCAAACCGCACTTTAGCCCCCTCGCCCTCATCAGATACTGCATCAACCGCCAAGCGATAACCTTCAATAAAAAACTGATTAACCTGATTAAGGTTTTCTGTCGGTAGCGAAAAGAATAAGCGCTTTTCACCATCAAAACCGATAAAGATACATTCACACCGGTACGTTTGTCCCACTGGGGTCTTTATTTGTACTTGCGTCGTGGTGCCATGCTTCATAAATGCCACGGCACGTAACCCTATGACGGTCTCTTCTCTCACCGTTTTGTATTTTTTGGCCTTAAGTTCAGGCAAGGACTGCATCATCGTTCGCTTTTATTGTGATGGATAACTAAGGGCACCGACGTCTCAAGTCAGTGCCCATGCGGCATTTACATCAGCATAAACATGACAAACTGTACCAGCGGTACGGCAGAGCCATCAGAGGTGATGATTTGGTTTCCCTCAATTTTGGCAGACAGCACAGTATTTTTATCTGTTTGTGTGACAAAACCCGCTTTGGTCAGATCCTGTACTTTTGCTTGCCACGGTGACTGTGTCAGCACCCCATTGGGTACCGAAACATCAAGATCACCGCTTACCTGATTGACCAGTTGCTGCAAATTAAACACGCCAGTTGGCTCACTGCCTTTCACATCGACGTGCATGTCGACACTGATATCGCCTTCTGGCACGGTTAAGCTGGCGGGCGACAAATCAATCGATAACCCCGATTGCAACAATTGCACCAAAGCTTGATCAAAGGCCTCCATACTCACTGGCGCGCCACCTTCTTGCCACTGCGACGAGAGTAACGCGATTTGGGACATGGCACTGTAATCAAGATGATTGGCATCGAGTGCCACTACCAAGTTACGCCACTGCGTGTTGTTCGGTAACGCAATCGTTCCCACCGTCAGTTGGTTGGTGTTATTTAGCTCGCGGGTTGACGTTGACTCAGACGTAATCAACTTGTTCCCTATCTCAAGCTTGACGTCGCCCAGCTTTAACGATTGACCGCTCACATCACTGAAGTGCGCTTGCTCGAGCGATAAAGACTGTTCACCAATCCACAGACCATCTTGCAAATAGCCGCTTCCTGACCCCGACACGCTATCCACTTTCAGTTGCTGCCCACTATCGTCGTTGAAGGCCAGCGCGGGTAAAGAAAAGGTTGCGTTTACATGTCCTTTGCGGTCGATCTCGCCTTGTAGGCTTAACTCACTCGCGGTCAGGTTACTGCTCGCCTCTGATAGCGAAAAAGGTGCGACGGTAAGGTGATAATCGGATGCCCCTGTCATCAAGGTATCTAGCTCTAAACGAACTGGGGTTGGGTTACCTGGCCACGCTTTTTGGGTGATCGCTTGTAACTCAGGCGTCATCACTAACGTGTTGCTTGACGAGACGCCAAACACGCCATGAGAGATCTCTGAGGCGATTTCGTAGCTAACGGGTAAGCCCGACTGCGCAAGCATCGCTTTGGTTTCACCCTGAAATGCGAGATGTGTGACCGCCTGCGAGCTTAAATACCCGCGATCGTAGGTCTGCTGCTCAAGCGTGAATTCTGGCGTTGAGCGCTGATCGACTTCTCGCTCATACATCGACTGTGCGATTTGGCCAGTCGCAAACGGCCAACACGCAACAATCGCAAGGCCACCTGCGATGGCACCATACTTTCCTAAAAACATGTTTTCTTTGCCTCAGGCATGCGAAAAATCATAGTGTAACTAAAATTAGGCGCTGAAGATAACGCGTTATACTGTGAAGGCAAACTGTTATGGAAGCCATCGCACAGGTCAATAGACAATGAATAATAAGAAGGAACTTTCTCACTAATGAGGCAAGGGCGTGTATCACAGTACCGCCATGCAGAATACGGTGTATTTATTCGTGAATGTCGACCATTTCGCATCATTGCCGCGGATAAATGCATACAATCAAAGCATATTTGCAATAGATCGACAGAGTGTATGAATCCCTACGTTATATTGTGCATTGACCAAGACCCTTTCGTGGTAGAGCAGTTGTCTCACGACCTTGCGCCGTTTCGTGATGTGTTTGATCTTTGCAGTGCAGAGACCCCAGACGACGCCTATACCATGCTCGACGACTTTAAGGCTAACGAGCAACAGGTGGCATTACTGATCTGCCATAACGGGTCGGACGATAATCGCGGTATCGATCTATTAGTCAATGTCGACAACCACTCTGCCAGTCAAGGCGCACGGACTGTTTTGCTCAGTGAGGCACCGCAATACGATATTATTTTGCAGGCGGTGAATGAAGGCCGACTCAATTATTGTATGCACAAGCCTTGGCGAGCCGAGGAGATGCAGCGTGTTGCCGAAAAAGAACTCACTACCTACGTGTTGCGCTATTGCCAACATGATTTGCTGCGTTATACCGAAGTGTTAGATCACCGCACCTTATTAGATGCTCAAGTTGAGCGCGAGATAAGCCAATTTCAAGCGCAATTGTTAGCGCCAGGCGAAACCGACAAAGCAGCGGTCGCCGATCGCGTCATTGCCGGTTTGTATGCGTTTTTTGAAGGCAACGATGAAAGCCGTGCGTGCCGCACCTACAGTGCCAACCATGTGCTTACCAAAGAAAATCAAGATAATGCATTTTTGTGGTTTATCACCGACGGTGACGTTGGGCTGTATAAAACAGATGACGAAGGGCAAGAGCACCATGTTTCCACCCTTTCTTCCGGCAGCTTGATTGGCAGTATGTCGTTCGTGACGGGAGACGTTTCTTTCTCTACGGGGCGCACCCTCACTCGGACGCAGGTGATCAAAATCGATCATGCGTTATTTAGCAAAATAATGACCAGCCGCTCTGAGCTGCTGCCATTGTTTATTCAATACCTGTTGCTGCACTTTAACCAACGCTTAAAGCGCAGTATCGATACCGAAATCCAGCTGCAGCAAACGCTCGCCTCACTGGACGAAGCTAACCGCCAGTTATTAGAAAAAGAAAAAATGGCACTACTGGGGCAACTCGTGGCGGGCGTTGCTCACGAACTCAATAATCCAGTGTCAGCGATTTTACGCAACAGTGACGCACTTGCAGACGCCCTAGAGGAAGTGGCAAAAACCCCGTTGACCTCAGCCAGCCGCGAACAAGCCCTGTCGCTTTTACAGACAAACCGCGAGAGTACCCCCCTATCAACCGCCACGGCTCGAACCTATACCCGCACCCTAAGCGACCTCACCGGGGATAAACGGATCGCGCGCGATTTAGTCAACATTGGGTTGTATCAGCCTGAAAAGATCAAGGAATGGCAACAACGTCTGGGTGACGGCTTTAATCACGAACTTGCTACCTGGAAGCAATACGCCCGCTGTGGGCGGTTATTGCGCTCTAATCATGTCTGCGCGGCGCGTATTGCCGATCTCGTCAAAAGCTTACGCACCTATGCCCGTCAAGACAGCGAACAACGCCAACGCACCCGTATTATTGAAAACATTGACGATACCCTTACCTTATTTGAGCATCGACTCAAGCCTCATCAATTGGAAAAACGCTACGACTGGGTGCCCGATATTATTGCTCAGCCCTCGGCCTTAGCGCAGGTATGGACAAACCTCATTGCCAATGCCTTAGATGCGATGCAAACACCAGGCACACTGACAGTGACAGTAAAAACACTCAATGACCAAGCCTCTGGCACGATAGAAGTGTCGGTCAGTGATACCGGTATAGGCATGACCCCTGAGCAGCAAGCAAAAATGTTTGCGTTAAATTACACCACCAAACGCGAAGGTCATTTTGGTCTAGGTATTGGCCTGACCATGTGCCAAACCATTATCCATGAGCAAGGGGGCGATATTCAGGTACACTCGCAGCCAGCTGTCGGTACCACAATGACAGTGACGTTACCTATTGAACTCCCCGCCTCTGCCAGTAAGGAGCCCCAACGATGAGCCAATACTTAGTCCTATGTGTCGATGATGAGCGTGATGTGCTCGATAGCGTGATCGATGACTTGCAAGGCTTTACCGATCACTTCGAGGTGGAAGCGGCAGAGTCAGTCGCAGAAGCACGAGAAGTGATTGCGGACATGGCCACAGAAGGTACCAAGCTGGCATTGATTCTGTGTGATCATATTATGCCCGGCGAGCTCGGGGTGGAATTTTTGATTGAGTTAGCCAATCAGCCAGAGACAGCGTCGACGCGCAAAGTGTTACTGACCGGCCAAGCAGGCTTGGAAGATACGGTCTCTGCGGTTAATCACGCCAGTTTACACTATTACCTTGCCAAACCTTGGCAAAAAGAGACCTTGGTCAGTGTCGTCACCGATCAGCTCACCAGCTATGTCATCGCGCACGAAGCCAATTTATTGCCGTGGACCAGTGTACTGGACACTCCTAGGATTGTAGAAGCCATCAACCGCAACAAATGGGATATGGGCGCAGAATAGCTCTCAAACCAGTTCGTACACGCCGATAGGTCAAAAATCGGTAAAAAAGCCTGACTCACGGGCGGATGTGCTTGTTTCTGCGCGCAATCGTCTTATAGAATGATTTGAACACCAATAACAAGTGGAATTGATAATGCGTAAATCTCTTTTAGCCAGCGCGATTGTCGCTTTGGCTTCATTCAGCGCCGTGGCCAATGAAGAAGACGCCAACCTCACCACCATGAGTAACTTCAGTTACGACTATCTGGAAGGACGCATCGGTGTTAGCCCACTCACCTATGGTGCAGGATTTAGCATGTCTATCCATCCCAACGCGCACGTACGCGTAGAAGCGGATACCGAATTTGATTCCGATTGGGACACGGCTGCTGGGATTGGCTTTCATGCGCCGATTAACAACTGGGCAGACTTAACCGGTGAACTACTCGCGCGTGGCGTCAACAAAGACAACTTTGATAGTGATGTCGGCTTAGAGGTCAACTTAGGCGTGCGTCAGTGGCTTGGGCCACAAGTTGAAGTTGGCGGCGAAATAGGCCTGCTAACAGTGGATGATGAAGAAGATACCTTTGGATCTGCCTACGGGCGATTCCATGCCACTGAGCTATTCTCACTCGGTGCAGCCTACCGTGTTAACGAGTGGTACGGCGATCAGTTTATGTTTACCACGCGTTTTAAATACTGATAAGTCCACTCGGTAATGCATTGCCATCAAGCAATGGCGTATTGCCGCCAGACGTTGAAAGTCAGATCAAAAAAACCCGCATCGCTGCGGGTTTTTATGTATGCACTCATGCACAACTAACGGATCAATAGCATAGGCACGGTCGATTCAACCAACAACTTAGTGGTATTGCTCCCCACAAAGAATTGACGCAGTTTTGAGTGCCCGTAGGCGCCCATCACGATCATGCCCACTTGATTATCAGTTTGATACGCTAAAATCGCGCGGTGCACGTCACCGGTTAACTGAGCCTCAACCACATCGACACCCGCCGTTTTCAAGCGCTCTGCCGCGCGTTTAAACGCTGCCAGCTTTTCTTGCGAGTCTTCCACCATCACTAAATGACAGGTCATCCCTGCCAACAGCGGTGTGCTCAGTGCTTTTTCCACTAGCTTTTCGCTGATATCGCTGCCATCGAATGCTAATAAGTAGCTTTCAGGTGTTGAAAACTCACCGTTAGCAACCAAGGTATGCGCTTTAATCGAGCGCACCACGCTTTCAAGCTGCGAACCAATCGCCTTGGTGTCGTTTTGGTGTAGTTCACCTGATTTACCTAATACTAATACCCGCGTCTGTGGCTCGATATCCAGTAAGGTCTCCACCAAATTGCCATGGCGCTGCAACTTGCGCACATCGCTCAGCCCTTTGGCTTTAGCGTCTTCTTCCAGCTCAGACAGCAAGGCTTTGCCGTGCTTCATGGCTAGCTTGGCGCGCTGCTCATCCAGCTCTACCAGCTCTTGTAGCAGTTGTTCACGGCTACCCACGCCCAAGTTGCCTGATAGTTCAGGCTCCGCTTGGTGTGAGGACTTATCCAGCACATGCAAAAGTGTCAAAGGGACAGACAAGCGCTTGGCAGCCCAAACGCTCAAATCTGCCACTTGCTTTGAATAATGCGGGCCATCTACGCACGCGGTAATTTGTTCCATGGTCGGTCTCCTTAGTGGCCACCCATCATTTTTTCTACTTCTTCTGGTTTATCGTGCACGCCGAACTTATCGACAATGGTCGCCGTGGCATCATTCATTCCCACGATATTCACCTCGGTACCCTCACGGCGGAACTTAATGACCACCTTATCAAGCACAGACACGGAGGTGATATCCCAGAAGTGCGCTGCCGAGAGATCGATGGTGACACGCTCCAACGCCTCTTTGAAGTCAAACGATGATAAAAATTGATCTGACGAGGCAAAAAAGACTTGGCCAACAACACGATAAGTACGCGCATCGCCATTGTCTTCAGGCTCGCTTTTAACCACCATAAAGCGACCAATTTTATTGGCAAAGAACAAGGCTGCCAGTAGCACCCCAACCAATACACCGATCGCGAGGTTGTGGGTGAAGACCACGACCACCACGGTCGAGACCATCACGATATTAGTCGATAGTGGGTGTGATTTCAGGTTAACCACTGACTCCCAAGAGAAGGTACCGATAGACACCATGATCATTACCGCCACCAGCGCGGCCATCGGGATTTGGCTGATCCAATCACTGAGGAACACCACCATAATCAGCAATAGCACACCGGCGAACAAGGTAGAGAGACGTCCACGTCCACCGGATTTAATGTTAATGACCGACTGACCAATCATCGCACAACCGGCCATACCGCCTAAGAAACCGGTGGCAATATTGGCAATACCTTGACCTTTACATTCACGGTTTTTCTCACTGTCTGTGTCGGTCAAATCATCGACGATGGTGGCGGTCATCATCGACTCAAGCAAACCCACCACAGCCAGTGCCGCAGAATAAGGGAAGATAATCGCCAGGGTTTCAACGTTTAGCGGCACATCCGGCCATAAGAACACTGGCAAGGTATCAGGCAGTTCACCCATGTCACCCACGGTACGCAAGTCGAGGTTATACGCCATTGCAATACCGGTTAGGATAAGAATACACATCAAAGGTGATGGCACCATTTTACCAATACGAGGAATGTGAGGGAAAAGATAGATGATCGCCAAACCGGCGGCCGTCATTGGATACACATGCCACATAATCTCGCCCATAAGAGTGATTTGTGGATAGTAAAGTCCAATACCAGAATCGGTCACCGCGAGCGCTTCCCATGTCACCTTTAGACCCTGAATGATTTCCGGACCAATGAGCTCTGGCAACTGCGCCATAAAGATCAGGATCGCGAGCGCGTTGACAAACCCGGTTACCACTGAGCGAGAAACAAAACGCATCAGGTTACCGAGTTTTAAATAACCGGCCGCTATTTGCAGTATCCCGGTTAGCACAGTGGCCGCCAATAGGTACTCAAGCCCATGCTCTTTCACCAAGGTCACCATCAACAGCGCCATCGCACCCGTTGCGGCGGAAATCATGCCTGGACGGCCACCCACAAAGGCAATGATCACTGCGATACTGAAGGAGGCGTAAAGCCCGACTTTCGGATCCACACCGGCAATAATCGAGAAGGCAATTGCTTCTGGGATCAAGGCCAATGCCACAACGATACCCGCAAGAATATCGCCACGTACATTGGAGAACCAATCACGCTGAATTCTATCTATCATGAACGTCTCTACAAAATTGGGTTAAAAAAGGTGTCGCGCTCATTTCAGGCCTGATTTCACCTGAAAATCAAAACGCGTGATCCTAGTCACTTATTGACCAAGCGTCAACTCCCCTTTTTTTGTCCAATAACGACTTAACGCCTATAAATCAGATGCTTAATTTGTAATTGTGATATTTTTAGCACAGATTTATTTCATTCTTTTCTCCAACCCCCTTTTTCGCTTATTTTTACCATCAGGCAAGGTTGGCTTTCGCACATTAGGCTTAGCGCTGTATCTTATATACGTGGATACACAGGCACCAACAGCACGGTAAAGGAAAGAATCAATCCAATGAGTGCATAAATCAGTTGGTTAAGCGTCCAGCCAATATCGATAACGATACCGAACACCCAAGGTGCCAATGCGGTGGAGAGGATCATCATGCCAGTCACCAAAGACCGAATGGCACCAATATGCGAGACCCCGTACATTTCCGCCCATAAGGTATTAATCACAGGATTGGTTGCACCAATCGCTAAACCGAAAAGGCACATAAAAAGCGGTGCCGCAAGGGTATGATCAATGTTAGCTATCACCATTAGCCCAAGTAGCAGTGGAATGGGAATTAAGATAAGTACATTTCGCGAACGATATTTATCAATCAAGCTGCCTGATATCACTGAGCTTAGCCAATGCACGGCCCCGTAAAATACGAAACTGCCCGCTAATACGCCCGGCGTCCACCGTTTCGCTTCCAGGATAAAGTCCTGTTGGATAAAGACGCCGGTCACCAGAAACGGCGTCACCAAAGCTATCGGTATGATCATCCAAAACCGCCAGTCGCGAACAACTTGACGCCGACTCGCATCGCTGGCGTGGTTTTGATTGTCTGCGTCAGTACGGGACCGCTTAAGGTCTGCTTTTCTGACTAGCCATAACACCAGTGGTAAAAACACCACTAACAGGGTGGCACCAATGAATAACCAGCTTTCTCGCCAGCCCAAAAACGCGATTAAGCCAATGACAATTGAGGGTAAAACCACCTCGCCAATGGCAACACCACTGCCGACCAAGCTAATGGCTTTGCCTTTATCCTGCTGTGCACGCTTAATCACAGTGGCCTGCGCGATGTGAGGCAAAAAACCTTGTCCACAAAAACGCAGTAAGAAGAAAACCAGCAGCAAGCCCACCACACTATCAACGGAATACATCAACGCACACGCGACCATCAGTAACGTGGCAAAGAAGATCAGTAATTTGTCGACCCGCACCCGATCCACCACACCACCAAAGCTAATCACCAACACGCTGCTGGTCATGGTCGCAATGGCGTAAATCCCGCCGTAGGTTGCGTCACTCAACAACAGCGCATCTTTAATACTGCTGCCATACCAACTGATGAAAAACGATTGACCAATGTTGCCAAAAAAGATCGATAGAAAGCCAAAAGCAATTAACGGCCATTGGTGCCTGATTAATGTTACATACGATCGCGCTAGCATACGCCTCCATTGCCCCCTGTCATTCCATTTTGAAACGTCATATATAAACACGCCTTCAAGGGTTTACTTAATGCATGAGGTGAAAGCTGACTATGACATGCCTGCACGGAAGAAGAAATGAAACCCGACCTGCTTACGTCGGTTTTGTGATGCCTTTTAATCCATGTTGGCGATGAATCAATCGCTTATTCATGTTTTCACCGCTTACTGACACACAAACGGGCTGAGATGCGCTAGGCTTTGCGCCCTCTCAATATCACAGACAATAACAACAATATGAATCCAGTCATGTCAGCACCAACCAAGATGGCGTTACGCTTCCCCAAAGGGCGATTCGCCATGTTGAGTGTGTACAGCTTTACCGGTGCCGCCATTGTGGCTTCTACCATTTTTTCCCTGCTGCTTTTCTTATCCCTTGACGACAACCCGCTAATGCAATGGTTGTTCGGGGCACTGGCAGTGATTTTTGAAGCGGGTAAGTTTTACGCATGGTACGAGTTTGGCGAGCGCCGAGCGCACGGCAACTATGTGGGTGCCCTATCAGCCTTGGCTTTTTATCTCATTTTGGCCTTAATCTCGATTGGCGGCAGTATTGGCGGCATCAATAGTGCCACCAATGCCGCGCAAAGTGAGCAGCGCCAAGCCCAAGCGCAGATTGACGCTTATAACCGACAAATCGATGCTATCGAGCAACAAATCACCTTGAATAACCAAGCTGCCGAGCGTTATATCGAATTGGATAGAATTGCTACTGGCGTGGCGCGATTACAAAAAGAAAACAACCAATTACGCAAAGAGCAACAGCAGCTCGCGTTAGAGCGCGATAGTTTACCCGCGGTGGCACAGGGCTCCATCTTGGGACTGATTAGCAACCTTGCGAACACATTAGGCGTCAGCGCCGATCAGGCCCAATCTTGGCTGGTGATTTTTCTCTCTGTGTTGCTCGATGTGTTCGCCGCTTTCTTTGTCGGCGTAATTGGTGAAGAGCAGCGTTTCCGCCATTGGTATCGTCACCCACATGCCACGCCCCCTACGCCTGTGAACACCAAGGCGTCTCCTCGTGCCAATGATATCAACACGGAATCCACCACGCCGGATTCAGCGTCTCCTCACGAGGATACGGATGCGCCTTATGCAGATATCAAAGCCGCGCTAGCCGCCAACACGCTGCGTTGTAGCAAAAAAGCGGTGATGGCGGAATATGCACTCAGCCAAGAGGCCGTCGATACCCTATTTACCCACTTACAACAGCAGGGGTTGGTAGCCAAAAAGCCGAACCACCATTATCATTGGGTGGGTTAAACCACCAGCATCAATATACCGCTGAGTATCATGGCGGGAAGCCCACTTAACTATCCCGTTCTTTGCGACTGCGTAGTGATGTGGTACAAACATCTTGTAAGTTTGTTAATCAGTACGTTACCTGACCTTTTAGCACCTTACCGATAAAAACAATTTATAACCAAGCAAATACAACAAAAAGGTGATCTATGCATAAGGCTGCACAAGAGGTGCATGCGCCTGAGGCATCAGTATGGCGCGCATTAGGCGATGTCAGTCCGTTGTGCCTCGCCGTCCTGCCTTGGGGGATACTCTGCGGTTCATTAGGGCTGCAAATGGGATTCAGTGCACTGCAAACACAAGCCATGTCATTACTGGTTTTTGCCGGGGCGGTGCAATTGTCGGGCACCATGATGGTGGGCAATGCGGCGGGCTTACCAGCGGTACTCGGTTCCACACTGGTGATTAGCGCACGGCACCTTCTCTATGGTGCTCACTTTCGACAGTACATTACTCCCTTGCCACTTAAATGGCGTCTCGGCCTCGGCTTTTTACTGACCGATGAAATGTATGCGCTTTCAACCGCACACACCAGCAAGCAGGGAAGATTTTCTAAACACTACGCCCTGTATACGGGCGCCGCGTTTTACGTTGGTTGGAATCTTGCCACCTTGGCGGGGATTCTAGCCGGTTCTCAGCTGAAAGCCTTGGAAGCGATCGGCCTCGATTTTGCCATTGCAGCCACCTTTATCGCACTGACCGTTCCTAGCATAAAAACTCGCCCCGTGCTGCTTTGTGCCTTGGCAAGTGGCATCAGTATGTTGCTATTCACCTATTACCACATCCCCAATGCGTTAATCATTGCAACCGGCGTAGGTATGGTCGCGGGGCTAATGGCTGAATCGTTACCGACACGGAGGGCAGCAACATGAGTTACTGGTTAATCATCGTCGCCATGGCGCTGATCACCTTCTCGGTGCGCTATCTGCTACTGGCACGGAGTATCCCTGTGCGCATTGGGCCGCGATTGCAACGACTCCTGACCTACTCTGCACCGGCGGTCCTGACCGCGCTATGGGTACCGATTGTCTTCTTTCCCGAGGATCAGCTGGCTATCTCTACCACCAATCCTTATTTACTCGGCGCCTTGGTCGCTATCGGTTTAGCGTGTACCCGTCTATCGACCTTATTAGTGGTCGGGCTATCGATTGGTTTTTTCGTTACCCTTCAGCTTTGGGTCCTGGGATAAATAGCGACGATAAGCCATTTAGTGCGATACCACTATAGCAAGAGGCAGGGTCATCACCCTGCCTCTTTAATTTATTTGGTTGTTGTCTCAATCACCCGTTCTTATCACGACGCATGCTGTTTTTCCGCCTCGAGGACAGGCTTTTTACTGCGCAGCTGCAATTCATCAAGATCTTGGTTTAAAGACTCTGACAAGTCGCTAATTTTCACCATATCTTGTTTGTTTTCTTCCGATATTTCCGCTGCCTCCGCGCCAGATTCGGTCAAACGGTTGATGTTTGCGGCAATATCGGTCGACACCGTTCTTTGCTGTTCAATCGCACTGGCCAAGGAATTGATGCGATCACTGATAGTAGAAAAGTTATCAAGTACTCCCTCAATCGACTGGGACGTATCAGAGGCTTGAGATGAGGCACTTTGCGCCAGCTTCTCGGTGCGATCCGATAGCTCTGATGATTGCTTGAGACTCCGGAACAACTCTTTGGTCATATCATTGATCTCACTCGCCGACGCTTGTGTCCGGCTCGCCAGTTGACGTACTTCATCGGCAACCACGGCAAAGCCTCGTCCTTGCTCGCCCGCACGCGCCGCTTCGATTGCGGCATTTAACGCCAGCAAGTTCGTCTGCTCAGCCACATCGGTGATCACCGAGAGAAAATGCTCAATTTGACTCGCACTGTGCTCAACTTTGTCAAACATCTCGGCTGACACTTTAATCGACGACACTAGCTCATCGAGCTCACTCATCATATCGGTAAGCTCTTGTTGCGACTGACGCGAGCTCGAATCAATCTTGCCCGCTTCTTCCGATATGGCTTGAACATCTTCAGAGAGCGAACCCACCGTGGTGGTCATCTCTTCGATGGCGGTGGCAATACTGTCTATTTTCTCGCGCTGCGCGTCATTAATTGCAGCGCCTTTCTTCGCACGTTTTTCCGAGGCATCGGTAAAGCTATCCAAGGTATCGGCGGCTTTCTCAATATTGCGTACCGTGCGGCGCAGCTTTTCAACCGCATGGTTAAGCGAGGTGGCCACCTCCGCAAACTCATCACCGTCTCGCGTATCAATCGCCGCCGTTAAGTCACCTTGCGCTAACGACTTAGCGAAGCGATTCACTTTTGCAAGCCCAGCTTTAAAACGTCGGTCAATAAAAACAGCCGCCGAGCCTGCAACCAATACATTTAACCCCAGCACTACGTACTCGTTAAGCCAGGGCAAGTGAATAATCAGTGAGGCAGAAAACCCCAACATGATGACATAACTCCCAATTGTCACCGCACGAATCGATACCTTTGGCATTGCTTATCCTCCTGTGATTTTAGCTGAGGCACGCCCAGCATTGCAGACAGAAATCAAGATAAGTGCCAAGTATTCGTCACGGTGGGAGAAAGTTAGACAGATAGCCAATTACGCTTTTTAGATCAAAGAGTTGGAAAAATGAGATATTTAACTAGTACGATAGGATGAATAAAGTCGTAGTCCAACGCTTGTCCCGCTATTGCAATTCGCACAAAAAAAGCAGTCCAAGGGAAGGTTACCCGTAAAGCTGCTTTTAAAATAACCACTTAAAATAGCGGTAATGCGTTGCAATTTGCTAATTCATTGAATAACAGTCGGTTATGCCGTTTCCTGCGCCCTTTGTTGTACGCGAGAAACATGGACTAGCCCCATCAATTTGATACTCGGTTTGAGTAACAGTTGCGCACTCCCTACGATAAACAACCATGTTCCGCTTTCTATTAACGCATCGTTGAGAAAAAAGAAGCTACCGATCAAAAACCAAATCGCAATGAGCAAATCATTAAATGCCCCCAACGCTTCATAGCGACGCTGGATCACTAGGTGCTTATTACCAATATCAATATCCAGCTCAGGGCCATTGCGCTGTATCATCTTGCCTCCTCTGGACCTTGGTATTAACAATGAATAGCCAAATCATGGCATTAACAATCAAGGTGTTGCCGTTTAATGCCTAGCATGGTTCTCACCATGTTGACCACAAACGTGACCGCACTCAACCCTAAAAACAACCAAGCTAGCGGGATGAATGCGAAAGGTTCGTTGAGACTGCCGTTAGCAGCAACATGCGGCGTGGAAAGGTTGAAGGCGAGCAGGCAACCCGTGCCGATGAGGAAGAGGATAAACGAGGTACGAAAGTGTCGCAGTAGGGTTAACATAAAACCTTTTTCTGTTGCTCCAGTACTATCTGAGACTGACCACAACACTAAAAGTTCCATGTCTCTCACATTTTTTTCAAAAAAACCGCTACCTTGCATGATGCGTAGGTAGCGGCCGATTCATTTAGCGTGTTGGTTGTGCGTCCTTCAAAGCTTGTATGTCGACACCTTGTCGCTTAGCTGTGTCGCTTGGTTACGCAGGTTGTCCGCCTCTTGCGAGGTATCGTTGGCACTGCTTACAAGGTGCTCAGAGACATCTTTGATGGATGTGATGTTTTGTGTGATCTCACTCGTCACATGGGTTTGCTCTTCTGCCGCTGTCGCGATCTGCGTCGCCATATCACTGATCTGATTGACCGCTGCATCAATTTCACTCAACGCGGCAGTGGCTTTATCCACATCAGAAACAGAATCACCTGCCAACGCTGAGCTGCTCTCCATGGTCGATACCGCACTTGCCGTCGTCGTTTGCAACGTCTCAATCGTGGATTTAATTTCTTCTGTCGAGGCATGCGTTCGCTGCGACAAAATACGTACCTCATCCGCGACCACGGCAAAGCCTCGTCCTTGCTCACCTGCGCGGGCTGCCTCAATGGCTGCGTTTAGCGCAAGTAAGTTGGTTTGCTCAGCAATTCCTTGAATCGTCGATAGTACCGTCGAAATCTCCTGCGAGTGCTTATCTAGCTCGGCAACGATAGTGCTAGCCTGTTTCAGCTCATCCGACAAACGGGTGATCGATGTTTTAGTATTTTCGACCACCGCACGTCCGTTATCGGTACTAGCGGTCGATTCTTGCGCCGTATTCGCGGTATGTTCAGCATGAGAGGCGATCTCTTGTGTCGCAGACGCCAACTCGGTGACGGCAGTTGCTACCATGGTCACTTCTTGCTGCTGCTGATTAATATCATCCACGTTGCGGCGCGCACGTTCCGTACTGCTATCCGATTGTGATGTCAGCTGTTGTGCTTGCTCGCGAATGTGGCTAATCAACTGATGCATACTGCCAACAAAGGTGTTGAAGTTTTTCGCCAGTTGCCCCACTTCATCTTCACTTTCAACGTCAATACGTTGAGTGAGATCGCCACTACCATGAGCAATTTGCTCGAGGGCATTAGAGACATTAGTCAGCGGCCTAAATAGAATATTCACCAGTAGATTAAATAGCAGGGTACACGCAATCACCACGGCAATTGTTACTGCAATTTGCCCCCACACCGCATCAAACAGTGGCGCGACTAAGGAGTCATAGTTAATAACGGTGACAGTGATTAATCCGGTATCTTTAATGGGTTTGGCATATACCACACTTTCTGCCCCGCCCACGTCGGCCATCACACTCTCACCCGAATTCATGGCAGACTTCACCGTGCTGAAAGACAAGCCTAGCTGGTTAATTGGCTCGTTAAGTAGCTCGGTATTGGCGTGAGTAAAAATATTGCCTTCGCTGTTGGCGATAAACATATAGCCATTGCCTGGCAAGATCACCTTCTCGAGACCTTCGATAATGTCGCCAATTTCAACATCTGCCCCAAGCACCAAGGTATCGCCGTTGAACTGGAGCGCTTTACCTAACGACACCACATTGGCGCCGGTTGCCGCAGCAACCGTCGGATTATCCATAAACACACTCGACGGGTCCGCTTTGGCGTTGATATACCAGCCCCACTTGCGCGGATCGTCATTGCCCGGCGGTAGCACAACACCATTTGCGTTATCCTGACTGCCATCTGGGTAGGCAAGAAAAACATTGTCAAAGCCACCTGCATCACGTACTTGCTTGAGGTGAGTGACCATATTGTTCTCATCGGCCTCACTGGTCAGTGAGGTCATCGCACGCTCTTTTGACGCGACCCAATCAGAGACATATTGATTGTATGATGCAGTGGTACTTTCCAGTCGCTGTGCCACTTCGGTGTCCAACCGGGAGAGTGATGCGCGAAACGATAACGCTTCAACGAGCAAACCACCAACAATGATGGCTACACTCGCCGACAGCGCGAGCTTGTGTTTGAGGGAGAGTTTTTTAAACATAACGGCCTTGTTCGTTTGTCATAATGTTTTAATAATGATTTTTAGTAAAACAGCGTTATTTGCCACCCGCAAAAGAAGCGCCATACAACTGATAGGTATATCACAACAATGGTGCAAGACAATTACTCAAGCTGTTGTCAGTAGGCGATAAATTGACCAATTTCATGCAACATACCTGAGTTCAAGCCTCGAGACCATCGCTTATCTATTCCAAGGCTAGCAGCCCAGTTAGCACACATACTGCGCCAGATCAGAGAAATGTAACAAACCCAAAACCAAGTAAAGTGACTTAAGTATCAATCACTCGCCCCTCCTCGCAACTTTGAAAGTCCTAAACTACGCTTTAACTAACTGAGATAAACGCGAATAGGGGCGAAGTGAATGGACTTGTTTGCAGATCAACGTGACGGCGCATCTCCCAAGTCTAGTGAGATCAATTCAGCATCTGATGCAGCGCCATGGCGGATACTGCTGATTGATGACGATGATCTGATGCATGAGGTAACACGGCTCGCGCTAACGGGATTCACGTTTCAAGGACGCCCTTTAGAGATATTGTCTGCCCTCTCTGGTCAGGAAGCGCGAGAAGTCTTGGAGAAAGAGTCAGATATCGCGTTGGCACTCGTTGATGTGGTAATGGAAACCGAGCACGCAGGTTTGGATTTGGTACGGCATATTCGAGATGAAATGAATAACCACCTGATCCGCCTAGTATTGCGCACCGGACAAGCCGGACAAGCACCGGAAGACCGGGTGATCCGCGAATATGATATTGACGACTATAAAGAGAAAACGGAGCTCACCACACAAAAACTCAAAACCCTATTATATTCAATGCTGCGTTCTTACCGCGACCTCTGCATGATTGAAGAGCAGAAAGAAGGGTTGCGGCGTGTGATTGAAGCATCGGCCAATGTGCAAAACACCACCAATCTTCAACACTACGCCACCGCGGTGCTCGAGCAGCTCACATCCCTTCTCTATATCCACGACTCTGCGTTTTATTGTGTGGTACAACCTCGTCCGGGGGCAGAAGAATCCCGCGCACTCACCCTGGCGGCGACGGGGGAGTATGTAAACTGCTACACCGAATGCGCCTTTGATAAACTGCCTAGCAATGTTTCAAACCGTTGCAAGCAAGCGCTTGAAGCACAGAAAAGCATCCAATTCGAGGACGGATTTGTGCTTTTCCACCGCGATGATGAAGATGTCGAGTTTTTGCTGTATGTCAACCATGACAAAACCCTTTCAGAGCTCGATCAGCACTTGCTAAAAATTTACATGCAAAACATTGGACTGACGTTTGAGAACTTAAGCTTAATGGTCGATTTGCGTGAGACCTCCAAAGAGCTGGTTTACAACTTAGCAAACGCGGTGGAAGCAAGGAGTAAAGAAACCGGAGCTCATGTACAACGGGTATCTTTATTCTGTGAAAAGTTAGGGCAGCTCTATGGTTTGGACGAACACAAAACCATGCTGCTGAAACATGGCTCCCCCCTCCATGATGTCGGTAAAGTCGCTATCCCAGACGCTATTTTACACAAACCGGGCAAACTCGATGCTGATGAATGGGAGACGATGAAAAAGCATGTCGAGTACGGGGTAGAAATTCTCAGCCACTCCAAGCGGCGCCTGATCGTCGAAGCCAAAGAGATTGCAGCCACCCATCACGAAAAATGGGACGGAACAGGCTACCCCAATCAGCTCGCCGGCGAGGCCATTCCGATCAGTGGTCGAATTTCAGCATTGGCAGATGTATTCGATGCCCTAGGTTCGAAGCGCTCGTACAAACAAGCGTGGAGTGATGATGACATCCGCAACGAGCTCGTGGCTCAACGTGGCAAGCATTTCGAGCCCAAGCTGGTCGATTTACTGCTCGAGCATTGGGACGATTTTATTGCTATCCGCGCCGCGTATCCAGATTAAATGGAACAATGACGCCTTGGGTCTTAATCACGATATATAACAGATCAAACTGTCCATGAGCCGAAGCCACAAATTTGATGACAGCATTCGTAATCCGTTCTTCAGCTTGGTAGGAAGACGGATTTTGCTGATCATGATTTTGCTCAGTGGCTTTTTCACCATTTTTACCACCTTGCTACAAACCTATTGGGATTACGATGAAGCGTTCGATCTGGTGGACAGCCGACACTATGAAATTGAACACATTCATGCCGACTTACTCGCTAGCTCGCTTTGGATCTATGACTTAACCAGTGTCCAAGAGCGCATTGATGGGTTAATCAACTTGCCACATGTTGATTATTTAGCCGTGCGGTCAGAGAACTACCTCTTTGAAGCGGGATCTCCCCTAGACGTGAGTAAAATGGTCAATGAGTATCCGCTCGAGTATGACGACCCCGATACGGGGAAAATCCAACGGATTGGTACTATCTACGTCGAGTCCAACACAAACGCTATCTACAATGATCTGATACAACACTTTTTTATCACACTGCTATTGAACGCAATAAAAACACTCATTGTTTGCTACCTCATTTTGTTGGTGTTTCACCATACCGTCAGCCAACGTGTGTTTAAAGTGGCGCAGTTTTTACGTCAGTACAATCCGCTTGATCCCAACGAAGAACAGCTGACCTTGCCCCGCAAACGCTACATCATGGAAAAAGAAGACGAGCTCGACTGGCTAGCAGCCGAAACCAATAAAATCACCCAGAATATGTCCACGCTCTATCGTAATATTATGCTAGAACGGGAGCGCTTGTCTGACTTTACCCATGTCTCTTCAGATTGGCTGTGGGAAACCGATGCCGACCTAAAGTTGACCTTTTCCTCCGAGCCGATGCGTTTGGCGTTTGACCTTAATCCCAACCAGTATCCGCACCTTGACAAGTTGCTTTCTGGCGTCGGCTGTCACCAGTTTATGGCCAGCCTTCACCGGCAACAGAATTTTTCGATGTGTGAAGAGATCGTGCCCGTTGAGGGTAAAAGCCGGTATTTCGTCTTTCAGGCGCTTGCCCATCACGGTATTGATGGTTTTCGCGGGTTCAGAGGCACGGGCATCGATATCACCGCGCTGAAAACGGTCCAGTTTGAATTAGAAGCCTTGAACCAAAACTTGGAAGAAACGGTCGACGAGCGCACGCGCGAGTTGCAAGAAAGCATGGAGCACCTGAAAGCGGCGCAAGAGCAATTGGTCGAGTCGGAAAAGCTCGCGGCACTAGGGAGTCTAGTGGCAGGTGTTGCGCATGAGGTCAACACACCTTTAGGCATCGCTGTCACCGCTTCATCCGTGATTAAAGATATCACCCACACGCTCAACCAAGCTTTTGAGGAACAAACGTTAACCAGCACGCAGTTTGCTTCATTGATTAAACAAGTGAACGACAGCGTGGTCATGCTGGAACACAACCTCAAGCGTGCGACACATCTTATTCGTGACTTTAAACAGACCGCGGTTGACCAAGTATCAGAAGCGCTCACCGAATTTGATGTCAAACAGACAATCGACGCACTCGTCGCCAGCTTACACCCAGAAACCCGTAAAATCCCGGTGACTCCCGAGGTCAGTGGCGAGCCTGACATACTCATGTATAGCTTACCCGGCGTCATCACCCAGGTCGTCTCTAACCTCGTGATGAATAGCATCAACCATGCCTTTGACGAGACCGATAACCCTAAAATAACGATCGAATTTGAAAGACAAGGAGACCACCTTTACCTCTGTTACCAAGACAATGGCTGTGGTGTCGAGCAATCCCTTCACCATCGAATTTTTGAACCGTTTTATACCAGCAAACGCGGGCGAGGAGGCTCAGGGCTTGGCCTCAATCTGGTCTTTAACCTCGTCAAACAAAAGCTAGGCGGCGAGCTGCAATTTGAATCAGCACCCGGGCAAGGCGTGAAGTTTATGTTTCTGATCCCCCTAAGCTTATCAAGCCAAATAGCCCGCTACGCGAGTGAAAGCAAAGAGTAAGGTGATACGCATAGAATGGAAAAGCTAGAAAGGTTTGAACAAGGTCTCAAGCATCCACTTTTTAGTATTGTTGGCCGCCGAATCATTCTGCTGATGGTCCTACTCAGTGGTTTTTTTACCATATTAACCACGCTACTACAGCTATCATGGGATTACGAGGAAGCCTTTGACCATGTTGACCGCCGCCATGCGGAAATTCAAAACGTCCACGCCGACTTAATTGCGTCGTCTTTATGGGTGTTTGACCTTGTGAGTGCGCAAAATCGACTGGATGGCCTGGTCAACCTTCCCTATATCGACTATCTCTCGATTGAGTTTGATGGCGTGGTGTTGGATGCAGGAAAACCACTTTCCAGCAGTAATGTGGTCAGCCAGACGGAGCTCAATTATTTCCACCCCGACACCAATCGCCGCATTAATCTGGGCACCTTACGCGTCGAATCTGACGCGCAAAAAATCTATGACCTCTTGTTACAGCAATTTCTCGTTACGCTCGTTTTGAACGGGATAAAAACCCTGATTGTCTGCTCGCTGATTTTATGGGTTTTCCACCAAAGCGTCAGCCAACGTGTATTTGCTATCGCCAAACACTTGTCGCATTTTGACCCTATCGATCCTATCCACGAGCCATTGCTGTTGACACATCGTAAATTCATCATGGAAAAAAGTGATGAACTCGATTGGCTGGCGGACGAAACCAATAAAATCACCTTGCGGATGACCAACCTATATCAAAATATCGCACTAGAACAGGAGCGGCTCACCGATTTTACCCGCGCAGCCTCTGACTGGCTTTGGGAAACTGATGCCACGCAGCGACTAACGTTTTGTTCTGAGGCGATGCAGTTAGCACTTGCCATTCCGATTGAAAGCAGTCCAAAAGTGAAGTCGTTACCTGCTTTGCATCACTGTGCATCACTTTTAGATAACCTGGATGCTTGCGCTGATTTCACCATGTGTGAAGAAAAAATCACCTTAGGCAAACACACCTATTATTTTGTTTTCCGAGGAATAGCACATTTCACCGAACACGGCTTCACGGGCTTTCGCGGAACCGCGATTGATATCACCGAGCTTAAAACGACCCAGTTGGAACTCGAGCAACTGAACCAGAGTTTAGAAGCGACCGTTGAAGCACGAACCCAGGATCTCGCGCAGAGTATGGAAAACCTTAAAGCCGCGCAAAATCAACTGGTAGAATCCGAAAAGCTCGCCGCGTTGGGTAGCTTGGTAGCGGGCGTTGCCCACGAGGTGAACACGCCCCTTGGTATCGCGGTAACGGCTAATTCAGTGATCAAAGACGCGGTTTCCACACTTAACCGCGCATTCGAGCAAAAAACCTTGACCAGTGAGCAGTATGCCACCGTGATGAAACAGGTCACGGATGGCACGAATATGCTAGAAAACAACCTCAATCGTGCCGCACGATTAATTCGGGATTTCAAACAAACAGCGGTCGACCAAGTCTCTGAAAATCGGAGTCAATTCCGCCCCGTGCAAACACTTGAAGCTTTAATGGGAAGTTTGCGCCCCGAAACCAAGAAAGTACCGGTTGTGCCTATCGTCGAGGGCGACGCTAAGCTTGTTATGAGCAGCCTGCCCGGAGTACTTACCCAGGTTATTTCCAACTTGGTGATGAACAGTGTCCGCCATGCCTTTGATACGGTTAATGATCCTCGTATTCACATTCGTATTGCCGATAAAGGTGAGATCGTGGAAATCCGCTATACCGATAACGGTGTCGGGGTTGCGCCCGAACTTCACCAACGTATTTTTGAGCCCTTCTACACCAGTTCACGCGGCAAAGGGGGGTCGGGACTCGGCCTCAATCTCGTTTTCAATCTGGTGCACCAAAAACTGCAAGGAAAACTGCATTTCGATTCCAATATCAATCAGGGGGTTACCGTGGTGCTCAGTCTGCCTAAGTTTTTGACAGAAACATCCGCGCCACAAACTGAAAGTTCTACCGAGTAGTCCCTGTCTACTCACAAAGACGCACAACAAAGGATAAAACGATGCAATGGTTAACAAAGTGGTTTCGTTCTGATGTGGATAGCGTTCAAACACAGCGCTTGTTCCAAAGCCTATTAACACTGGCGTGGACCGTTGAGGCAAAAGATCCCTACACAGGCGGCCATCTTTGGCGGGTTTCTCAGTTTGCATCAGCGGTCGCACAAGCAGAAAGGTGGTCGAAAGAAGATCGCGCCATCGCGACCTTAGGTGGCTTTTTGCATGATTTAGGTAAAGTCAGTGTGCCTGACGCCATCTTAAAGAAAACGGATAAACTGACCGATGACGAGTTTGCCATCATTCAAAGTCACCCCAATGAGGGGCTATATATTTTGGAGGGCCATCCATTAGGGCCGATCGTGCGCAACGCCGTCGGGTTGCACCACGAACGTGTCGATGGCCGAGGATACCCCAACAAATTATCCGGTGATGCCATTCCTGCAGAGGCCAAGCTTATCGCGATTTGTGATGCCTTTGATGCTATGACCAGTAACCGGCCCTACCGACAAGCCATGCCCAAACAAAAAGCCATTGGTATTGTTGAAGAAAACCTTGGTAGTCAGTTTGACGCATCTCTCGGTCAGCGGTTTGTTAACCTAGCCAAAGCGGGCGAATTTGACGCCATTATTGCGCATACCGATGAAGGGATCCCCCTGCATCACTGCCCGACATGCGGCCCGACGATCACTCGTTATCGTGATGATGCGCCAGGGCAACTTCTGCATTGCCCACTTTGCTTACAGCAAGCAAAACTGGTCATCATAGACAACACATACAATTTAGAGCCCACCGGTGTCCAGCTTCCTGCCTCACAACAACGACGAAGACCTGATACGGGCCTGATTAAACGCGTTATCCAACAGACGATTTCCACCATCCCCACGCAGGCGCTGCTTGAACGTGCTGAGGGTGCCGTTAAATGAAACGGCTCTTTAGTACGTTAATTCAACCCAGCGTAGCCATTAATTCACTCAAAATCGCATTAGTGGTCGGCACTGTACTCAATGTTATTAATCAGGGGGAGGCTATTTGGGGCGAGGCAGACTTGCGTATAGGTCACGCACTGCTCAACTATTTAGTGCCTTATTGCGTTGCCAGCTATAGTGCTGCTAAACATCAGCTAGACAAACAAAAACAATAAAGAGCCAGTACAAGACTGGCTCTTGTCGTTAACGCGTACACGGGCAGTTAGACAAGCGCCGCGTCTTTTTCCGGTGCCGGAGTATGGTCAGGCAGGTAGCGGTAGTATTCCGCATCTTTCGCTGGTGAAAGCGTGTGCCCCATGATCATGTCCGCTGCTTTTTCCGCCACCATAATCGTCGGCGCGTACAAGTTGCCATTGGTGATCGCGGGGAACACAGAGGCATCGACCACACGCAGGTTATTGACGCCATGTACCTTGAGTGACTCATCGACCACCGCCGTTTCGTCGCTCGCCAAGCCCATTTTACAGGTACAGCTTGGGTGATAAGCACTTTCCCCTTCGCGTGCCACAAAATCGAGGATCTCCTGATCTGTTTGCGCCGCGCTCCCGGGCGAGAGTTCTTTGCCACGTAGATGATCAAAGGCCGGCTGGGCGATAATATCTCGCGACACGCGTATCGCTTCGACCCACTCTTTACGCTCTTGTGGCGTGGAGAGATAGTTAAAGAAGATCTCTGGCTTCTCATCCGGGTTCGTGCTGCGAATTTTAACATGGCCACGCACATCGGTATTCATTGGCCCGACATGCAACTGGAAACCATGTCCTTTGTTCGGTGCCGAGCCATCATAACGGATCGCCAGTGGCAAAAAGTGGAACTGCAAGTTCGGATACGCCACCTCATCATTACCTCGCACAAAGCCACCCGCTTCAAAGTGGTTGGTGGCCGCCGCGCCTTTACGACGGAATAGCCAATCAAAACCAATTTTCGGTTGATTGTGGAACTTAAGCGCGGGATACATGCTGACCGGTTCTTTACATTCATACTGCACGTAGAGTTCAAGATGGTCTTGCAAGTTCTCTCCCACCCCAGGCAAATGATGAACAGGCTTAACACCCAAATTCTTCAACATGGTCTCATCGCCAATGCCTGAAAGCTGCAATAGCTTCGGTGAGTTGATTGCACCACCACAGATGATGATTTCGGCGCCATACGCGGTTTTCGTCCGTCCCCATTTACGGTATTCCACACCCATCGCGGTTTTGTTTTCGAACAGCACTTTGTCTGTTGTCGCGCCGGTGATCACCGTAAGGTTCTTACGGTTCATCACCGGGTGTAAGTACGCCCGAGCCGCGCTGTGGCGACGACCTCGATAGATATTTTGATCGAAAATACCAAAGCCTTCTTGCTGGTAACCGTTCACATCGTCCGTCAACGGATAACCCGCTTGCTGCGTCGCATCAAAAAAAGCACTGAACAAAGGGTTATCACAGTTCGCGGTGGTGATGGCCAGCGGGCCATTATTACCGTGATAATCATTTTGACCGGCCAAACGTGTTTCGCATTTACGGAAATACGGTAAACAATGGGCATAATCCCACGTTTTAAGTCCATGTTCGTTGGCCCACTTTTCATAATCCAACGCGTTGCCGCGAATATAAATCATGCCATTAATGCTACTACTACCACCAAGCACTTTACCGCGAGGCTGTGCAATACGACGATTGTGCATATTTGGCTCGGGCTCAGATTCATACAGCCAGTTGTAAGTGCTATCGGTAAGCAAATAAGTTAATGCGGCAGGCATATGGATGCGAAAATCCAACCGATAGTCTGGCCGCCCTGCCTCGAGTAGCAATACGTTGTTATCTGGGTTAGCACTTAGGCGGTTCGCCAGAACACAGCCTGCCGAGCCTGCACCGACAATGATATAGTCGTAATTTTGTTGCTGTCCCATAAAACCTCCAAATTTTGTCCTTCCCGTGTGCAGGGCATTAGCCCGGAACAGTCGCAACACAGGTAATGGGTATGATTGTGTAGAGGTTTCCTTTTTGAAATTTTTATAATTAGCTTGATGTTTGTTCATCAATGCATTGTTGTAGCAACCGATAGTGGTGGCTAATCGTTGCCTGCGCCTTAAACGGCTCGGCAGCGATAATGTGGTTAACGGTCTGTTGCCAGTTTTCCACGGTTTGGCGACGATATTTTGCCGCCTGATAAAGGGCGTAATCGTGCGAACTAAACCCTTGCTGGATAGCATGCATCACCCATTCAAAAATCGGGTTGCCTGACATCGCAGCAATCAGCAGGTTCAGTGCGCGATCGAGCTCTCCTAAGCGATCCAAATCCGGGGGCTTTTCAGCGGCGAGTGCCGCAAGCTCTGTGACGCTTTCACTGAGCTGTTGTTTTTGCGAGTCGGTACCACGGCTAATGGCGAGCAACACCAGGCTTTGATCAACGGTTTCACGAAACTCCGCCACCTTGTCTGCTTGTACATGGCTTTGCTTGAGAAAAAGCGCCAGTGATTCACTAATGTTATGCACATCAACCTGACGTACTACCGCACCACCTTTTTGGCCTTTACGGATTTCAATCAAGCCTTTTTGCTTGAGTGACTGAATGGCTTCTCGTACCACACCACGGCCAGTACCAAATTGTTGCTGCAGTTCACGCTCACTGGGCAATTTATCCCCCGGCTTTAACGCCTCAGACAAAATCGCCGACTCGATTTGCAATGCTACATCTTCACTCGCCCGGCCCATTTGGACCGGATGAAACAGGCTACTGGTGGATGTCGTCATGGTTACCTCTTCGCTTTTGGTAGTACCAAACTAGCAATTTTTGCATTATAAAGTCAAATACCCTCTAGCGACTCTTCTTTTGGCACGACCATTAAATATCATCGGAAATACCAGTATGGTGTTGATATAATTGATAAAAACAAAAAATCCCGCTTGGTTTTCACCGAAGCGGGATTTTTACATGATATAAACGGCAACTAACTTTGGTAAACCATTCGCCACTCTCGTTCACCCGTATGGGGATCGGTTTGCTCGCGGTCGACCACAAATCCATGACGCTGATAAAAGGCATAACTGACCTTGTTTTTCTGGTAAACGGTCAAATCAATGACGGTTTTTTGTTGTTTAGCATGCATCAACAACTGACTGCCCACACCTTGTCCCTGCTTGTTAGGTGACACAAAAATCGCCGCTAATGTATGGTCATGAAGCGCATAAAAACCCTCAATAAGCCCTTCTCGCTCAGCGACCCATACTTCCGCCATCGGTAAATAGGCTGATCGCATCGCCTCGCGCTGTTGGTACCAAAAGTCCTCGCTGATAAAGTCATGCGCGGTTAATGACGCGTTTAACCAGATATCAAGCACGACATCTGTGTCCGCTGGTCGCATACGACGTAAACGAAGTGACGTCTCGGAAGTCGATACCATGGTTCCTCCTGATTATCGGCCTGACAGCAGTGCAGGGTTGATCACGAGATTCCTTACACCGTGGGCATGATGCTCATCAAATACATTCGCGTGGCACCAGCGCTGCACACTAGCAATATCAACTTTCTTGACGTGTGGACGGACACGCCATGTGACTTGGAAAGGAGAGCCTTTTTGGTTATAGCCTGGTCCTGTGGTTGAGCCTAAGTAAGTGACGGGGTTACCGCTATCTTCTGGTAAATTGATCGCTTGGTAACGCCCTTTACGTTGAGCCACTTTAGCAAGCTGAGCAAAGTCACTCGCATTGCGATCATTAACCACAACCAACACTTGTGCCTCAACACGTAACTGCGGGTTATGGGTCGCCTCACTCAGGCACGCGCCAAGTGTTGGTCCAGGCGCCACAGAGGCGGAACTGTAGACGTAATGCAGCTCCAGCGTGTCCCCAACGCTGACAGATTGATGCTGGCTTGCACAGACGGGCTGGTCGTAAGACGCGCGTTCACTGTCCGATAAAGCACCTGAATACAGGTAGCCACTGTGATAGCCGTAACCGTCCCCAGCCCCTGCGAAACGCGTGAACTCCCCACCTTTGTGCTCTGCATTTTTATGGAAGTGGATATTACAGAGATTCATCGATTGCGCTGGCGGTGCATAGCTAAATTGCTGCGGGTTGGTACCGTGAATGGCATCAATATCACGCGGCGATTGGGGGCCAAACCCTTTATCTTGAGTCGCGTGCGCAAGCGCATTACGCTGTTTGGTGATTTCGTCGCTCGTATCGGACGCTGCTAATGATGTAGAGGTAACGAGTATGCCTAGCGACAAGGAGGCAAGAGAAAGTAACGTTTTCATAGGCCTTTTTATATCAGTCAAAACCCGCGAGTCTATTCGCACTGAACGCTAGTATATTGATCTCTCTCGTAAAAAAGTGTGTAACGGTCAGGTTAGAGAACGATTTTGGAATCGCTATCACTGAAAAATGCAGACAACCATAGACTTGCGAGTAACGGTGAGAGGCCGCTGCGCCTTTGACGACGAATAAATCCGCCCCTCTTGGCTTCTAAAGCCAAGATTAACTCAGTGCGTCAATCAACTAAGCGGTTTGGTCATAAAGTGCAGAGAATGGTTGAGGGGGTAATCATCTAATGTCATCTGGCATTGATAGCCATGCTTTTCGTAGAAGGGTTTGGCTTGAAAGCTTAACGTATCAACGAACGCCATTTTACAGCCCATATCCTTGGCGTACTCTTCCAAATTACTCAATAAATGGCTCCCCACGTGGCGATGACGGAAGGCGTCATCGACCCAAAGGTATTTAATCAATAGCCATTGCCCCCATGTATTCGCCACAACCCCGCCGATGCGTTCATCGTTATCATTGTAAGCATAGCCGGCAAGAGAGCCTTCAGGAAGGCCAGCCAAAAAAGGGGCGTTGCTTTGCTGTAGCTGCTGTTGAATGGCAGCGACATCGTCGTCACTCGGGCTCGCATCCATGCGGTATTTCATTGGCTTAGCTATCCATACTGTTCAACACACGGCATATTATGCCCTGTGTAGTAGGGACAATCTGTGCCCATGCGCACCCTATTGGCGCTTACTCGCGCTCTATTGGCTTCGCAGCCACAGAACACTGAGTAGTGACTGTAAGTTTGGGCCAATGCGTTAACCATTGTTTATCATCAAGGCGCTGCTGAAACACTTGCCATGGGCGGGCAGGATTATGGCTAAGCTTCAATTCAAACAAAGATTGAACCCCAAAGGCAGCGATGACTTCGCAGCGTTGGTTCATATCAAGGCGAACAGCAATCGCGGTTTCTTTCTCTGGCCAAAAGCGCATCGCATCCAGTGTACTTGCATAAGGAGGATCTTGGTGTTTCTCGTGCATTCGCGCCTGGTTACGTACCTGCCAAGTCATTTCTGGCATGGTCTTTTGCAGTAGCTGCTCTAAATATTGTTCGCGTTCTGTACTGGTATCTTCAGGATCATAGAAGACAACATCAATATCGTTAAGTGTACTCGACGAGTACTTGTGAAGCGCATCCCACACCAAATTGCGGATAAATCCAGCGGCAATATAACACTGAGGGAGGTTTAAGGCTTGAACACAGCGAAGTGCACGCATCCTAACAGGATCTGCCTCAATCAAGTCAATCAAGGCGCGTCGGTATGTCTTCTGGCATAAAAAGAACTGGTGCTGATGACGTTTACGGATCCGACGACGCTTCATGGGTTAACCACCGCGGCGGATGTCTTCAAATATTTCACGTGATACATGGTAGTTGTACTGCCTGGCAATCTTCTGGGCAAAAAACAGCTGTGGTAATTCAAATAGCACTAAACCCGCCAAAATCAAACCAAAATAAGGCTGATTCAGTACTAAGCCGATAATGGCGATGACCAACAGCGTACATTCTACGACAAACAACCCATACTTTCGCAAGTAAAGATGATGTATCCCCCCTAAGAATCCCCAATTCAGCGCCGCGTAAGTATCGGGATCTTTAAGCTGTCTTGATTGCTCGGCAAAAAAGCGTTTTTTCTGGCTTTGAGTTAAGCCATTTACCTGTTGCTTAAGTTCGACCTCTTGTGCTTCTAGCGCTTCTATTGGTTGGGTAAAACGCATTAAGGCACCTCATCGTAAATTTTTTCTAGCGCATTGGGGTTATTGCAGCGGCGAATGCGCGCCAAACCAAGTTGCCAGCCACGGATTGCGCCGTATTTTTCGATGGCTTGGCGTGTATACTCCGAGCACGTCGGCTCGAAGTTACACTCAATATTAAACAGTTTCTTTGATCCACCTTTTGCTTGATAGCGGTGGATCAAAGAGAGCGACAAATACTTGAGCATTAGCGACCCAAAGTCACAATCACCGCTTCACGTTGCCAGAATAGCATATAACGTTTCTTTTCAATAACTTGAAAAACAACCTGCCAGCCGTCTTGTGCATACTGGTTTAGCTCTGCTTCTAAGCGTTGCAACGGTAATCCACTTGAGCCCAGTAGCAAGGTGCCGCAGCCACCTTCAACAATATGAACGACTTTATACTCGGTAAACTTACTCATCTTTTATCCTCAAACTCACAACAACATAACCAGGTGTGGTCATCGTTGAACACCCCTGCCAAAAAACCGGCACATTTTGTAAGAATTTTTTTGTTTGTTCAAAAACTTATTATTAAAGGTGTATTTTTTTGAAGCCAGTTCACGCGAATTACTCATTGTCTTGCTATTCAAGCAAAGAATTACGTTTCGCAGTTAGCACATGGTCTTGCCAACGGCCGTTGATTTTGAGGTAACGGCGAGCATAGCCTTCGCGCTCAAACCCCAGCTTGGTAAGTAGCCGCTCACTGCGCGTATTACCGGGAATATAGTTGGCCATCACACGGTGCAACCCAACCTGCTCAAACACAAAACGGATGCCTGCTTGGATGGCTTCGTGCATGTAGCCCTGGCCTTGATAATGCTTGTCAGCGGCATAACCTAACAGACACGCTTGAAAGGCGCCGTGAATCACGTTGGTGAAATTGCACACCCCTATCACATCGTCCCGTTCATGATGCAAAATCACAAACTTGAAGGCTTGCTGCTGTTGAAACAAGTCTTTCGCCTCTTGCAGCGCGCGCTGCCAATAGTCTTCGCGGTAAAATGCGGCAGGACGTATGGGCTCCCATGGGGAAAGGTGAGCACGATTTCGCTGATAAAACTGCGCCATCAGGTCGGCTTTTTCTGGGGGAAGTAAAACTAATCTCGTCCTTGGCGTGCTTAGCACTTGGGCCTCCTTGCATCGATTGGCGCGACGGACAGTACTAAATTCTATAAAAAATGCCGCCTTGGAGGCGGCATCAGAGACTACCAGATATTCACCCGCTGATCTTCGGGTAAATACATGCCATCCCCTTCTTTAATATCAAAGGCTTCATAGAACGCAGGCACATTACGCGGCGCACCCAGCACTCGATACTTTGGTGGCGCATGCGGGCCCAGTGACACGCGCTCACGCAGCGCATCTTCACGCATTTTCATTTTCCATATCTGCCCCCAGCTGAGGAAGAATCGCTGCTCGCCGGTATACCCGTCCATCACAGGAGACGGTTCACCGTGCAACGATTTTTGATAGGCGCGGAAGGCGGTAGTCAAACCGACTAAATCACCAATGTTCTCACCCAAGGACACTTTGCCGTCAATGAACAAGCCCGGCAATGGTTCAAACTGGCTAAATTGCTCAGCCAGCTTTTGGGTGCGAGCATCAAAGCGCGCCCGATCCTCATCTGTCCACCAATTTGCAAGGTTACCATCCCCATCATAACGCGAGCCCTGATCATCAAAACCGTGTCCCATTTCATGACCAATCACTGCACCGATACCGCCATAGTTCACGGCGTCATCCGCATTCATGTCAAAAAACGGCGGTTGTAAGATCCCGGCGGGGAACACAATCTCGTTGGCGGTTGGGCTGTAATAGGCGTTGACCGTTTGCGGGGTCATGCCCCACTCTTTGCGATCAACCGGCGCACCAATCCGCGACAGCATATCTTGATAGCCCCAGCGTGCGGCACGTTTGCTATTGCCAATCAAGTCATCGGCGTTGATGGTCAGCGCGCTGTAATCTTCCCATTTCTCTGGGTAGCCGATTTTGGGCGTGAATTTACTCAGCTTATCCAACGCTTTCGCTTTGGTTTCATCACTCATCCAGGTTAACGATTCAATCGAGTCCTTAAACGCAGCACGCAGGTTATCAATCATGGTTTCCATACGTGCTTTGGCTTGCGGTGGGAAGTAGCGGGCGACATATTCTTGGCCAAGCGCTTCACCCAATACCCCTTCAGTGGCTTGCACGCCGCGCTTCCAGCGGTCACGCTGCTCAGGAATACCGTTGAGGGTTTTGGAATAGAACGCAAATTGACGTTCAACCAACTCATGATTTAGACGCGGTGCAAACGCATTGAGGGTACGAATGGTGAGATAATCTTGCCACGCTTGCAGGCTGGTTTGCTCAAACACCTGCCCTAGCGCCTCAAAATAAGACGGCATGCGCACCACAATCTCATCGGCTTTGTCGATACCCGCGCGTTTGGCAAAGCGTGCATAATCAAACTCACCCATCAACTGGTTGAGCGCCTCAATGGGCATTTTGTTGTAGGTGGCTTGCGCGTCACGGCGTTTAGCGCGTGTCCAGTGGTGTTCTGCCAGCGTTTTTTCTAACTGATAAATACGGGCAGCGCGTTGCTTGGTCTGATCGTAGCCGGCTAAGCGCAGCATGTCTTCGAGATAGCGTTTATAAGCGGTGCGAATACGCTCAGCATCCTCGGTGTCGCGGAAATAATAGTCTCTATCCGGCAACCCCAACCCGCTTTGGCTCAGATACAGGGCGTTATAGTCCGGATTTTTCGCATCGGCCCACGCATAAAAACTAAACGGGATCCCAACGCCAACTTGTCGCAAATCGGCCATCGCATAAATCAGCGCAGGCTTCGAGGAAATCGCGGCAATACGATCGAGCTCAGGTTTGATTGGCGTCACCCCCAAGGCATCAATTTTATCTTGGTCCATATAGCTAAGATAAAAATCACGCAGCTTTTGCTCGTTGGAGCCAGGCTTGAGATCATCACGCGCCACCAGCTCATCAATGATCCCTTTCAAGCGCTTTTCATTGTCTTCAGCCAAGATACGGAACGCACCATAGCTGGACATATCATTGGGGATTTGGGTTTGGTCGTACCAAGTGCCATTGACGTGACGAAACAAGTTATCTTGCGGGCGAACCGAACGATCAAAGTCTTGTAGATACAGACCTGATTCGCGCTGCACTTCAGCGTGTGTGGTGTCAGCAGCGTACACCTGGCCAGGCACCAAGCTCATTACACCTAGTGCAAGCGCGACACCCATCGCGGCGCGTTTTAATCGCACTCGATTGACTGGTTTATTTTTCATCATTCGTTTACCTAATTCCTTCCATAACATGGCTTAAGCGACGTAATCTTGTCGATTCCCGAAAAGACATGCGCTGTTCACGACATAAGGTCTCGATAGAGCACCACACAGTGATAATCACGCCCCTCGTCTTGCTCGGGTTCAAAATGGGTAATACGACAAAACCCTTGCTGATACCAGAATCGAAACGCGCGAATGTTTTCGGCATAAACATTCACCCCCATGCGTCGATAGTCCCCATAAGCTTGCACGGTTTCAATCACGCTCGCAACCGCTTCGCTGCCATAGCCATGTTTTTGATATCTTGGAGAAATAGTGAGCATGGGCAGCCAAACACTCTGTGTGTCAGGTGCATTGAGCGAGATTTGCAAATAGCCGATATCTTTACCGTCATGGGTCTGAATACGACGAAGATAAAACGCCTCTTCCACATCAGGCGCTTTTTTCTCCGCACTGTCGGCAATCAATGATTGGTAGGTGGATAATGACCAAGGTTTAAACGTGGGATCTTGATATTGCAGATGCTGATTTTGCTCAAACATCGCTTTGACACGTTTTGCATCGCAATAATCAAACGGACTAAAACACAAACGCTTAGAGCGCCATGTGGCTGGGAACATGCTCAATTCCTATTCTATCAGCGCATACAGTGATTATTATCGCGCTACGTACCTTATCCAAACTGCATACTACTCGTTTCGCTGCCAGTGGTAATCCATTTGCTTGGCAACGCGCAAGGCTAAATCTTCGCTGTGCAGATCAGCCACCAGCTGCAAACTCATATCAATGCCCGCAGAAATACCTGCGGAGGTGAGATATTTTCCATCCCTCACCCAGCGCTTACCTGATACCACGCTTAATGGCGGATAAGCACGGCTGAGGTCGTCCATATCTTCCCAATGCGTGATCACCTTTCGACCATCGAGTAATCCGGCCTCTGCGAGTATGAACGCCCCCGTACAGACAGAGGCCGTGCATTGAGTGATCGCATCTTGTTGCTTCACCCAATCGATCACCGACGGGTTAGTAACTTGCTCATGGTGAACGCCGCCGACAACCAGCAGCACATCCAGCGTGGGATGATTGGCGAGATGATAATCCGGCACGACACGCAAGCCGCCGCGCGCTAGAAAAGGTGTGTCTTGTTCAGCAACCAGTCCAACCTGCCAACTGTCCGCTCCCAAACGTTTTGCGGTGCTAAACACCTCAAAGGGGCCAGCAAAATCAAGCACCTCTGCGTGCTCATACACATAAATACCAATATTCATCGTTTGCTCTTACATCCATGTAAGTTGAAGATTCTACTAAGCGCTCTGTTTTAAGTACTTCTTCACCTTTTTTAAGGCCATTTGTCGTTTTAATGGCGAGAGATAATCGATAAAAAGGTTTCCAGATAAGTGGTCGATTTCATGCTGCATAACAATGGCAAGAAAATCATCGCGCTCTATCGTGATCGATTGACCATTGCGATCAAGGGCCGACACCACAACAGACGAGTATCGCTCGACATCTGCATAATAGCCGGGCACGGATAAACAACCCTCCTGACCCATGGCTTTGTCAACGCCAGATACAACCACCGGGTTAATGAGCACTAAAGGGTCATCCCGGCGTTCAGAAATATCGATGACGACAATCGCCTCTTTACGACCCACTTGCGTGGCAGCCAATCCAATACCGTTGTCAGTGGCATATAACGTCTCAAGCATATCATCAATTAACGTCTGTACGGCGGTAATATCCGAGACTGGCTCTGCTTTTATGGCCAGCCTTGGGTCTGGCGCGGTAATGATTTCTAACATACGGGCTATCTATTTCACAGGTTAAGGATGATGAGGAATAAACTTATCAAAGCGGCTCTCCATACAGGCACTGATATCGGTAGTGATAAACTCGCCCTGATAATACAAACTGAAAATGGTGGCCGGTGAAGGACATGCTTGTGCTTGGCTCAATGTCTCTAAATGATGCACTTCAAGCGGGATACCGCGCTGCGCACAGCTCTGTTGTAACGAGTTCAGCACATGGTATTCCGCATAAGGACAACGATGGGAGTAATACGCCACACACCCTTCGGTTGATACCTTGGCGGTATGAACAGATGCCCGAAAATGCGGTATTTCAGCCGTGTCATGCAACGGATAATACAACAGCACAAAGCCATTAGGGGCCTCATCAGCCACGTTGAAGCCTTGGCCTTTTAACCATTTTGTATCGCTCATAAAGTGGTATTTCTTTTTACCGACCACGGCGACTAGGCCTTGCTTGTTTTGCTGCTTAGCCGCTTCAATGGCGTCAGCTAACAGTTGCTTGCCGTGTCCATGCCCTTTGTATTTCCCAGAGACCCAAAAGCAACCCAATGCCAGATAACCATCCGCTTGTATGGGCTGCCAAGCGGTCTCTGCTGGGCCATATTCGATGAAAACTTTGGCGCGTTCATCCAAACGGCGAAAACGGTATCCGTGCTGATGCTCCTGCTTTAGCCACTGCTTTTTCGCCTGATAGCTGGCTTGGCATTTTTTATCCGAGAACGCACAGCAGATATGCGCATCATCCAAGGTTTCTGGGGTTAAGGTTAGGTAGGCCATATTCACCTCCACACAGGTGTATTGATGGTATACCTTTAACCTACCGTAACCGCATAGGTGATGACTCCACCTTGGTCACAAAGCCATCAATTTTATGGCAGCCTAATCGCCAAGCTTGCTTTTTATCTCTGTAAAACGCGAGTAAAAGAGGCAAATACGTGGCTTGGACCTTTCTGTTTTTCGAAAAAATAAAGTCCCTAATATGGTGGCTACGTTTCGACCTCTCCAGAGGCACACCGATGGATGATAACGCTCGGCAACTGCTTAACCACCTATGCCACGGCTATGACCAATTAGCCCAACGTCACCAAACGCGCGCTTTTCCAGAGCTCTCCACCGCTATCAAGCACCCACTCGGCTATTGTCTGGTTCACTGTCCGATCGGTAGTCAGCGATTATCGATTGTTTCGCTACAATTTGCCCCCAGCGTTCGCGGCCAAGGGGTACTGACGGCGTTTATCGACTATATTCAAGCGCATCCGCATCACTACCGCGGCATTGAAGTCGCCACCATCCAAAACCTTTGCCTGGCGAGGCGATTGCTCACACTCGGTTGGCAATATAAATCTGTTCTGACCAAGCTATTTCGCGCCAATACCCCTACCTTGGTGCATGATTTCTAATAAAAATACGGAAGTGTTCGCGAAGATGGGTTCCTATTAATGATGATTCTCCATTGCACCACAGGTGTTGCGGCAGCAAACGCACAGCGTACTGCATTCTAGGCGTTTTGAGGCGTGAATGCTGCTTTTTCTTACAGCCGCCATGACAGTGGCTCTTACCTCTACTACCTTTTTAGACGGTAATGCCTAAAAAGCATCTTTATAGGTGCTTTTGGGTAGGCTAGGCCTAATACGAATAAGCATAATAGGGGGAAGCAACATGAAAGAGAGAGTCTCCTCAGGGATTCCTGGACTGGATCAAGTCTTGAATGGCGGCTTCCTCCCCTCAACGGCGGTATTGGTGAGAGGTGGGCCAGGTTTAGGTAAAACAACCACAGGCTTACAGTTTCTCTCTACGGCGTCACGAGAAGGCGATAGTTTGTTTATCGGCTTTCAAGAGGCAGAGGATCAGCTCAAAACCAACGCGACAGCGATTGGCATTGACATTGCGAACATCACCTTTCTTAGCTTGGCGCCAGACGAAACGTTTTTTAAGGAGAACGAATCTTATGACATATTCGCCTCCAACGACGTAGAGCATGAGCCTGTCACCACGGCCATCGTCGAAACGGTGGAAACACTCAAACCGACTCGAGTCTTTGTCGACTCCTTTACCCACTTGCGCTTTCTCACCGCAGATGTTTTTCAGTATCGTAAAGAGGTACTGTCGTTTATCCACTATCTCACCGAACGTGGCGCCATCGTTTTGTTCACGTCAGAACACAGTGACTCCTCGCCCGATGACGACTTACGCTTTTTATCCGATGGCGTGATCTCACTGAGTCAAACCCCGATGGGGCAAGAACTCTGTGTAGAAAAATTCCGTGGGTCTGATTTTTTGAAGGGCTGTCATCAGATGCGCAATGGCGCTCACGGGGTTGAAGTGTTCCCACGGCCACTTCCTCCTAACGAAGAACTGGTACCAGGACGATTTGAACCCATCTCGACGGGCATTGCATCTATCGACAATCTGCTTGGCGGTGGACTAGAGATGGGGACAGTGACGATGATCACCGGCCCATCTGGCATTGGAAAGTCGACCTTAAGCAGCTGTATTGCCGAGCAATATAGCCATAGTCTAGGTCACGTAAATATCTACCTATTCGAGGAAGAAATCTCCTCATACCTTCACCGGGCACGACAACTCAACATCACACTGCAACACCAAGCGGAGGCAGGATGTTTAACCATCGAACAGATCGAGCCTTTGCAATATTTAGCCGATGAGTTTGCAGCCAAGGTGTACAAGGATGTTGTTCAAAATAACACTCGCCTGGTGGTGCTTGATAGCACAGCCGGTTTTAAACTGACCTTGCGCGAGGAATCGATTCAAAACCGTTTGCATGCCCTCGCAAAAGGTTTATCGAGAATCAATGTCTCGGTGATCCTGGTGAACGAGACATTTGCGCTTTACGGCGAAGACAGCATTTCTGAAAAAGGCATCAGCTACTTGTCGGATACGATTATTTCCCTGTCTTACTATGCGGACGATACCGCGCATTCACAGATTTCGGTGATGAAGAAACGATTGAGTGATTTTGATCGCAAGCCTCATCAGTACCTGATCGGCCCCGATAAAGTGCAAGCCGTAGCTGTTTGAATTTGAACAAGAGGTAAGCGAGGTGACGAATAAAAACGCGGCGTCATTAACGGTTTTTTTGTGCGTGAAATCATCGGGTAACCGAAAAGTGTTGGCCGACTCTCTTGAAGAGGCTGGTTATCATTGTCGACCTTTGAATAGCGAAGCCGATATGCAAGCTGCAGCGGCGATTGGCGGTAAAAAGCTTGCCCTGGTCGACACCAGCGGATTTGGCGCCAACGTGTGGCGATTATGCGAAAAGCTACAACAGATGAACACCGCGTTTATTGTTCTCTCACCACAGAAAATGCTGACAAGTGCCAGCCAAGCCTCCCAATATGGCGCAGTTAGTATCATGCAAAAACCCGTCGCCAAAAAGGCCTTGATGCAGCTCGTTGCTGGTTTCACGGGTGAGGAGTAACGATGACCAGTACGGTTAGAACCTTACCAATAATGGTAAACCCCGAGCAAAAAGCAGAACGCAAAGACGATGGATTACAGCGTATTCAGGGTGCCAACGTTTTATTGGCTATCCATAACCCCAACAACTTGGCACTACTGCGCGAACAACTGAGCAGCGACTTCCGAATTTATGAAAATCCAAGTGATATAGACAATATCGAGTTTGACCTTGCGATCATCGATATCCCCTCTCTCGAGCAGTATAAAGACGCATTGCAAGACAAAAAGACCCGATGCGAGCCCACACTTTTACCTGTGATGCTCATGCTCTCTAAGCGCGACCTCAAACACAAACTTCGCCCTTACCTGGCACTGGTGGATGAATTTATTACCATGCCCGTTGATAAAGTAGAGTTTATGGAACGCGTTGTGATGCTGCTTAGAGCACGTTTTTTAGCTATTAGCCAACGCGATAAGCTTTATTATCTTGCTACCCATGACAGGGTGACCGGTCTCCCCAACGAGCAGCGGTGTATAGAGCATGTCACCGACACCATCCTCTCGGCGTCAGTATTAAATCAACCTGTTTACGTGATTGTTTTTTCCATTAATCTCGATCAGGTTTTTAAGTCATTCGGCCATTCCGGGCTCGATCAAGCGGCGGTGATATGCTCTCAACGAACCGTCAGCGCGATTACCGATAACGATAAGCTCTTTCGCCTCACGACGGATACTTGGTGCTTGGTTAACCCACCCGGCCAAAACAGCTTGAATCACACTTTATCTGTCTGCCAACAACTGATCAGTGCCATTAGTGTCCCTGTTAGCATTGAGCATGATCTGATTCATCTTGATATCGCTATCGGCGTGAGTCATTACCCCGATGATGCTGTCAATACTCGCCGTATACTGGATGCAGCTATTAACGCAATCAACACTAAGGCTCCCAACACCCCTCACTTCTATTCAAAGCGACTTCAACAGGATGCGCTGCGCTATATTCGGACTGAGACATTGCTGCGACAAGCCATCACCAAACAACAATTTGAGCTTTGGTACCAACCGCAAATAGACTTTGCAACGGGTAAAGTGATCAGTGTCGAGGCCTTGGTGCGATGGCGGTTACCGAATGGTAACCTCGTCTCACCGGGTGACTTTATTCCAATAGCAGAGAAAACGGGGCTCATTACACAAATTGACAGATGGGTGATCATTCAGGCATGTGAAACCATGGCACGCTGGCAAGAGCAGGCATTATGCATTGAGCGCGTGGCGGTTAATGTGACGGCATGCGATGTGGAAGAGGATGACTTTGTTAGCTTTATTGATGATATTTTAAAGAAGAATCACATCCCTCCTCCCAACTTAGAGCTAGAAATCACAGAAGGCGTGTTCTTTCATTCTAAATCAAAGAACCTTGAGAAACTCAGCCAACTACGTAAGCGTGGCCTCAGTATTGCTGTCGACGACTTTGGTACGGGCTACTCCTCGTTGAGTTACCTGCACACGTTGCCAATTTCTACGCTTAAAATCGATCGCTCATTCATCAACAGCATCTTAACCAGCGAAAATGATATCGCGATCACTGAAAGCATTATTTGGCTGGCCAAAACATTCAAACTACAAACCGTTGCCGAAGGTGTCGAAACCGCGGATCAAGCCAATTATTTGAAAAAGTTAGGCGTTAACATTGCCCAAGGCTTTTATTACGCCAAGCCCATGCCGGAAGAGCAGCTAATAGCGTGGCTACAACAACAAACCAACGTTAAGCCAATAGAACAACGGCAAAGCCAAATGTCTTAGTTGAAACAACAGCAACGGCTCTTGAAAATCAGCACGCTCTCAATAACAACGCCTCAGCAAGCCTTTTTAGGTTTAGGGAGCGATCACATCCGCCATTGGTTTAACGTGTATTAATGATAGGAAAGCAATTTTGTTCAATACCTACCAGCCCGTTTTGCTACACACTTTTGGGCGATGTTTATACCCAAAGGACTGTAACAATGGCAGATATTTTAGTTGTACCCATGATGGCATTTGCGCTCGCGGCTTCTATCTCTCCAGGCCCCGTGAACTTGGTTTGTTTGAGTAGCGGTACGCGCTACTCCCTACCGAAAGGCTTAGTCTTTGCAACTGGCGCAACACTGGGATTCATTTCCTTATTTCTCGCTATAGGGCTTGGCCTATACTCATTTCTCTCTGTTTTTTCTGGCTTTAAACAATTATTGAGCTGGGCAGGTATCCTATTCTTACTCTATCTAAGTCTTCGATTATTCTTGGATAGCGGAGAGCTAGGCACAGATGAGGCTCCGGAAGCACCCAGTTTTATGACTGGCGCCGCTATGCAGTGGCTTAACCCAAAAGCCTGGCTCGCCTCGGTGTCTGGTATTAGCGCGTATACCAACAGCGAAAACCTTATCGAACTGGTTATTTTTGCCTCACTGTATATGCCGATATGTTGGCTTTCTCTGGGCTGTTGGGTTTACGCTGGCGCCACACTGCGAAGATACACCCGTCAACCGAAAGTGATCGTCGCCCTCAACCGAACACTATCCATTTTAATTGCTGCTAGCTGTGTCTTTATCGTGATGGACTAGTGACCGTCGATATTGATTTGGCGTCGCAGCCAATAGCTTTTTAAATGTCCGCTGAAAGTGTGATTGATCCGAAAAACCCACATCAACCGCAGTATCTGCGATTGATTCACCTCGTTTTAGTGCTCTCTGACCCTGCTGAACTCGGCAATTAAGTAGGTAAGCGTGTGGGGTCAGACCAAACTGCTTTTTAAAAGACCGGATAAGGTGGCCAGGGCTATATCCGGCCAAATTACACAGGCTATCGAGTGATACATCCTCACAAGCCTGAGCCCTCAGATAATCCGCTACCTTTTGCAAAGGGGCTGGTGTTTCTCGAGATAGATTGAGCTGACCGGAAAACAAGGTCATGATGTTGGTGAGAAATTCTACCAAAATTGATTGTTTTTCAAGCAGCGTTCGCGTGCTGTCGAGTAAGCATGCCGCCATGTCGCAATAGCCGACATACCATTTCTCGTCTTTAATTGTGGCTGTCATTATGTCTTGCCAAAGCGGAGCTTCAAGCAGACCCGCCTCATAGCGCAGCTGCGTTAACCAATCTTTATCCACATAGAGCATCGTGTATGCCCAGGGTTGATTATCAATTGGATTGCATGCATGGACCCAATGTGGGTTCATCAACACCAAGGTGCCAGCATTCACCCGATATGCGTCATCACGGTAGGCAAATGTGCTTTCCCCATTAATGATCGCACCCATTGACCACTCAACATGGCTATGCGGCGCATAACACACTTTACGACCATCCTGGACCACACGAAGCTCAACATATGGCATACGCCCATCACGCCAAAAAAGCGGTTGATCTGGTGGCCCGATACGCGCGTTTTGCTCCATGGATAACGTCCTGATCAAATAATCCCTGATTGTGCCTTAACCATACAGCCAAGAGAACAAAAAGACACGAGCCGTCAAAAGTTAGGCTTATATTCAAACCCTGCTGAGGCCTCGCTATCATAAAATACCGTAATAGCCTGCTTGTTATTCACCCACTTGTTTACCAAAGAGTTGGGAAAGACTTGAATACTTGTATTAAAGCTTTCCACATTTTGATTAAAAATACGAAGTGCCGCACCCACTTGTTCTTGCTGCTCTGAAATCTCATCCATCAATTTTAAATATGCATCAGAGGCCTTCAGCTCCGGATATGCCTCGACCGTTACGCGTAACCCTGATAAAAAATTACTGGTCTGCTTTTCGGCCTCCTCTAAAAGCTCGGTATCTACTTGAGCGTCAGAAAGCTGATCGAGTGATGTTCGCAACTTCGTAATCTCAGTAAACAAAGAAGTCTCATGTAGTTTGTAGTCTTCTACCAACTGTTCCACATAGGGAATAATTTTATTCTTCTGTCGCTCCTGAGTCAGCACCGACGCCCACGCTCGTTCAACCCCATTATAATTACTGATAATAGTGTTGTTAATCCTAATAGCCCAAATAGCTAGTAGGATTAATGTGAATAGTATTAGGAGTATAATGGTACCCATTTATCATTTACCTTACCATTGTTGTTAGCTTTTCTATTTCATCAAGATCGTCAAACGACACTTCTCTTACATTGTAATCTGGGAAAAAATGGGCCGTTTCACCACTAAAGTTGCTGTCCGTTAGTTTCATTGTCTCGTGAATGATCGCTAACAGGCTATTCAGTTTTTCAAGGTTAGCATGGGCGGTGATTTCATCAGCAAATGCCCCGGGGTTTTCTAGGTCGTATTGCCACTCCGTTTTAAGAATGTCGCCATCGTCAAAAGCCAGACAAAGCTCGTTATCATTACTCACAGCCAACACAGGCTTTTCGACTATATCGTTGAGATCACTCAATGTCTCAACCATTGCGGGCGACAAAAACCGAGCTGCACTCAATTCATCGTTAGCGTTAATTATAAACTGACGGTTAAAAGCCGGAGAAGCCGTTTTGTATTCTCCACCTCCACCTGAAACTGCACCGTCACCGCTAATAGTCACGTCCTCAGCAAAAGGAAATGGTACTAACAAACCATAGCGGTAGTAAGAGCAGCGAGCGTCCCGAGAGGTAGTATTACCACTAGAATCGTTGCGCGTCTCTGACTTTCTAATCACATACACAAAGCGATAAACTTGATAATCAAACTCGTGTACCTCCCCTTTGTAATGTCCTTGGTACAAGCTGTCTAGGCCGCGATAATCGTTACCTCGGTCAAACTCTGCAAATTGAGAAGCCACTTGCTCATAACGGATACCGCAAGCTCTTCTGAGATCTTTTAAGTTATTATCTAACAACGTGCCCATAGACATAATATGCTCTGACATATAACGACGCCAGTTCGGCCGCCTTCTTAAAAAGAACCAGTAAAATAAGATAACCCCAGCACAGAATAAAAAGAAGCCAACAAGTTCGCCACTGGTTCGGTAAGAGGAAAACGAGGAACCAATAAAAGACATGAAGTTCCAATAGGCGGTTTGTAATTTCGATGAAATGCTCATAGAAATGAAGGTGGCTAAAAAGGCAAAAGCAAAGCGATGATCAGGGTTAGGCAACAGTTTATCGAGCCCGAACTCTTTACAAGTCCACTTATCCAGACGCTTAGCCAAATAACAATTAATAGTGGCAGGCACCCATGCAGAGCTATAGAAAACGACAGTCTGCAAAACATCGTCAATATATGGAAGGTCAAAGACTAACTTAAAAGGAGCGGGCGCCCCGAATAAAAATATCGTATAGATAAGCAGCAATACCCAGGCACCGAGAAAAACACGAATGGGCCGATCATCATAATCAAGCGGTCCAGGGTGACTTTCTACCTTACGAATAAATGTAACTAAGTCTTCCTGGCTCTTAGCAGCGTTTAGCTCTGCTTCGAGCTCTTTGATATTCTCCGAAACTTTCCTATTGTGGCGCATCCGATTTCCTCTTGGACGACTAACGTGACCATCATATATGCCGATTAGATTTGAGCAGGCTGTAGTTAATATCGTTTCTAGCCATGAAGCAACTGACTGCCTGCTAAAGCGTGCAACACTTTGGAGAAAGATCACGAGAAATTAGCGTACTGGTCGCATGTCAATACGGGCACGGATCTGATACCCGAGAGCAATCACATCCGTAGAGGGAAAAGGATGTCACAACACATCTAACCAATGCAGTATGTATTAGTGAGCAACCGACAAGAGCTAAGCTGGCGCATTAAAGCACAGTTACTTGAAGCAAACTTCCGCCCAACGCGCTAAGCCTGCGGTGACTGAGCCAAAGTAGTCGCCACTCACCACAGGAATGTGCGGCAGCTCTGCTTGTACAGCTTCCCGCAAGAAGGGCGAGCGTGCCGAGCCGCCTGTCATAAAAATCACGTCAGGCTTTACATCGGCCTGCGCGACCACATCGTGAACTAAGGCGGTCATCTTACGTTTGGGCGCTTCAATCGCATCAATCATGTCATCGCGCGATACATCAACGTCCACGCGCTCGGAGAACAGCTTAATACCCGCTCGGTAAGCGGCTTGATCCGACAACGCAATCTTTGCCTCTTCCGCACGACGGACAATGTTGTAACCCAGCGACTCGTGATAGACCTCAAGCAAACGGGCCAGTTTATGTGGCTCTTGCGCTTGCTTGTGCAGCCCTTTGAGCACCGCCAAATTTTCAAACGCATAGAAATCGTTTTGTGCTTGCACGTTGTTAATCGCGATGGGGTTGGAAAACTGCGTAATCGGCATCTCAATGCCAGATTCCATCTTGCTGCCCATCCCAAACGGGAACATCATTTGTTTGAATGCCAGCGCAATATCTAGGTCATTGCCACCAATACGCTGGCCTTTGTGCGCTAATAAACTTGCACTACGATCGCGACTACCGCGCCATGATGGCCCCATCTCAATCAACGAACAGTCTGTGGTTCCCCCACCGATATCGACCACCAGAACAATTTGGTCTTCGCTCAGTGTCGCTTCATAGTCCAGGCCAGCCGCGACCGGCTCAAACTGAAATTCAATCTGTTTAAAACCCGCCCGCTTAGCCGCATTGAGCAAAATACCTTCGGCTTGGCGGTTTGCCGTCTCGCCTCCACGGCCTTGAAAATTGATCGGCCGACCGATCACTGCATCAGTAATACTCTGTTGGGTTTGGTGTTCGGCTTGGGTTTTGATGTTATCCATCATTGCGCATACGAGATCTTCAAAAAAGCGCAGTTGGGCATCACGTAAACCTGATGCGCCAAGGAAAGATTTAGGGGATTTCACGTAGTACATATCGCGCGGATCATCGAGATAGCGATCGAGCGCCGCTTGACCAAACGCCATGTCCTCCGCCTCAAGTTCAATGCTTTCCTCTCGGTTTACATGGATCGCGCGGCGCAACATCTGCTCGCCAATCGTATCTAGCGGCTTGATACCACGGTGACGAAATAGATACTCAGACACCGATTCGCGCGTAGGTGCGGCAAGGGAGGAAGGAATAAACGTGCTATCCCCTTCTAGGCGTAACAGCGTCGGCTGACCATTTTCAATCTTTGCCACCGAACAATTGGCTGTACCATAGTCAAAGCCGATATACATAAATGCCTCTCACCGCTGAAAAAGTCGGCAATGCTACCTCAACCGTCGCGGGATTTCTAACATCAGTTCGCCAAAGCCAGCACGACTATCTCGACCAGTGCCCCGCTACCCAGTGCCATCCTTGTGAACCTGAATTACACCTTGTCGGCAAAACAGGCCATGATTTTTGCAGTCGTCATAAATTATTTTTCACCATCTCTTTGATGACTCGTGCCTTAACAAAATGATCTAACTGATGGGTCTGTATCCACCATGTTGCAGCTTCCATCAACTGCTCTGGATCGTCATTTTTATTTTTGAAGAACGCATAAAATGACACACCGACATTCTCACCTTTCGCTTTGATTTTTTGATCACATACCGCCAGGATTTTCGCTCTCAGCTCCGCTCTCATACGCCCCTACTCTATCCTTAAATGAATAAGTTCTGCTCTAGTTCTAAAAGGCGCTTTTTCAGTGACAAACCGCCACCATAGCCAATGAGCTCCCCTTGGGTGCCGATAACCCTATGACAAGGAATGATGATCGCCAACGCATTTGCGCCATTAGCATTGCCAACCGCGCGCACTGCGGCTTCATTACCAATCGATACTGCCAGCTCTTGGTACGTCGCCCTGTCACCGTATTGAATGTTGCTTAATGCATTCCATACCGACTGTTGAAAATCGGTACCCGCCAAGAGTAAAGGCAGGTCGAAAGTTTTTCGCTCACCCAAAAAATATTCCTCGAGCTGAACGCGAGTAGCGGCTAAAACATCATCGCTTTTTTCTACAAACTCAGCGTTAAGAATTCGTTTAATGCGCTCATCAACGACACTTCTCATCTTACGATATCGGAAGTCACACAAGCAAAGCTTACCTTGATAAGAGCCAAGGACAAATTCGGCATAAGGATGTTTATAGTACTGGATATTTATTGTGTTCATTGTGTTCTCTTATAAATGATTCATCCATTAAATACGTAAGAATGAACAATAACCTACTTTTGATAACCTTTGCTCAGTGTCTAGTAAAACGGATCAAGTCCAAAGTCACTCTTAAATGCTTTTTTATGTTCGTTTCTCAATTGATGTTTGTACTTTTCACGAGACTCTTCAAATGACGGCCGGAAGTGAGGCTTAAAATCTTGCTCTAAGGTCATTACGATAGTATCTAAATGAGAGCAAATATAGCTATCCAATGTAGTAAAGACTCGCGCACGTTGTGATTTATAGTTATCCATACCTAAAGAGTCATCAATAGTCTTTAGAGAATGTAGATGGGCATTTATTGCAGACCAAGAAGCAAATAGACTTTCATAGCAGATAAGAAAGTCAAACGAACGTCGACCAAATTCTTTGACGATCAAGTTCGGATCTTCAGCACCTTGATAATAGGTATGAACAGAGCAAAATTCTGCAGCATGATGACTTAAAACACTCTGTAGGGTTTTACTATCCATCGTTTCTATTTCACGCTCAAGTTCCGACTTAACTACAGATGCAAAAAATGAAATATCTGATTCAATTTTCTGTAGTTTCAATGTATTGAATGTATATTGCTGTTGTTTTTGATGAGCTTTCAGTTGAACATATAAAAAGCCAACAGAAATAATAGTAACTACTGGTCCCAAAACACCACCGAAAAAGCTTCCCATTTCAGCCCATTTTGTATGATCATCCCACAACCCCAGCCCAAATTGGCTCATATACAGTGATACTGGTATAGACAAAGCCAAAACAAAAATAGCACACAAATAAATCAACAATTTACTCCTAGAACATAACGAATGACATGGATTCCCCCTCTTGAGAATCTGCCACACTTAGGTGCGGCCTTTAATACCGGAGGTAACCATGCCTACTCAATTCTTTTGTGGCGTTGATCTCGCCAAGCACCACTTTTCTCTTCACGCGGTGGATGACCACGGAAAAGTCATTCTCCATAAATCTGTTTCAC
>NZ_MUEZ01000020.1:0-75696 GCF_001996015.1 Salinivibrio sp. ML198
CGCCGATGGTAGTGTGGGGTCTCCCCATGTGAGAGTAGGACATCGCCAGGCTTGCTTTCTTGTTTTCAGATTTTTGGAAAAATCTGAAGGCAAAAACGGCTCATCTTGTTGATAGCTCGATGCTTTTGATATCTGCGATGCTCATGTATTGGCATACACTGCGCGTCTCGATTCAACATCCTCATCGCATCAAACAAGATAACCTAATTAAAGCAACGTAGTGTAAGACTTTAATTAGAAGTGATTTAATTATCAAAGCAGATAAAAAGTAAGACTTTGATGAAGCGTTTTCGCTGATATAGCTCAGTTGGTAGAGCGCACCCTTGGTAAGGGTGAGGTCGGCAGTTCAAATCTGCCTATCAGCACCAGGTTTTTCTTGGCGGCCATAGCGTAACGGCACCACCTGAACCCATGCCGAACTCAGAAGTGAAACGTTGCTGCGCCGATGGTAGTGTGGGGTCTCCCCATGTGAGAGTAGGTCACTGCCAAGAGTTATTTATAAGCCCTCCGCATTTGCGGGGGGCTTTTTTCGTTTTTGCCTCTCCTCATTGATCCTGTCTTTTCCTATGCTTAAACAACACTTGTGCAATGATTGATTATTGCTTGAGCTCGGTCAGTGGCTGCGTTATGTTATTAGATATCTGGACGTCTAAACATCCCTAGGAGGCAGTGATGCCGATTAAAATCCCGGATCAACTTCCCGCGACCAATATCCTGCGGCGCGAAAATATTTTCGTGATGACAGAAACCCGTGCGGTGAGTCAAAACATTCGCCCGCTGAAGGTGCTGCTACTTAACCTGATGCCGAAAAAAATCGAGACCGAAACGCAATTTATGCGTCTGCTTTCTAACAGTCCCTTGCAAGTGGATGTGGAGTTACTGCGGATAGATAATCGACCAAGCAAAAATACGCCAACCGAGCATCTTGATACCTTCTATCGTCAATTTGAGACCGTACGAACGCGCAACTTTGATGGTCTGATCGTGACGGGGGCACCGTTAGGACTGGTGCAGTTTGAGGACGTGATATATTGGGAGCACCTTCAAGATGTGATGAATTGGGCGCATAAGCACGTTACCTCAACCTTATATATTTGTTGGGCCGCGCAAGCAGGGTTAAAGTTGCTGTATGATTTACCCAAGAAAACCCGCAAAGAGAAGTTGTCAGGGGTTTACCGTCACCACATTAATGCTGAGTTATGCAAACACCCGCTATTACGCGGCTTTGATGATAGCTTCTTAGCGCCCCACTCACGCTATGCGGATTTTTCTCCGAGTTATCTGGCCGAACATACCGACCTCGATATTTTAGCCACGTCCAATGAAGCGGGTACCTATCTGGCGGCGACGAAAGATAAGCGCAATGTGTTTGTCACCGGTCATCCTGAGTATGATTCTCATACCCTGCATCATGAATACCATCGGGATTTAGAAGAAGGCATGGAGCCCGCGGTCCCCCTTAACTATTACCCAGATGACGATCCTTCGCAGCCACCGTATGTGAGTTGGCGCAGCCATGGGCATTTACTGTTTGCCAACTGGCTAAACTATTGTGTTTACCAGCAAACGCCCTTTGACTTGGATGCCTTTTCCGCGTCTAACTTTACCCTTGATGAATAAAAAAGCGCCCGCGGGCGCTTTTGGGTTAGGGACTCGGTTAGCTTTGATGTTTATCCATTTCGTCTTGTGCTGCGTTTGCTTTATCAACCATGCCTGTCATGGTTGAGCCTTGCACCAAAATGGAGAACACCACCACCGCATAGGTCATGATGAGGATCAGCTCGCGAACATCGATATTTTTTTCCGGCACCACCATGATGCCAGCGGGCACGGCCATTGCCATGGCCAACGCAAGCCCTCCGCGTAAGCCTCCCCAGCTTAATATACGTACTGCCCAAGGGTTATAGGTTCGAAAGCGCTTAAAGCCGAGGTAACACACTTTCACGCTGATAAACCGGGCGAGAAGCACAATAGGCACCACCGCCGCCATAATGATCCAGTCTTCTTTATGGAAACTGATTTGCAGCAAGCTAACCCCGATTAGGAGAAAGAGTAGGCTGTTAAGAAATTCATCGACCAGTTCCCAGAAGTGGTCGAGGTGATCTTCACTTTCTTTGGAAAAGCCAATAAAGCGGGTCCAGTTGCCAATCATAATCCCGGCAACCACCATTGCCAGCGGGCCAGAGACATGCAGCATATCGGCCAGGACATAGCCAGCGCTGGGGATAGCCAGCGTTAATAGCAATTCCATCGAGTGATCGTTGGTGGCACAAATCAAGCGATGGAAAAGATAGCCAAGCACCAGGCCATATAAAATCCCGCCAACGGCTTCTTGTAAAAACAAGGCAATGGTACCGCCCACCGTCGGGTTGTTGTCGCCAAAGGCCAGGGTAAAAAGAGTCACAAAGATCACGATACCCACGCCATCATTAAATAGCGACTCTCCCTCTATTTGTGTCGTGATCCGCATCGGTGCTTGCAGTTTTTTCACAATGGCGAGAACAGCAATGGGATCGGTCGGCGAGATCAGCGCGCCAAATAGCAGGCAGTAGAGATAATCGAAAGGAATACCGATCAGCTGAAACACGCCCCAGATACCGGTGCCGATTAAAAACACAGAGACCAATAGCCCGCCGATCACCAGGGTCGTGATCTCCCACTTTTGGTCGGAGAAAGAGGGAAGCTTGACACCAATTCCCCCCGCGAAGAGCAAAAAGCCGAGGACGCCTTTGAGCAAAAAGGTATCAAAGTGGATATCTGTCAGTATTTGCTCGGCCATGGTTTTGAGTGGAATGGCTTGGTATTGACCAGCGACCACTATCAACAAAGACAGTAGGAGCGAGCTAGCGGTAATGGCGATGGTGGTTTGTACTCGACTGATTTTACTATTAATAAAAGCGATAAAGATGGCTGCAGCAGCCATAAAGCTGAGGATTGCGTAAGTTGACATGCCGCTTCCTAGTACAACGAGGGAATGAAAAAATGTGTCAAAATATTAATAGAAATCGTTGTCAAAACGAACAGCTGAATTGAAATAGATCAAAATAAATTGTTATTTATAGACGTCTAGATTTCCATTTTCGCTGTGGTAGGATGAAATGACTGCAACGAGGAAGATGATAAGCGTAATAGTATGGACCGACTGACACAGCAACTGCGCGACCGTATTCTAGTGATCGATGGTGGCATGGGCACCATGATTCAGGGGTTAGGGCTCAATGAGGCCGATTATCGTGGCCAACGTTTTAAAGATTGGCACTGTGATGTGAAAGGCAACAATGATCTTTTGGTGCTGACTCAGCCTGATAAGATCGCTTCGCTACACAGTGATTACCTGGCCGCGGGCGCGGACATTATTGAAACTAACACCTTTAACGCCACCCAAATTGCGATGGCCGATTACGACATGCAGGCGCTGAGTGCGGAAATCAACGTCGCGGCAGCCCGGCTTGCGCGTGAGGTCGCTGATGCGTGGACGGCGAAAACGCCGGATAAACCCCGTTTTGTCGCGGGTGTGTTGGGGCCGACCAACCGAACGTGCTCAATCTCACCAGATGTGAATGACCCTGGGTTTCGCAATGTCAGCTTTGATCAGTTAGTCGACGTGTATGCCGAGTCCACCGAAGCGCTCATTGAGGGTGGGGTTGATATCATCATGTTGGAGACCATTTTTGATACCTTGAATGCCAAAGCCTGTGCGTTTGCGGTTGAAAAGGTCTTTGATGCCCGTGGGTTTCGCTTACCCATTATGATCTCCGGCACCATCACTGATGCGTCTGGACGCACCTTATCCGGACAAACGACCGCCGCCTTTTATCACTCGCTGCGCCATGTTGAGCCACTGTCGTTTGGCTTAAACTGCGCACTGGGGCCGGCTGAATTGCGCCAGTATGTCAAAGAGCTGAGCGACATTTGTGAGGGCTTTGTCTCCGTCCACCCTAATGCGGGGTTGCCCAACGCGTTTGGTGAGTATGACCTTTCTCCCGAAGAGATGGCGACACACATTGATGAGTGGGCGGCGTCAGGCTTTATCAATTTGGTCGGTGGTTGTTGTGGCACCACGCCTGAACATATTCAAGCGATTAGCGACGCGGTGAAAAAACATTCGCCACGCTCTCTGCCTGACCACCCTGTGGCCTGTCGCTTATCTGGGCTCGAGCCCCTGACCATTAATGCCGATAGCTTGTTCGTTAACGTGGGTGAGCGCACCAATGTAACTGGCTCAGCACGCTTTAAACGTTTAATCGTTGAAGAGCAATACGACGAGGCGCTGGAAGTGGCATTGCAGCAAGTGGAAAACGGCGCCCAAATCATCGATATCAATATGGATGAAGGCATGTTGGATGCCGAAAAGGCTATGGTGCGATTCCTCAATTTATGCGCGGCCGAGCCGGATATTGCCCGTGTGCCAGTGATGATTGACTCCTCTAAATGGGAAGTGATTGAAGCTGGCCTCAAGTGCATTCAAGGGAAAGGCATCGTCAATTCTATTTCGCTCAAAGAAGGAGAAGAGGCTTTTCTTCACCAAGCACGTTTAGTCCGTCGCTATGGCGCGGCGGTGATCGTGATGGCGTTTGACGAACAAGGTCAAGCCGATACTCAAGCGCGGAAAGTGGAAATCTGTACGCGCGCTTATCATCTTCTGGTCGAGCAAGTCGGTTTTCCGCCGGAAGATATTATCTTCGATCCCAACATTTTTGCGGTTGCTACCGGCATTGATGAGCACAATAACTACGCAGTCGATTTCATCAACGCCGTGGCTGACATTAAACAAACCCTGCCGCATGCCATGATCTCGGGCGGCGTCTCCAATGTGTCGTTTTCGTTTCGAGGCAACAACCCCGTCCGTGAGGCTATTCATGCGGTGTTTTTGTATCACTGCATCAAAAATGGCATGGACATGGGGATCGTCAATGCGGGCCAGTTAGCCATCTATGATGATTTGCCTGAATCGCTGCGCTTGGCAGTAGAAGATGTGGTGCTCAACAAAGATGATGGCGCCACGGAGCGTTTATTGGAGATCGCCGACAGCTATCGCGATAGTGGGGAGAACGAGGTCGCGGAAACTGCAGAGTGGCGCAGTTGGCCGGTGGAAAAGCGGTTGGAACATGCACTGGTCAAAGGCATTACAGAGTTTATTGTTGAAGACACCGAGCTGGCTCGCGCCGCGGCAAGTAAACCTCTAGAAGTGATTGAAGGCCCACTGATGGCAGGCATGAACGTGGTCGGGGACTTGTTTGGTGAAGGCAAGATGTTCCTACCACAAGTGGTGAAGTCGGCACGGGTGATGAAGCAGGCGGTGGCTTACCTTGAGCCTTACATCAATGCTGAAAAGCAGCAAGGACAGACCAATGGCAAGATCTTGCTCGCCACGGTCAAAGGGGATGTGCATGACATTGGCAAAAACATTGTTGGCGTGGTGCTGCAATGTAATAACTTCGAGATTATTGATCTCGGCGTGATGGTGCCGACCGATAAAATCCTGTCGGTGGCGCGTGAGGAAAACGTCGATATTATTGGTTTATCAGGCCTGATTACCCCATCGTTAGATGAAATGGTGAACGTGGCGAAAGAGATGGAGCGCCAAGGGTTTGATATTCCTTTGCTTATTGGCGGCGCGACCACGTCCAAAGCCCATACCGCGGTGAAGATTGAACAGCATTACCATGCGCCCGTGGTCTATGTGCCCAACGCGTCACGTGCCGTGGGGGTGTGCTCATCGTTGCTGTCACAGACTCAGCGGCCGGATTTTGTGGCCCGTTTAGCCAAAGACTATGCGGCGGTGCGTGAGCAACATCAACGCAAAACGCCTCGAACCGCTCCCGTCACCCTTGAGCAGGCGCGGGACAATAAGTGGCAAACGGACTGGGCAAACTATGCTCCTCCGCAGCCGTTGAAGCCGGGCGTGCATGTTTACGATGATGTCTCGATAGCGACCTTACGTCAGTATATCGACTGGACACCCTTCTTTATGACGTGGTCACTCAGTGGCAAATTCCCGGCGATTTTGGATCACGAACTAGTGGGTGAGGAAGCGCGCCGTTTGTATCAAGACGCCAATGCTTGGCTCGATCGTTTCGAGGCAGAAGGCTTGGTCGCCGCGAAGGGAGTGTGTGGCCTTTTTCCTGCCAACAGCGTTGAGGATGATATTGAAGTCTATGATGATGGGTCTCGCCAAGCGACGCTCACCGTACTGAACCACTTGCGTCAGCAAACGAAAAAGCCTCGTGGTGCCAACTATTGCTTGTCGGACTTTATTGCGCCAAAAAGCAGTGGCCAGCCGGATTGGATTGGCGCATTTGCGGTGACAGGTGGTATTGGCGAATATGCCTTGGCGGAAGAATACAAAGCGAAAGGGGATGATTATAACGCGATCATGATCCAGGCGGTCGCCGATAGACTTGCAGAAGCCTTTGCAGAGTACCTCCATCAGCAAATTCGGATTACCTTGTGGGGCTATGCGCCCGATGAGACGCTCGATAACGATGCGCTGATCCGCGAGCAATACCAAGGGATCCGGCCAGCGCCGGGTTATGCCGCCTGTCCTGAACACAGTGAGAAAGGCAAAATTTGGCAATTGCTGTCGGTAGAAGCACATACGGGGATGACACTTACCGAAAGCTATGCCATGTGGCCGGGGGCGTCGGTCTCAGGTTGGTATTTTTCCCACCCTGAGTCACGTTACTTTGCGGTGGCGAAGATCCAAAACGATCAGCGAGACAGCTACGCAGCACGCAAAGGGTGGAGCAGCGAAGAAGCGGAGAAATGGCTCGGGCCGAACTTAAACGGCTAACGAAAGAAGCCAGCATATTGGCTGTGCTGGCTTTTTTATTATTCAAATAAGTCCGCGTGTAACCGCTGCACCACCTGGGTGGCATCGTCATCTTCAACCACAACACATACATTGTGGTTGCTGGCACCGTAGCAAATCATGCGTAGTTTATGTTGTGCTAAGGCACTGAACACTGGTGCTGTCGCGCCAGCAGTATGATTCATATCATTGCCAATCAGCGCTACCACCGCCAGGTTCTCGCAGATCTCGACATGACATAACTGGGTCAGCTCGGCGATAGCCGCTTGTGGCAGCTGCGGCGCGTCGCCCTGAGTGTTGGTTTGATCAAGGGTTAAAGCGACACTGACCTCCGAGGTGGTGATCAAGTCCACCGAGATTTCAAATCGTGCCAAAACCTCAAATACTTTGGCCAAAAAACCATATGCATGGAACATGTTTAAGCTGGTTAGTGTCACCATGGTTTGGTTTCGTCGTAAGGCGACGGCACGAAACAGCGGTGCCGAGTGCGCGTGCTCGCGGATCCAGGTGCCGCCTTGCTCAGGCGCTCTCGCGGCCCCGACAAACACTGGTATATGTTGGCGCACTGCAGGCAGCAAGGTGGACGGGTGCAGGATTTTGGCACCAAACGTGGCCATTTCTGAGGCTTCGCTAAAACTAATCTCACTGATTGGGCGCGCTTGTTCGGCAATCCGCGGGTCGGTGGTATAAATCCCGGGCACATCGGTCCAAATGGCCAAACTCTCTGCGTCCACGGCTTCGGCGAACAGTGCTGCACTGTAGTCGCTACCACCACGGCCTAAGGTGGTGGTTTGTCCGTGGGCATCCGCGCCGATAAACCCTTGGGTGACCACTCGATGTGTGGCTAAATGCGGAAGCAATTGGTCGTGGCACTGTGTTCGCGTCTGTTGTGGGTCAGGCTGGGCACAGCCAAACTGGCTGTCGGTGCGCAGCAATTCACGCGCATCTACTCTCAAAGCGGTTATACCTCGGCTGTTGAGCAAATGGGTGAAAATATGGGTTGAGATCAGCTCGCCGCAGGCAACTAACGCATCCGTTAGCGCTGTGTCAGGAATGATGGCCGCTTTTTCGGCATACTCGGCAATGGCGAGATGCCAGTGTTCGACGGCTGCTTGCGTGTTTTGGCAATCAGGAAGTTGCTGCAATATTGCTTGGTGAATGGCATTAATGGCGTCCAACTTGGCTTGGCGCACGTCAGGGTCGCTGATCCCTTTTGCGAGCGCGACTAAATGATTGGTCACTCCGGCGCACGCACTGATCACGATTAAACGGGTTTGCGGGTTTTGCTCGATAACCGCGGCGCTTTGCTGCATCGCCGCTAGCGTCCCGACACTGGTGCCGCCAAACTTAGCGACTGAAATTGATGGTAACGGGTTCACGTCCTTTTCCCCTTTTGAGCTCGTGCTCATTGATTCAACATATTCAAAAGTCAGTGGGGAACATCAGAAGTCACATCGTGACCGCGATAAATACCGCGACAAGGTAGGAAGAGCAAACGGCAGGCATTCTGCCAGAAGCGCTCCACCTGTCTGTCCATATGGATGACAAGTGACAGCCTGAAGGATTCAGCCTTCAAGGCCGGCAGCGTATCGACCCCGATCTTACGCCACCTCGGCATTGTCTCCCCTGGTTATCACGCTTAGGAGTGGGGCTCCGCCTGATAACTGCCTGAGAAATGCACCTCTTCTGCATGTTCAGTCATGGGTTGGTGACCGCATGAACAGTTTTAACATTACGGGTGTGGTCGCAGGGTGTCAACCGTGTTTTTGCTCTTGATGGGGGAGCACTGCCCAGCCCCCGCTTTGACTGAGGAAAAGGAGGCCATTGCGCCCTATCGGCACTGAAAAGAAACATAAATCGCCGCTAGCGATCACACAGTTCATGTGCCAGAGGCTAGGGGGATGGCGAAAAAATATGCTATAACGGTGAGCCTCGGTACCAACAACAAGGATTCGTGATGGCTCGTGCAATTTCCGATATTCAGTCTTTTCAACCCGTCGCTCGCACATTGATGGGGCCAGGGCCCTCTGACATTTACCCGTCGGTGCTGCAATCATTGAGCAAGCCGACATTGGGGCATCTTGACCCCTTATTCATTGGCATGATGGATGAGGTCAAGCAGCTACTGCAGTACGCTTTTCAAACCGACAATCCGTTTACCATTGCGGTCTCTGCACCCGGGAGTGCGGGGATGGAAGCCTGTTTTGTCAATTTGGTGGAGCCTGGCGACACATTGATCGTCTGTCGCAATGGCGTGTTTGGCGACCGGATGCGAGAAAACGTGGAGCGTTGTGGCGCACATGCGGTCATGGTTGATGATGCCTGGGGCGATCCGGTTAATCCTGAAAAGGTTGAAGCGGCCTTGAAGGCGCACCCGGAGGCTAGCATTGTCGCATTTGTCCACGCGGAGACGTCCACAGGCGCTTGCTCTGATGCACAGGCCCTTGCCACCTTGGCACGTGAACACGGCTGCCTCACTATTGTCGATGCGGTGACCTCACTCGGTGGCGTGCCGTTGAAGGTGGACGAGTGGCAATTAGATGCAGTCTATTCAGGCAGTCAAAAATGTTTGTCGTGTGTACCGGGCTTGTCGCCAGTGACATTCTCGCCCCGTGCAGTAGAAAAAATGCAGGCGCGGACTCACAAGGTGCAAAGCTGGTTTCTCGATCAAAGTTTGGTGCTGGGGTATTGGAGCGGCGACGGCAAACGTAGCTACCACCATACGGCACCCGTGAATAGTTTATATGCCCTACATGAAGCCCTGCTCAAACTGTATCACGAAGGGATTGAGAACGCGTGGCAACGCCACGATACCATGCATCAGCGTTTGAAAGCGGGATTGGACAATTTAGGGATTGGCTTTGTGGTCGATGAACCTTATCGTTTGCCCCAGCTTAACGCCGTTTATATTCCTGAGGGCGTGGATGATGCCGCCGTGCGCCAGCATTTACTTCACACCTATAACTTGGAAATTGGCGCTGGCCTCGGTGATTTGGCGGGTAAAGCCTGGCGAATCGGCTTAATGGGCTACGGCGCAAGGGATGAGAACATTGCCCTGTGCCTTAAAGCCCTTGAAGAGGCATTGCGCTAGGGCGTTGAATGATCCGGTAGGGTATGGCGGATTGTCCATACCTTCGCCGCGTTTGGATACAAGTAACGCGCTTCTTGCTGGATATCGCGAGCCCGCTGACGGTCACCGATTTGTAGGGCCACTTGATAGGCATGCTGATAGCCAGCAAAGCGTGGTCGTTGTGCGACTTGGCGCAATAATTGGTTAAGGTGTTGCTGGCGCTCAGTGTCAGACAGAGTTGCTAAATTAGCCTGAAAGTGACGGCTTTGTTGTGCGTGGGCCAGCTTTTGCTGCCACCATGGATGTTGCTGGTATAAGGCAAAACGTTGCGAGCTGAGTAAAGAGTCGCGCAAATAACGATTGGCCAAATATACGGATGACAGGCACACGAGTGTCGTGATGACGAGGGCAGTGATCACGGTGCGACTGGCCACACGTTGGCTGTAACCATGAGTGAGTACCGGGTAGCGGCGATATTTGCTGGTGAGGTTATCAAGCCAGTATAGCCAAAGGAGTAACAATACCCCATTGAACCACTGGGTGCCGCTTACCGGATAGATCATCAGTCCAGTGAGCGGAGGTAGCACTAAAGCAATCAAGATCCGCCGTGTCCCTGAGGGAGCACGAAGGATCCTGACGCCGAGCGCCATGATCACCAACACATAGCCCAATCCAATCAATAAGCCTCCTTCCAACAGCCAAAACAGCAGTGCACTGGGCAGGTTCACTGGACCAAGGTGGCCGGGTTGTGAAGCAGAAAGCAACAGCAAGGCCTGCTTACCATTCCCCATGCCCACGCCGAAAAAGGGCGTTGTCTGCCATTGTTGCCACGCTAAACCCAACGCACGTCGCTCGCCGTCGCTCAGCCATTGCCAACTATCTTGACCACTGAGGGCAAATATCGCCAGGATCGCGCCGAGACAGACTGCCACAAGCCAAGCTTTGTGCTGGCGCCTGGAGGCAAAGCGACTCAAATAGGCTTGCTGTAACACGATGGCACACAAGGCAAAGAGCAGCAGCAGGGGCTGGCCTTGCATCGCTAACACTGGAATAAAAACCAAAGGGGTGACGGCCAATAAGCTTTGGCTGATGGGATGGCGGTAGCGGCCACTCGGCTCTCTGGCGAGAATATACGCCGCTAAGGTGAGACCTGTAAGTAGCAGTGTGTGCGTGACCGCAGGGGGCAAGTGAGGCACCCAGTTGTTAAACATAAAAGGCGCCATGCCCGGTGGTGATTGATTGCCCAACACCGACAGTACCGCTAGCCAAGAGGCGAGTAAAAATACCCCGAGTAGCTTTTGCCGCTGCGAATGGTTAAAAACAAACTGTTGAAGGCTGGAGAAGAAACCGAGGCTAAGTATCAAGGCGGCCATGGCATAGCCGCTATTGAGTGCCTCAGCGTGTGGGTAGTAATAAGGAATAATCGCCAGGCCCGTTGCCAAACCAAGCATCCAGGTCAGTCGGCTTGCCCGCCAAGTATGCTGACGCACGACTTCTAAGCAGGCAAACCCCAAGGTGAACGCGAGCGTTAACAAGGAAAGCGCCGCTGCAGGGTGACGTATGCCAACCAGCGGGAGAGACACCGAGTACAGTGGTAAGCAGATCAACCACAAGGCCGCTAACGTTAGTAGAAATGGGGTTGTTAGCGGCTTTCGTATCACGCGACTCTGCGGCAGCGCTGAGGTCATTATCGCTCCAACATAGGTTTGAGGAAGTGAGCGGTGTGGCTACCCACCACATCCACGATCGCTTCCGGTGTACCTTGCGCGATGATTTCACCGCCGCCATTACCGCCCTCTGGCCCTAAGTCGATGATCCAGTCCGCGGTCTTTATCACATCCAGATTATGCTCAATCACCACGATAGTGTTGCCCTGTTCGCGCAAGCGGTGCAGGACATTAAGCAGTTGCTGAATATCATGGAAATGAAGCCCTGTGGTTGGTTCATCGAGGATGTAAAGCGTTTTACCCGTGTCACGCTTAGACAGCTCTCGTGCTAACTTGACCCGCTGTGCTTCACCCCCCGATAAGGTGGTGGCTGCTTGGCCAAGGCGAATATAGCTCAGACCGACATCCATCAATGTTTGCAGTTTACGCTTGATAGCGGGCACGGCGTCGAAAAACTCACGCGCGTCCTCGACGGTCATCTCAAGGACTTCATCGATGGTTTTGCCTTTATAGCGTACTTCCAATGTTTCCCGGTTATAACGTTTACCTTTACACACATCACAAGGTACATACACATCGGGCAAGAAATGCATTTCCACTTTGATCACGCCATCACCTTGGCACGCTTCGCAGCGACCGCCGCGCACGTTAAAGCTAAAACGGCCCACTTTATATCCGCGTGCCCGTGCCTCTTGGGTACCGGCAAACAGCTCACGGATCGGGGTAAAGATCCCCGTATAAGTGGCTGGGTTTGAGCGTGGGGTACGGCCAATGGGGCTTTGATCAATATCGATCACCTTGTCGAAATGTCCCAACCCATCAATCGACTCGTAAGGCGCGGGATCGGCGGTGGTCGCGCCGTTTAATTGCTGGTGGGCCACTTTAAAAAAGGTGTCATTGATAAGCGTTGACTTGCCTGAGCCTGACACGCCCGTCACGCAAGTAAGGAGTCCGACAGGTAGGTGGAGATCAACGTTTTTCAGGTTGTTGCCCGTCGCCCCTTTCAGCGTCAACATTTTGTTTGGGTCGCGCTCAATACGCTTTGCGGGGACCTCGATCGCTTGCTTTCCACTTAGATACTGACCTGTCAGTGACGACTCACTGGCGAGTATGTCCTCTAAACTGCCTTCGGCAACAATTTGACCACCATGTGCCCCGGCCCCCGGGCCAATATCAATGATGTAGTCGGCCGCGCGAATGGCATCTTCATCATGCTCGACCACCATGACAGTGTTCCCCAGATCGCGCAGATGCTCCAAGGTATCGAGCAAGCGGGCATTGTCACGCTGGTGCAGACCAATAGAGGGCTCATCCAGTACGTACATGACCCCCACCAAGCCCGCGCCAATTTGGCTGGCCAGTCGAATACGCTGTGCTTCACCGCCAGAGAGGGTATCGGCACTGCGCGATAAATTCAGGTAGTTAAGCCCCACATTGACCAAAAACCGTAGCCGGTCATGGATCTCTTTCATCACTTTTTCGGCAATCTTAGCGCGTTGCCCGGTCAAGGCCAGTTGTTCAAAGAAGTCCAGCGCCTGTTGAATGCTCAGCTCACAAATTTCGGGTAGATTGTGGCCGTCGATAAACACGTGACGAGCTTCTTGGCGTAAGCGTGAGCCACCACAGCTGGCACAGGGTTTGGTGGCGATATATTTGGCAAGCTCATCGCGCACAGCATTCGATTCGGTATCGCGATAGCGACGCTCCATGTTATTGAGGATCCCCTCAAAGGGATGCTTACGTACGCGAATATCGCCCCGATCGTTGACGTATTTGAACTCGATCTCTTTCGGGCCGGAACCGTACAAGAGAATGTCCTGAACGGTGCCCGACAGATCCTGCCACGGCGTTTCCAAATCAAAGCCATAATGCTCAGACAGCGAGCGTAGCATTTGGAAGTAATAAAAGTTACGCCGATCCCAGCCGCGGATCGCCCCACCCGCGAGGCTGACGGCTGGATTTTGGAGAACGCGCTTAGGATCAAAATACTGTTGCACCCCCAAGCCGTCGCAGGTACCACAGGCACCAGCTGGGTTATTAAAGGAGAACAGGCGCGGCTCAAGCTCTTGCATGCTGTAACCGCAGTGTGGGCAGGCAAAGTTGGCGGAAAAAATGATCTCTTCCCCTTCACCGTCCATCCAACTGATCACCGCGCTGCCGCCTGTTAGCTCGAGCGCGGTCTCAAAAGATTCTGCCAAACGCTGTTGCTGATCATCGCGCACTTTAAAGCGATCGACCACCACCTCAATGGTGTGTTTTTTATGAAGCTCCAAAGTCGGCGGATCGGATAGATCGCACACTTCGCCATTGATTCGGGCACGGATAAACCCTTGCGCAGCGAGGTTCTCCAGAGTCTTAACATGCTCCCCTTTACGGTTTTTAATGATCGGCGCGAGCAGCATCAGCTTGCTTCCTTCCGGCAGCCCAAGCACTTTATCGACCATCTGACTGACGGTCTGAGCCGCTAAGGTCACATCATGAGTGGGACAGCGTGGCTCGCCGACTCGCGCATACAGTAAGCGTAAGTAGTCATACACTTCAGTGATGGTGCCGACCGTTGAGCGCGGGTTATGCGAGGTGGACTTTTGCTCTATCGAGATCGCAGGTGACAGACCCTCGATATGGTCAACATCGGGTTTTTCCATTAAGGAGAGAAACTGGCGCGCATACGCTGACAAGGATTCAACGTAACGGCGCTGGCCTTCGGCGTATAGGGTGTCGAAGGCCAGCGATGATTTTCCCGAGCCAGATAGGCCGGTGATCACAATCAGTTTATCACGAGGGATGGTGAGGTTGATGTTTTTGAGGTTATGCGTGCGCGCGCCTCTGACGTCGATATTGTCCATTATTATCCTACTACTCAGTCAGCTCACTGGTTGGTCGCCTAGTATGGCACAGACATGACCATGACCAAATAAAAAGGCTGTATATTTACACAGCCTTTACTCGAAGGGAAAAACGCGCGATCCGACGCGGTTAACGTTATCGACGGTTTTTGACCGTCGCTTCGTCTTTGTTGCTTCCGCCAAGGTAGTGGTGCTTGTAGCAGTGATTGGTGGCTTCAATAAAGCCTTCTACGCTGCCACAGTCAAAGCGCTCGCCTTTAAATTTATACGCCAGTACACACCCTGACTGTGCTTGTTTGAGCAGCGCATCGGTGATCTGGACTTCGCCGTTTTTACCTGGCGGGGTCGTTTCTAACAGATCAAAGATATCTGGCGTTAAAATATACCGGCCAATAATAGCAAGATTGCTTGGCGCATCGCCGGGATCGGGTTTTTCCACCATGTTGTCTACGCGGAAAAGGTCATCTTTGATCTCTTGGCCGGCAATGACACCATATTTATGGGTCTCATCTTCCGGGACTTCTTCCACCGCGACAATCGAGCAACGGAACTGGTTATATAGAGCGACCATTTGCTTGAGAACGCCATTGTCAGGATGGATGCAAAGATCATCGGCGAGCACGACAGCAAACGCTTCGTCGCCGACCAGATCGCGACCGGTTAAAATCGCATGCCCGAGTCCACGCATTTCGTGTTGGCGAATGTAAGTGAATGACGCTTTCTCTATGGTATTGCGAATGTCATCGAGTAACACTTCTTTGTTGGTGCCACTGATTTGATGCTCAAGCTCATAGTTTTTATCAAAATGATCCATGATGGCATGCTTGCCACGACCGGTGACAATACACATGCCGTTGATACTCGCTTCCAAGGCTTCATCCACGCCATATTCAATCAAAGGCTTGTTGACCACTGGCATCATTTCTTTCGGCATTGACTTGGTTGCCGGTAAAAAGCGGGTGCCATAGCCAGCCGCTGGGAACAGACATTTTTTTATCATCTCAGATCCTTTCGTTTTTGTTGGGTGGCGAGCGGTTTATGACGCGGTCGACACCCCTAAGCGGGTTGTTAGCAAGCGGCTGCTAACAATGTTATCTGGGTCAATAGTTTGCTGGGTTCAGTGCGGCTAAGCAAGTACTGCGCGCCAACGCGGCTAGATAGCGTGACCGTCCCCGCGTTGCTTAGTCCGCATGGGCGGAAAAATACGCCATAAATGCATCGGTAAAGGTCGATAAGGACGCCGGCGGGAGGGCATTAATTCCCGCCGCCGCGGCGCGGCCACCGCCTGTTGTGAATTGCTCGGCCAACTGCGCCGCCCCAGTAGGCCGATTTAAAGGGGCACGAATACTGACCATCCATTCTCCTCCTGGCATTGGCGTGAGCACGGCATGGGCTCTATCAGGATGGCGGTTGGCTAATTGGTTGCCAAACATGCCACTTATTCGGCGTGCCCAAGCGGCATCGGGAAGCTGATACACTTGTGCGTTTTCATCGCCTAGCGCCGGGGTTAGGGTTTGCGCATGCGCCCGGTCGCTTTGATACGCGTCAGCCAGTGCCATCACGATGTCCGGATAAGCGCGCATAAAAGCATCGGGGGTCGAAAAGCCACACAGGTGACGATATAACACCGCGGGGGGCATAATGAGGTCATCCAAGCTCGCGCCATAGCTGTTGTAGTTGAGATAGTGGCCGAGCTGTGCCAGCCGCGCGCGCGTTTGCTCGTCAATACCCGACTGTTGAGCGAGGGCATTAGCCGTGCGATCCAGGTTATCGCCATACGCGCCAACTAACGCCCATTCTCGATACTGCCCACCGAGAAGTTTATCGATAATAAGCGCGGTACAGGTGTTAGCACTGGTATGAATATGTGCGTCTAACAAAGGCGAATCTGGGATGGGGCCACTTTGATGGTGATCAGCATAGAACACGCGCGTGCCAGCCGCGAGTAATCTCGCGAGTGCGTCTTGGTTCTTCGCCATAGAAACATCGAGTACTGTGACCTGCTCGGGGCCTGTGGGCACTTGCTTTAACAGAGCAATATCGCGTTTAACCCCAGTAATTAACGTGGTGGCTTGTGGGTGCGCTAAGCGCCATTGCACCAGCGCGGTAAGCCCATCGGCATCCCCGTTAAAGACATCAAATCCCATCCTGTGATTCCTTTTTAACTGAGTAACGTGACATCCTACCTTGATGGGTGAGCTTGACCCAACTAGCGGTGATCGTCGTCGGTGCCAGGATAGGCCTCAAGCCCCGTCGAGCCAATTAGGGACAAGTTGTTTTTCGCCCAAAACACGGCTTGTACTCGGTTTTTAACATTGATTTTCTTAAACACGTTATAAAGGTGCGACTTAACGGTATGCTCACTGACGTCCAATGCACGGGCAATGTCTTGGTTAGAGGCGCCCGTGACAAGGTGGCGCAGGATTTGTTGCTCGCGGTTGGTCAGGACAATGGCCTGCTCATCGATCGCTTGTTGGTGGTGCTGCTGATAATAGTGAATTAACGCGGCCATTTTGTGACGGGGGAGCCAGTACTCGCCAGAGAACATTTTTTCGATGCCATAACATAGGTGGCGGATCTCATCTTCTTTTTTAAAGACCCCTTTGATAAATGGCCAGCTGGCGAGTTCTTTGGCACTTAAGTCATGTGCATTGAGCAGCGCAAAGACATGTTGGTCGGCAAAGGGGATCAGCGATTGTTTTAGCTGCTCGGTGGCAATGTCATCAAAGGCGTTTAAGTCTACCAACACTAAACCGGGTCGTGCGGTGAGCTTGTCAGTGATCGCATCGGGCGTCACGAGCTCAACCTCGCTATGAATTGCTTTTTCTAAGCATGTCATCAGTGCAGACACAGACATGCTGGGCTGAGAAATAAGAAGCAGTGTGTAACTATCTGAGGTGGTTTCGGCCTGGTTCATAAGCATCCTACTGATGATGACTCAACATGCGTATCCGTGTGACGTTAGTGGGGTGATCACCGACGTCAAGGCTGGGCAAGCTTTCCATCAGTCTAAACCATTTTTATCTTTAAGGTATACGCTGCGAGTGATAACCCATTGTGCTGACGCTTTAACTGCAGAATATGGAAACAGATCGCGTGGAAAAGCTTCGAACCTCTGGGGTGCTCGTGCTAGACTTCCTCCTTATTTATCCAGTTTGCGAAATCGTTTCGCGCGCAACCAAGAACAGTGGGAGTCACCTATGGCCAGCCGTGGCATAAACAAAGTCATCTTGATTGGTAATTTGGGCAACGATCCGGAAATCCGTTACCTCCCCAACGGCGGTGCGGTGGCGAACCTCAGCCTCGCGACCTCAGAGTCATGGCGTGATAAAAACACCGGTGAGATGCGTGAGAAAACAGAGTGGCACCGTGTTGTGCTGTTCGGTAAAACCGCCGAAGTCGCGGGTGAGTATCTGCGCAAAGGCTCTCAGGTGTATATCGAAGGCCAACTGCAGACACGCAAGTGGCAAGACCAAAACGGGCAAGACCGTTATACCACGGAAGTCGCGGTACAACCGTTTAGTGGCAGCATGCAAATGCTGGGTGGCCGTGGTGGTCAGAGCCAAGGTCAGCCCATGCAGCAGTCACCGCAGCAGCAAGGTGGATGGGGACAGCCTCAGCAGCCTCAACAACCACAGCAAAACTTTAACCAACAGCCACCGCAGCAGTCGGCACCACAGCCACAGTCGCAACCTCAGCAGCAATACAACGATTTGCCTGATTTTGACGACGATATTCCGTTCTAAAACGGACTGCGTTAAGTGGCGAGTCAACGCCAATGTGGTTGAAACGAAAAAGCCCCTGTTGGGGCTTTTTGCTTTTTGGCGTGGTCGGTTACTGAACGGGCTGGGTTAGGCGACACCGGGGCCCGCTTTTAAAAAGTGCGGCAATTGCACCGGCGTTGGGCATTTTAACTGGCCCATTACTTGGGTCATTTGTTGGGTGAGCATATCTATCGCGTGTTCCCCCCCATGATGGCCCAACGCGCCACAGGCATAGACAAAAGTGCGGCCCAGCAGGGTGAAGTCGGCGCCCATGGCCATCGCTTGGGCCACATTCCCGCCGCTTTGTACGCCACTGTCCATCAGCAGTTTAATCTTGTCACCATATAAGCGCTTGATGGTTTGAATGGTATCCAGTGGCGACTCGCCAACATCTAACTGACGTCCCCCATGGTTGGATAAGACCACTGCGTCGGCACCGAGCGCAACCGCTTGTTTGACATCGTCTGGGTTGACCAAGCCTTTTAATACCAAGGGGCCGTCCCAGTTATCGCGGATCACCTTGAGGCTGTCGAAGTCGACGGCGCCCATCACCGTATTGTTCATAAAGTTCGCCAGTTCGCTGGTGGGCATGTTTTTTGGCATGTAAGGCTTGAGGGTTTGCATCTCAGGCACGCCAGCCAGTAACGTCTGCCAGCTCCATGCCGGACACTGCATCATTTGCACGATATTGCGCAGATTCATTTTCGGCGGCATCGCCAAGCCATTTTTTATATCGCGCGGGCGATAACCGAAGGTCGGCACATCCACAGTGACGACCAGCACTTTATACCCTGCACTTTTAATGCGACCCATGAGATCTTTACGGATCTTGGCATCCGTTGGGTTATAGAGTTGATACCACGCCGTTCCCTCAGAGATCTCGGCGATGGTCTCAAGACTCGCTGAGGATACGGTGCTGAGCACATAAGGAAGCTTTGCTTGATAGGCCGCTTTTGCCAAAATTTCCGGCGCCTTGGGCCACATTAACCCTTGAAGTCCGACGGGGGCGACGCCAAAAGGCGCGGCATAGCGTTGGCCAAATAGCTCGACGGATAAGTCGATCTCTGGGGTAGGCGCAAGCAAGTCAGACTGCAGTTTTACGTGTTCAAACGCCCCGGCATTGTGCGCCACGCCAATTTCATCGTGACAACCGCCGCAAAGATAATCAAAGGCGAAGGCTGGGATACGCCGTTTTGCTGCACGTTTAAGCGAGGGGGTATCAGGGTACTTAGGATTATAATAGGCCATGAATATTGCACGTTGTTGAGGTGAGTGTCTTGTCTCACCCTAGCGCAGTGATTGTTATCGATATATAGATAAAAGATAAAATACTTTTTCCAAAATCGGCTAAGCCCCGATGATAGTTGGCGTTACCTCTTGCTTTATCTGCACACTAAACGTACAAATCTTTAACTTTCTGTTTAATAAAATCGATAAATAATTTGGTTTTGGTGTGGTTGTATTCCAGCTTAGGGTAGTAGGCGTAGGCCGATAAGCGTGGTTGCTTAAGGGCTGGTAGCACCGGGACCAATAAGCCTTGGTCGATTTCTTTTTGCACCGTCCCGGCGCCCCCTAAAATGATCCCCATGCCAATCACCGCGGCACTGACCAAGGCTTCAGGGTTGGGTGAGACAAAATTACCGGACAATTGTAAGCGGGTGCCATCTTCAAACACCCGCTCTTGAGGCTGATGCGAATTACCGTAAAGCAAAATATTATGCTGGGTAAGTTGCGCTGGCGTGGTGATGGGCGGATGGCGCTCGAGGTAGGCAGGGGCAGCAAAAAAGCCAGGTTGAAAATCAAATAATTTGGCGGCGATGTAGCTGGCGGAGTTAAAGTACTCGAGTTCACGACTGATCACCACGTCCAGATTCAGATCCGGCAGCTGGCCAGGGGTGAGGGTGGTGAGTTCGACTTTGATTTTCGGATAAATCTCAAGAAACTCAGCAATAAAGTTGACCAGAAAGCGGTTCCCTGTCACCAATGGCGCACCGATACGCAATACACCACTGACCTCACCAAAGGTGGAGGTGGTCTCACTGACTAATTGTTGCCAGTCATCGACCCACGTCTTGGCGCGGTGGTAGAAGAGATCACCCGCATCTGTCATCGACAAACTGCGTGTAGTGCGTTTGAGCAATTGAACCCCCAGTTGGCGTTCTAGCCAGCTTAGGCGTTTTGACAGGGCAGAACTTGAGGTGTGTAGCTTGGTGGCCGCTTGGGCCAACGAGCCATGATCCACCACGCAGATAAAGCTTTGTGTACAGGTAATCCAGTCCATGAGTCCTCGTTGCGTAAAAAGACAGCCACCGATTCGTGGTCTAGGCATTCACATTATGATAACCAAGCCTGATAATAGCGGCTACTAGCCCCCAAAGGCGACCCAAGTCAGCAGAGAATCATGGATAGAACAGCCAGTGCGATCAAAGTCAGCGGTATGAAGCTGACCAACCGACTCGTTGCATTTGTCACGCTTATTGTGGTGTGTGCCATTTTTGTGTTGTTTATCGGCGGTGCGATCAGCTTCCGCCAATTGGGGATTGATTTCATCTCGCATTATGTTGACGGCATGGTTGAGGTGATTGATCAAGAGATGGCCAGTGACCAGCGTGATAACCAATACTTTTCGCGCTGGCTTCCCAAGATGCTTAAAGCCAGTGACGTGACGTCCCTCACTATCTACTCGGACGCTGGGATCTTGTATCAATATGAGCAAATTCAATACCAGGCGGTGACCAATCAACAGGTAATCTCTCGTGATATACCGCTCGATAGCAACCCAGGGTTTGCGGTCAAACTGACCTTTGTGCCGCCGTATGCGGAGTTTGCCTATTCCATTGGTCCATTGTCCTCCTTATCGGCGGCGATTTTGGTGATTGTCTTGGGGCTCACATGGGGGATCCGTTGGCTCCGGCGTCAGCTGTATGGCAGTGAGGTGCTTGAGCAGCGTGGCCGACTGATCTTAGCGGGGCGACTCGATGATGCGCAGCAAGGTGATAGCCGCGAGTGGCCGATCCCGGCAAGCGCGGCGTTAACGCAACTGATCGAAGAGCTTAAAGAAGCGCGCCAAGAGCGTAGTCGTTTTGACACCTTTATTCGCACCAACACCTTCTTAGACCAACTCACCGGCGCCGCGAATCGCGTGATGTTTGATAATCGCTTGCACACACTAGCCAGTGATGATGCCAGCCAAGGCAGTGTGATCCTAGTGAGGGTGGCGGAATGGGAAGATCTGGTGGCGCAGCACGGGCAAGAAGCCGCCGATCAATTGATTCAAGCGATTGGCAATGTTCTGTCGAATGCGATTCAGCGTTTTCCGGATGCCGTGTTGGCACGTTATTTTGCCTCGGACTTTGCCATTTTGCTGGTCAACCAAGCGGGAGAAGAAGTGCATCCCTTTTTAGCGCAAATCACCAATGCGTTAGATAAACTCGCGCCACCCGAGGCGTTGGATCAAGATAATTGGTTCCACCTTGGGATGACCTCATTTGGCGCCAGTGAGCGACGTGGGCGACTAATGGATGAAGCCGAACGTGCACTTAAAGCGGCGGCGCTAACCGGCCAGAATGGTTGGTCACAGTTCGACAAACAACTAAGCCAACTGGATAAACGTGGTAGTGTACGTTGGCGCACCTTACTCGAGTCGGTGATGGCGGGAGAAGGGCCAATGCTTTATCGCCAACCGGTGTTTGCGCGAGATGGCAAAACCCGCCTTCATTATGAACTTTTAGGCCGAATTAAGGACGAAAAAGGCAAGGTGCTTAAGGCCTCGCGCTTTTGGCCAGGGGTAGAATGGGTTGGCATGGACGTGGCGTTTGACAAGGCGACCGTGGGTCGCGCGCTGTGGTGGCTAAAAACGCGTGACTACATCGATAACTACGCCGTCAATGTAAGTGCGTACTCACTTTGTCAACGTGAGTTTGTGGTGTGGTTGCGCGATATGTTGCTACAAACGCCAAGAAGTACATTGAATCGCTTACTGGTGGAAGTGTCTGAAGGCGCTTTGGTTTCACACTTTGATGCGGCGCGGCCTTGCTTACGAATGATTGCCGCGTTAGGGTGCCGTCTAGTTGTTGACCAAGCAGGTAGAACGATAGTAAGCACTCACTATGTTAAAGATATTCAACCCGCTTATATTAAGCTTCATCGTAGTTTGGTGCGCAATATCCACCAACGGCCAGAGAACCAGCTGTATTTACGCAGCGTGTTAGGTGCTTGTGAGGCTACCACCACCGAGGTACTGGCGGTAGGCGTGGAAACCAATGAGGAATGGTCAGTGGTGAAAGAACTGGGTGTCGCGGGCGGACAAGGGCGGCTGCTTGGGGCGGAAATGTCTCCGCACCCAGCACAGAAAAAACGCCGCCGATGGGGGAAGCGATGAGTCAAGCCATCAAGCTCTCCCACCAACAAGGACGCGGTTGGTTAGAAGCCTTATTAGTGGTCAGTATTTTGTCGGTGCTGGTGGTGATTGCGATCCCTAAGTTCTACGATTATGAGGCGGATGCTAATGTGTCCGCGCTAAAAGGCTTAAAAAGCGGCATCGACAGCGCCATGACGCAAACACACGCGTTGGCCGAGAAGAAAAAAGTCAGTGATCAGGCGGAACAATCACTGACCGTCAACGGCACGTCCATTCGTGTGTCTTATGGCTACCCTGAGGCAAGTGCCTTGCCTGAGTTAGTGACGGCGCTGAAGGATACAACGCGTTGGCAGTTGCGACGCTATCCAGAGAAAAATCGGGTCGACTTTATCTGGCGGCTTCCTGATCAGCCAGCGACGGATTGTTACTTAACGTATTACGAGGCAACGGCGTCAACGAAGGCATCGACGCAGTTGGTGATTCATCAGTCATGCCAATCACCGACCCGATAAAGATAAAAGGAATAATGCGTTTTTGATGGAAAAACCATCAAAATGACAGCGCATTGAAAAAAAACACAGATCTCATTCAGGTTTACAGCACCGTATCTTGCCGCTTACCTTGCGCGTTGATACATTTAGCTCAATTTGTCTGATTTCATAGCTTGCAGGATTAATCGACCATCATGTTTAAGAAACTTCGCGGGATGTTTTCCAACGATCTATCCATTGACTTGGGAACCGCCAATACACTGATTTACGTAAAAGAACAGGGCATTGTTCTGGATGAGCCGTCTGTTGTCGCTATTCGCCAAGACCGTGCAGGCTCTCCCAAGAGTGTGGCTGCTGTGGGTCATGATGCGAAGCAGATGCTGGGTCGAACACCGGGGAACATTGCCGCAATTCGTCCAATGAAAGACGGTGTGATTGCTGATTTCTACGTCACCGAAAAAATGCTGCAGCACTTTATTAAATCGGTGCACGATCACAGCTACATGCGTCCAAGCCCGCGCGTCTTGGTGGCCGTACCTTGTGGCTCAACCCAAGTTGAACGCCGAGCTATCCGTGAGTCGGCATTAGGTGCCGGTGCACGTGAAGTCTATTTAATTGATGAGCCCATGGCAGCGGCGATTGGCGCAGGCTTGCCGGTATCAGAAGCAACGGGTTCGATGGTGATCGATATCGGCGGTGGTACCACAGAAGTGGCGGTCATTTCGCTTAATGGCGTGGTGTATTCATCGTCGGTACGTATTGGTGGTGACCGTTTCGATGAATCGATTATCAACTATGTTCGCCGAAATTATGGCAGCTTGATTGGTGAAGCCACCGCAGAGCGCATCAAGCATGAAATCGGCTCCGCTTACCCAGGCGATGAAGTGCGTGAAATTGAGGTACGTGGTCGTAACCTTGCTGAAGGGGTGCCGCGTAGCTTCACACTTAATTCCAATGAGATCTTAGAGGCCCTGCAAGAGCCGCTAACCGGGATTGTCTCTGCGGTGATGGTGGCGCTCGAGCAATGCCCACCGGAGCTGGCGTCTGATATTTCTGAGCGTGGCATGGTGATCACCGGTGGTGGTGCGCTGCTGCGCGATCTTGACCGTTTGCTTACCGAAGAAACCGGCATTCCAGTCGTCGTTGCCGAAGATCCGCTGACTTGTGTCGCACGTGGCGGAGGTAAAGCGCTAGAAATGATCGATATGCACGGCGGTGATCTTTTTAGCGAAGATTAACGTGACTGCGCCTACAAACAGGTCGTTTTCATTATGAAACCTATGTTTGGCAGAGGACCCTCTCTGCAACTGCGCCTGTTTTTCGCTCTTTTACTATCAGTCAGCCTTATGCTGGCTGATAGTCGTCTTGATGCGTTCGCAGGAGTGCGTTATTTCCTAAACACGCTGGTGGCACCGCTACAGTATGCGTCCAACGTCCCGCGCGACACCTTAGATGAACTGGTGATGCAGTTTCGTTCTCATCAACGTTTAGTTGCAGAGAACCGCGCATTGCGAAAGCAGGTGTTACAACTGGAAAGTGACCAGCTTCTTTTAGCGCAGACAGAGCGCGAAAATCAGCGCCTACGCGAGCTACTGGGCTCGTCGTTTATTCGTGACGAACGCAAAATGGTGGCTGAAGTCATGGCCGTTGACTCGGACCCTTATAAACATCAAGTCATGCTAGATAAAGGGCGGACCAATGGGGTTTATGAAGGGCAACCGGTAATCAACGAGCACGGGGTGGTTGGCCAAATTGCGTATGTGGGCGCCCACAATAGCCGCGTTCTGCTGCTGACCGATCCCACCCATGCGATCCCGGTTCAGGTCATGCGTAATGATATACGGGTGATTGCCTCTGGGCGCGGGTCGACCCACTACATTGGTTTAGACAATATTCCTAGCAGCACGGATATCAAGGTGGGTGACAAGTTAGTTACCTCGGGACTGGGCGGTGTCTTTCCTGAAGGCTACCCGGTTGGTACGGTGACGGAGTTTTCGTTTGATAATAAGCGCCCATTTGCGCAAGTGCGAGCCACCACAGCAGTGAAGTTTGATCGCCTGCGTTATCTGCTTTTGGTGTGGCCAACACCTGAAAAGGGCGAGAATGCACGCCCGGATCAACCTGTCGCGCAGCCGCCATCAGACACCGCACCATCACCTGATACAGCGCCATCTCCAGATGGTGAGGGAGAATCGCCGTAATGGCAAATGTGACATTTCGCGGCCAGTTTGTAATTTGGCTCTCTTTTATCATAGCGCTGATTTTGCAAGCCGCGCCCTGGCCGGGGGAGCTTGCACCCTTTCGTCCTTCTTGGGTATTGCTGGTGACGTTTTATTGGGTGCTGGCATTGCCCCACCGGGTTAATGTCGGTACCGCGTTAGTACTCGGCCTCTTATGGGATTTGATGTTGGGCTCGACCCTTGGGGTGCGTGGCTTGATGATGGCGATTTTGGTTTACATCGTCGCGCTGAACTTTCAATTGTTACGCAACATGTCTTATTGGCAGCAGGCACTCTTATTGGCATTGCTGACCTTGGCGGGAAAATTGATCGAGTTCTGGGCGGAGTACTTGGTGTCTAACGTACAGTTTAATCCAGAGCAGCTTTGGGCGGGTGTGCTTAACTTTATACTCTGGCCTTGGATCTTCCTATTATTGCGCCGTTTACGTCGTCGCTTTGCCATTCGCTAACGCACTAATCGTAAAGAGGTATCATGAGCTTTGATTTATATCTGGCCTCGGGGTCGCCTCGGCGTCATGAACTGCTCACCGAGATGGGCGTGAATTTCTCCCGTGTCGTGGTCGATGTGGAGGAGCAACAACAGGCCGGTGAGTCGCCTTATGCTTACGTGTCTCGCTTATCGCAAGACAAGGCACGGGCAGGGGTCGTGCAAACCGGTGGCCATACCCCAGTGCTCGGTGCTGATACCATTGTGGTTGACGGTGAACAGGTCCTCGAAAAGCCTCATGATAAAGCGGAGGCGATCCGAATGCTTAAGCAACTGTCAGGGCGCGAACACCAAGTGATGACAGCGGTCACTGTCGCCAATGCCATGAAGCAGATCACCACTGTGGTGACCACCAAGGTGTGGTTTTGTACGCTAAGTGATGAACAGATTGAGGCTTATTGGCAATCGGGCGAGCCAGTCGATAAGGCTGGCGCCTATGCGATTCAAGGACTGGGCGGTAAATTTGTCACCCGGATTGATGGAAGCTATCACGCCGTGGTTGGTTTGCCACTGTATGAAACCGAGCAGCTGCTCAAACAATTTTCGGTCTGAGCGCACATCTGTCGCTAGACCCCACTTTTGAGAGATTCGGGGAAACCATGAGTGCGGAACTGCTAATAAACGTCACCCCCAGCGAGACCAGGGTGGCGATGATTGAGGGGGGGAACCTCCAAGAGATCCATATCGAGCGAGAAGCCAAACGCGGTATTGTAGGCAATATCTACAAAGGCAAAGTCAGTCGTGTGTTGCCTGGCATGCAGGCAGCCTTTGTCGATATTGGCCTAGAGAAGGCCGCGTTTTTACATGCCTCAGATATTGTTCCCCATACCGAGTGTGTGTCGGAAAATGAGAAGCAACAATTCCAAGTGCGCGATATCTCCGAGCTGGTTCGCCAAGGGCAAGATATTGTGGTGCAAGTGGTCAAAGATCCGCTGGGCACCAAGGGCGCGCGCCTTACCACCGATATTACCTTGCCTTCGCGTTATCTGGTCTTCATGCCAGGTGCGGCCCATGTTGGGGTATCACAACGCATTGAAAGTGAAGACGAGCGTAAACGTCTCAAAAGCATTGTCAGTGATTATTGCGACGAGCTCGGTGGCTTTATTATCCGTACCGCCGCTGAAGGGGCAACAGACAATGAAATGGCGCAAGATGCTGCCTTTTTAAAGCGTTTGTGGAATAAGGTGTTAGAGCGCCGCACGCGTTATCCAGCCAAATCCATGCTGTATGGTGAGCTGGCACTGGCACAGCGCATCGTGCGTGACTTTGTGGGTACCGAGCTGGATTTAATTCGGGTTGACTCCAAGCAAGCCTATGAAAAGCTCCAAGAGTTCACCTCTGAGTTTGTGCCGGAGCTGGCCGACAAGCTGGTGTATTACGACGGTCAGGTGCCGATTTTCGATATGTATGATACCGAAAATGAAATCCAACGCTCGTTGGAGCGCAAAGTCCAGCTCAAGTCTGGCGGCTACCTGATTATCGATCAGACCGAGGCGATGACCACCATTGACATCAATACAGGCGCGTTTGTTGGGCGGCGGAATCTGGATGAGACTATCTTTAATACCAATATTGAGGCCACACGCGCGATTGCTCGCCAATTACGGCTGAGAAACCTCGGTGGGATCATCATTATCGATTTTATCGATATGAGCACGGATGAGCACCGGCGTCGCGTGTTGCACTCTCTCGAGCAAGCGCTCAGCCAAGACAGAGTGAAAACCAACATCAATGGTTTCACTCAGCTAGGGCTGGTGGAAATGACACGCAAACGCACGCGAGAAAGTATTGAACATGTACTGTGTGGTGGCTGTCCAACCTGTGATGGGCGAGGGTCGGTTAAAACCGTGGAAACCGTCTGCTATGAAGTGCTACGTGAAATTACTCGCGTTAACCGCATTTATGAAGCGGATAAATTTGTGGTGTACGCGGCCCCTGCGGTGATTGAGGCATTGGCAGAGGAAGACTCGCACCTTGTGGCGGAGTTAGAAGTGTTTATCGGTAAGCAAGTGAAAGTGAAATCCGAGCCGTTATACACGCAAGAACAGTTTGACGTAGTAATGATGTAATCCATGACCTGGGTGAGAAGGGGTATGCGCTGGCTTACGGTCAGCGTGATCAGTGTGATAGTGATAACCGCCCTACTAGTCGGCGGTTTGCGCTTTCTATTGCCCAATATGGAGATCTTGCAAGCGCCGCTCCGGCAGTGGGTATCGGCGCAAACCGGCTTTAGCGCACAACTGGATGGTATTGCGGGCCAGTGGCGCAATCTGACGCCGTCACTGCGACTCGAAAACGTCGCGCTCGCCACCAGCGACAACGGCCCCCCGCTGTTAACCGCTCGCGCAATCAGTTTGCAACTGGATGTCTCTGCCACCCTCATTCGGCGTCAGCCGGTATTCTCCCATGTCACACTCGACGGCTTGGTGTTTGATACCGGTCAGCTACCAGATAAAAATACCCAAGCGGGCGTACGCGAGCGGCTAGAAGACTTATTCTTGGCGCGGTTAGGGCAATTTTCGATCCCCAATGCCAAGGTGATCCTAGTCACCCCTTCGCTGGAAACGCAGACTCTGGTGATCAGTGACTTGTTTTGGCGCAATAACCAAGGTGAGCACCAAGTACAAGGGCGACTAGGCATGCAAGGCACGCAACTGGAAAAGGTGCGTGTTAATGCTGCCTTCCGCGAAACCGACGGCTTGAGTACGTTAACGGGAGATTTTTATTTGGCCAGTGAGGCGATGGATATTGCCCCTTGGCTGACCCAACAGCTCACGCCATCCGCCACCATCAACACCGCGCGTTTAGATGCAAAAGCCTGGGTCAGGGTGGAGCAGGGGCGTGTCGACAATGGACTGTTGTCGATTGATCATTTCGCGTTAGCGTGGCAAGAGGATGAGCGTCAAGCGAAGCAATGGGCGATAAAAGATAGCCATGTTCAGTTGCAGGCCTTGGATGAACAGACATGGCGCCTCGACACGGATGGACTATGGGTACAAACCGGCACGACCACGCAAGCGGCGATGTCACAGCTTTCTTGGCAGGGGGCGTTGGACAACTGGCGTCTCAATGCGGCCGACGTCGATATTGCCTCTTTACGGCCTTTGCTTGGGCTTGCCAGTCAATCGGCGCAACAGCACAGTGTGGCGGCCGCGTTGTCCCCATCAGGTCAGATCCGCTCCTTAGCGTTGAGTAAAGCACCCGACGCCCCGTTACGTTATCAAGCCAAGCTCGAAGCGGTCTCAGCCAAGCGCTGGGGCTACCTGCCGGCGTTCAAAGGCTTGAGCGCGACGATTTCTGGGCAAGGCCGACAAGGCCAAGCTGAGCTAGCGCTGGGAGCACAACCTCTGCCGTACGGGGACTTTTTTCAAGCACCGCTCCCGCTTGAGCACGGCAGTTTAACCCTGAATTGGCAGCAAACGGATCGTGGCCTGAGTGTATGGAGTGATAAGGCCAAGGTGCGCGGGGCAGACGTGCAAGGCTCAGGCGCATTTCGTCTGGATATTCCCTCAAAAGGCGCGCCTTTTTTGGCGTTATACGTGCAGGCTGACGTATCTGATGCTGGACAGACATGGCGCTATCTCCCCACTCGAGCATTGCCAGACTCCTTAACCGATTACCTTTCTCGCGCCATTCAAGCCGGACGAGCCAAAGACAGTGAAATTCTTTGGTTTGGAGCCCTCGACGCTTTCCCTTACTCAGATCACAGCGGTATTTTCCAAGCCATGGTGCCACTTCGCGGCGGGGCATTTAGCTTTAACACTGCTTGGCCGACGTTGACGGAGCTCGACGCCCGTTTACTGTTTGAAAATGCGCGCTTAGCGATTGAAGGTGATCATGTTCGTTTGGGCGACGCCGTCAGTCGCCAAGTGCAGGCTGAGATTGCCGATATGACCCAGCCGGACAGTTACCTCGATATTAACGCGTCATTGGCGGCAACCGGATCGGCTGTCCGTCAATACATGCTGGCGACGCCTTTGGTCGATACGGTGGGAGCGGCCTTGACCCATGTGCAAGTCGATGGGCTTGTCAATGCAGACCTAGGGCTCGATATCCCGCTCAATGGTGAGCAACCTCATGCCGAGGGGAGGGTTCGCTTTACCGGCAACCAGGTATCGATTCAGGCACCCGATATGCAACTGGATAACCTGTCCGGCGAGCTGGCTTTTAGTGACGATACCCTGACTACCCGATCGATGCAGGCGCAGTGGTTAGGGCAGCCGATCAGTCTTGGCTTTAGCGGAGAAACGGTGGAGGCCGGGTATCAGCTTGATTTAGATCTCGACGCTGATTGGGATGTAGTGCCATTGCTGGACACGCTTTCGTTGCCACTTGCCCCCTATCTGGCGGGCGGTGCACGTTGGCAGGCGGGGCTCGATTTAACCTTAAATGACACCGGTTTTGATTATCGGCTCGGTGTGGATGTTGATACCACGCCGCTGCAGTCGACGTTGCCAGCCCCGCTTAACAAGTCACGCTGGCAAAAAGGGCAGGCGCGTATCGAGGCGACGGGAAACAGTGAAGGCTTGACGGGGCGCGTGGTCCTGCCCAAAGTGAGCTATCACGCACGGATTGATACCCAAGGTCAGCGCCCGCAGTTTACCGCGAGTCAATGGCAGATTGGAGAGCCAGGGACCCGGCTATTGGCAACGCGTGATCATCGTTTTGATCTAAAGCTTGAACAACTCGATCTCGCGGCTTGGAAAAACGTCTGGGAGCAAGCCCGTCAATCTTGGCCGAGCGGCAGCGGACAATACCCTGCTTTACCCATGCCTCAGCGTATTAATGCCAAGGTTGATGCTGTCAGTGCCGACCCTTTAGCGTTTCATGATGTGTCTTTAGCCGCGCGACGCAAAGCCGATGGCTGGGATGTGTTAATGGGCAGTCGTGAGCTTAGCGGGCAAGCCATGTGGCCGACACAAGGGCGCTTGAATGTTGAGATTGACCATTGGCATATCAATCGCCAGTTGACCGACGACGAGCAACCGACGGATACCCCCCTTTTTGAACCTGTGGATACACGGGCGACCCCGGAAGATAAAGCCTTGCTTGCCGCCATTCCGCCGACACACTTGGTGATTGAGGATCTGTGGTTACAAGGGTATCGGCTCGGACGCATTGAGGCGGTACTTGATAAGAAAGCCTCTCAGGTCGACCTGTCTTCTCTGACGCTGGAGAGTGGGAAAAACCACGCGTCCATCAGCGGCCATTGGCTAATTGACGAGCAAGGCCACAATCAAACCGCATTGACCCTCGCGTTAGGCGGGGAGAGTACGTCAGATCTCATGGGACGGTTTGGCATCAGTGGTGGTATCCAAGACGCCAGCTTTTCGACTCAAGCCTCGTTAGATTACGCCGGCCTGCCTTGGCAGGTCGATATTGCCAGCCTTAATGGTGACATTCGCTCGGATGTAAAAGACGGCTATTTAAGCGGAGTGGGGGGCGCCGGTAAACTGTTGGGGCTGTTCAGCCTTGATTCTATCTTACGTAAAATCCAGCTCGATTTCTCGGGCGTATTTGAAGATGGTTTGGCCTTTGATGACATTACCGGACGGGCTGTGATCACAAATGGCGTGGTTGTGACGGATAATATCCGCATGGATGGGATTGCCGGTGATATGGTTATTAAAGGGATTGCCAATTTGGTGACCAATCGCGTCAACGCCGATGTGCGGTTTACGCCGGATATTACCTCTGGGATCCCAGTACTGAGCGCGTTTGCGGTCACGCCGCAGACGGCGCTGTATGTGTTAGCGGTCACCACCGCGATTTCACCCGTGGTGGACGTTTTCACCCAAGTCCGTTATCAAGTAAGCGGCCCGATAGGGACGCCCGATATCAGGGAAGTGTCGCGTGATAAAGAGGCACTCGCATTGCCAGCCGACGCGACGGAACGATTGCGCCAACAAGCAGAAAACGCCAAGGAGTGAGCATGATGAAAGCAGGTGTTGTCCAGATGACATCCAGCGCCGATCCCAGCCACAACATGAAGGCATTGCAAGCCAGTTTACATCGCTTGAGTGAACAAGGCGTCAAACTGGTGCTTACCCCAGAAAATGCCCTAGTGTTTGGCAGTAAACAAGATTATCAGCGCCATGCCGAGCGATTGGGTCATGGTCCACTGCAGCAACAGCTTGCCGAATTGGCCCATCATTATGACCTTTGGCTGGTGGTCGGCGCCTTTCCAATTCAAAACGACAACGGCATGTTAAGCAGTACCAGCTTGGTGTTTGATAACGCTGGGCATTTACGCGGCAGCTATGACAAATTGCACTTGTTTGATGTGGAAGTGGCCGATGCCCACGGGCGGTATTGTGAGTCTGACTACTTTGAAGCGGGTGACCGTCTCGCAACACTCGATACCCCCTTTGGCTGCCTTGGGTTAAGTATCTGCTACGATGTGCGCTTTGCCCCCATGTATCAAGCGCTGCGTGCCCAAGGTGCCGACATTATCACTGTGCCGGCGGCCTTTACCCGCGTGACCGGTCAAGCACACTGGGAAACCTTGTTGCGGGCGCGAGCGATAGAAACCCAATGTTGGGTGATTGCGGCAGGGCAGTGTGGTGAGCACAGCAAAGGGCGCCAAACTTGGGGGCACTCGATGATCATCGACCCTTGGGGGCAGGTTGTGGCGTCACTGGGGAGTGAGCCAGGCGTTACCTGGGCTGAACTTGATTTAAGTGTGGGGGAATCCATTCGGCATAAGATGCCCGTACTGTCTCATACCCGGTTGCAAAGCCAACTGAAATAGCGCACCCTCGGCGCGTTATCTTTTTTCTCGGCTGCCAGTTCGGCAGCCACAACCAAGAGTAAACGAATGAGTCTGGAACAGGTCGAAGAAACCTTGCTGCGCCCGGCGGGCGTAAGTGAGTCGCAACTGCATGCGACACTGGCGCACCTGAGCGGTCGCCAGATTGACTACGGTGATATTTTCTTCCAATCCACCTGGCATGAATCCCTCGCCTTGGAAGACAGCATCATCAAAGACGGTTCATTTAATATCGACCGTGGGGTCGGTGTCAGAGCGATCAGCGGTGAAAAAACCGGGTTTGCCTACTCGGATCAGCTCACCCCGGACGCCTTGATGCAAAGTGCCACCGCAGCACGCGGTATTGCCCCGGCAGGGGGACAAGGCAAAGTGCGTGCTTTTTCAGCCGTACAAGCCAAACCTTATTATGGCCCGACGGATCCGCTTGCGAGTTTAACGCGCGAGCAAAAAATCGCCCTACTCAAAGAAATAGACAGCTATATCCGTGCCAAAGAGCCTCGAGTGAAAGAGGTAAATGCCAGCTTGAATGGCCTGTATGAGCAAGTGCTGGTGGCGGCTACTGATGGTACTTATGGCGCCGATATTCGCCCGTTGGTTCGCTTATCTGTCTCTGTGTTGGTTGAACAAGATGGACGCCGTGAACGCGGCAGTGCGGGAGGCGGTGGCCGTTATGGCTATGACGTATTCTTGCAAGAGCATGCAGGTAAGTCACGCGCGCTGCAATTTGCCGATGAAGCGATTCGTTTAGCCCTGGTCAACCTGCGCGCCGGCGCGGCACCGGCAGGCACCATGCCCGTGGTATTGGGTGCGGGGTGGCCGGGCGTACTTTTACATGAAGCTGTTGGTCATGGCCTTGAAGGGGACTTTAACCGTAAAGAGTCATCGGTATTTACCGGTAGCCTTGGCGAGCAGGTGACCTCTTCGCTGTGCACCATTGTCGATGATGGCACCATGAATGATCGCCGCGGCTCACTGAGCATCGATGATGAAGGAGTCCCGGGCCAGTACAATGTGTTAATCGAAAACGGTGTGCTCAAAGGCTATATGCAAGATAAGCACAATGCCAGCCTCATGGGCGTTGCGCCCACTGGCAATGGCCGACGAGAGTCTTATGCGCACCTGCCTATGCCGCGGATGACCAATACCTACATGCTGGGTGGCGAGAGCTCGCCAGCGTCGATGATTGCCAGTGTGGAGCGTGGCTTATATGCGCCAAACTTTGGTGGCGGTCAGGTCGATATTACCTCGGGTAAGTTTGTGTTCTCCACCTCAGAGGCTTACCTGATTGAAAACGGTGAAATTACCACCCCAGTGAAAGGGGCGACCTTAATTGGCAGCGGTATCGAAGCGATGCAGCAAGTCTCAATGGTGGGGAATGATTTGGCCATTGACCCAGGTGTGGGGGTATGTGGCAAAGCCGGACAAAGCGTCCCTGTGGGGGTTGGACAGCCGACCTTGAAACTGGATGCGATGACGGTTGGAGGCACTGAGTCCTAAGTCTGCACGCCAGTGCGGGGCACTGGCGTGGCAGTTTACAGGCTTTGGTCGTAAAAGCTTTTGAGATACTGGAAAATTTCGCGATACGCCTTGGGCGGTTTGTTTTGTTGCTGCTCTTTTTTCGCCTGACGAGCCAGTTGACGTAACCGTTGACGATCGGCATCAGGATACTGCAAAAGCACATCGCTAATCGCACTGTCGCCTTGGTCAATGATGCGGTCACGGAGCTGCTCAAGCTTGTGAAGCTCGACCGTTTGCTGAGCATGCTTGTTTTGCAACTTATCAAGCGCAGCCTGAATCGGTTCAGGGTCGCGAGAGCGCATAAGCTTGCCAACATATTGCAGTTGGCGACGGCGCGCTTCGTTTTTCAAACGTTGTGCGTCGGTAATCGCGCTGAGCAAGTCATCGTCGAGCGGGAATTTTTCTAACACGGCTGGTTTGAGTTTGACCAGTGCTTCGCCAAGTTCTTGCAAGGCAAGCATATCGCGTTTCATCTCGGACTTGCTGACCCAGATGATCTCTTCCTCTTCCTCCCAGGGAGCGGGTTTATTTTTACGGCCCATGTTCAACCTCAGTGAGAATGTGCAATGACACGTATGTTAACAAGAAATGCGCCCAAACGCGGGCTTTTTTATCATAGGCGCGTGGCGCTGAGTGTGTCGAACTTGAATGCGAATCAAAAAGGTCAACTATGAGTGTGAAACAACAAGTCGCCGAGCAAGAGCAGCAACTTCGTCAAGCTGTCAGCCGTGCGCTCGACATGGCATCGGCCAAAAGTGACCAGGCGGAAGTGGCGATTACCAAAAGTACCGGCATCAGCGTCAGCTCGCGGATGGGCGAAGTCGAAAACGTGGAGTTTAATCAAGACGGTGCCCTTGGGATCACCGTATATTGTGAGCAGCGCAAAGGCAGCGCATCCACGACTGATTTGTCAGAAAAAGCGATTGCGAAAACCGTTGAAGCGGCGCTTGAAATTGCAAGCTATACTTCGCCTGACCCCTTTGGCGGCCCTGCGCCTAAAGCGTTAATGGCGTTTGACTATCCTGATCTCGATTTGTTCTATCCCGATGAGCCCGAGCCTGATACCGCCGCCGCCTTGGCGATTGAAGCCGAGCAAGCGGCGCTCAATCACGACAGCCGCATCAAATTCAGTGATGGTGCCAGCTATGACAGTCATTATGGTGTGCGAGTGTATGGCAACAGCCATGGCATGCTGGGCAGCTATCCCTCGAGCCGCCAAGCGTTAAGCTGCTCAGTGATTGCGGAAAGTGATGCAGGGATGGAGCGTGACATGAGCTACACCGTGGCGCGTGACAAAGCGGACTTATGGACACCAACATTTGTGGGAGTCGAAGCGGCCAAACACGCCGTGGCGCGCTTAAATCCACGCAGTGTCTCCACATGCCAAGTGCCAGTGATGTTCGATCGCAGTGTGGCGACCGGGCTGTTTGGCCATTTGGTGATGGCCATCAGCGGTTCAGCACTTTACCGCAAGTCCTCTTTCTTGCTCGATAAGAAAGGCGAGCAGATCTTCCCAGATTGGCTCACCATCAATGAGCTGCCTCATGTACGAAAAGGCTCCGCCAGTGCGCCTTTTGATAGCGAAGGGGTGATCACGCAAGACAGGCGTATCATTGAAAAGGGTGTACTAAACACGTATCTCGCCACCAGTTATGCTGCGCGTAAGCTGGGCATGGAACCAACCGGCCATGCAGGCGGTATTCACAACTGGTACGTTAGCCACACCGGCCAAGATGCCGATGCCATGCTAAAAACCTTAGGTACGGGATTATTGGTGACTGAGTTGATGGGACAAGGGGTGAACCCAGTGACTGGGGATTACTCACGGGGCGCGGCAGGCTTTTGGGTGGAAAACGGTGAGATCCAATACCCGGTGAGTGGGATCACCATTGCCGGTAATCTTAACGAGATGTTCGCTAACATTGTCGCGATTGGCACCGATATCGAAACGCGCAGCCAAATTCAAACTGGCTCAGTGATCATTGATGCAATGAAAGTCGCGGGGGAATAACGCTTAGGCCGCTAATCCCCCTCAGTGTGAGATCACCAAGCACGTATATCGTGCTTGGTGTTTTTTTATCCGGCGATAAACGCCAGCAATAGCACACCCAATACCAAGCGATAGATCACGAAGGGTAACATGCCCACCCGTGTCACCAGCTTTAAAAAGGCGTGAATACACGCATAAGCACTGACAAACGATACCAATAACCCAACCCCAATCGCGTCCATCGCCACCGGCTCTGGGCTGGTCGCAAGCTGTAGGCCTAGATAGGAGCCGGCGAGTGTGATGATAGGAATCGACATCAAAAATGAAAAACGTGCCGCGGCTTCGCGTGTATAACCGAGCATTAAGGCTGCGGTAATGGTCGCCCCCGAGCGCGAGGTGCCAGGAATGAGGGCAAGGGCTTGCGCAACGCCTATCAGTACCGCGCGGTAGGGCGTGGTTTGATATTCATCGCATGTTTGGGTCGCTTTGCGATCCGCCCACCACAATAAACCACCAAAAATCAGTGTGGTTGCCGCGATCACCCAGGCTGCTCGCAGGTAAAGCTCGATCACGTCTTTTAAGAACAAACCGGCCACACACGCCGGGATCGTGGCTAACACGATCATCCATGCCAATTGACTATCCGAGCTGTGCTCCCCTTTGAGTGAGGCAAAAAAGGCCTTAAGCAGACGCCACACTTCACGGCGAAAATACCCCACCACTGCGGCCAGTGTGCCGACGTGTACGGCAACATCAAAGGCGAGCCCCTGATCGGCCCAGCCAAAAAGCTGTGAAGGCAGAATAAGGTGTGCGGAGCTGGAAATAGGAAGAAACTCGGTTAACCCTTGAATCAAGGCCAGAAAAAAGGCTTCAAAGAGGCTCATGGTGCTTAAATATCCTTCAAATACGTTGGCGTCTCAATCGGCCATAGTGGTTGGTCTTGGTCAAAGGTCTGCCAAAGCTGGGCGAAGGTACGGCCATCGCCAGGAATAGCTTGGTTAGGGCAGAGCTCGGCGAGCGGACGGAGCGTGAAGGCAAACTTATAGATATCGTCTCGAGGTAACATGGGCCCTTTTGCCTGGCAATGCTCGCCAAACGTGAGTAAGTCGATGTCTATGGTGCGATCGCGGCATTTGGGGTCGTTGCGCTCGCGGCCTTGTTGCGATTCAACGTCACGAACGGCTTGCCAAAAGTCCTGCAACGAAAGCGAGGTGTGAAGCTCGGCAATGAGGTTATAAAAATTGGGGCCGTCGAATCCTACCGGTTCGGCTTCAAAAATGCGTGAAAAGCGACAGTGAGGGTCGAGTTGACGTAAGGCATGAACGGCCTGTTCGATATGACGATCGCGCTCAATGTTAGAGCCAATACTAAGTAATGCTTGTGTCACCGTGTGCCTCGCTCTATGACTACACCCACGTTGTTGGCCTGCGCGACTGCGCCTGGCTTGGCTACCCGCACTTTAATCCAGCGGACGCCAAACTGGGTTTGGATTAAGTGAGCGACCTCTTCCGCGACACGTTCGATCAACGCACAGCGGCTGGCTTGTACATGGGCGATGACCGCCTCACTGATACTGGCATAATCAAGCGCCAGCGCCACGTCATCCTGTTGGGCGGCGGGTTGATTATCGTGCGCCATTTCAATATCCAACACCAACTTTTGCTGGATGGTTTGTTCCCAATCGTAGACACCGATAGTGGTGTACACGTCGAGTTGCTCTATGAATACGGAATCCATGTTTTTTCACACTCCGTGACAGGTCGGATACCACTGTGGTAAGAAAGTTCGTATTATTGGATGTGTTCATTGACAGATGGATACGCAATGCGTTCCGATCCATGATAGGTTTATCGATGAACGTCGGCGCACTATAGCAACGAATGCGGCACAAACTCTAGGGATTTCACATGACTGCACTGGCCATTGCCATCATCATCGCTGCCTACTTACTTGGCTCTGTGTCCAGTGCCGTGTTGGTCTGTCGAGCGTTTGGCCTGCCAGACCCAAGAGATCAAGGGTCGAAAAACCCAGGTGCGACTAACGTTTATCGCCTTGGTGGGCGTTTTGCCGCGGCATGGGTGCTGCTGTGTGACATGCTAAAAGGGATGATCCCCGTTTGGCTAAGCTACCTGATTGGCATTAACCCATTCCTGCTGGGCCTGATTGCGATTGCTGCCTGTCTTGGACATATTTATCCGGTCTTTTTCCATTTCCGTGGCGGTAAAGGGGTGGCGACCGCACTGGGCGCGATGGCGCCGATTGGTTTGAGTCTAACCGGCTTGCTGGTGGCGACCTGGGGACTGGTGCTTGTGTTGACGGGCTACTCCTCACTGAGTGCGATTGTAACAGCGATCGTCGCTCCCCTATTTACCTGGTGGATTAAGCCGCAATTTACCATGCCCGTCGCCATGCTTTCGTGTTTGATTTTGTTTCGTCACTACGACAATATCCGGCGCTTGTTGGATGGTGACGAAAAACCCGTGCTTCTTGGTTGGTGGCGACGTTAGCGACAGGGAAGAGGCAGGTTATACGCTGGTGCGTTAGTAGCAAAAAGGCAGCGTAAGGCTGCCTTTTTTCTATCAGGTTTGACCAATGTTAGGCGTCGTTGTCGACCGCGGCAAGCGTGTCGAGTGGCCAACGTGGCTGCGCTTTCACACCCAGCCCCATATGCTCGCCGTTTTTAAGCCGCTGCATGCCCGCATAGGCGATCATCGCGCCATTATCGGTACAAAACTCAGGGCGAGGATAGAACACATCGCCCCCCCGTTTTTGCGTCAGCGCTTCGAGCTTTTCCCGCAAATGACGGTTGGCACTCACGCCGCCCGCGACCACTAAGCGATTTAGTCCGCACTGGTCTAGCGCACGCTTACACTTGATAGCCAGGGTATCGACCACGGCATCCTGAAACGCATAGGCAATATCAGCACGGGTTTGCGCATCCGTCTCATTGGCGGCAATGGTATTGGCGGCAAAGGTTTTTAACCCTGAGAAGCTAAAGTCTAAACCGGGACGGTCGGTCATCGGGCGTGGAAAGGTAAAGCGGCCGTGGGTGCCGTTTTCTGCCAGTTTCGACAGCAAGGGCCCTCCCGGATAGTCAAGGCCCATCAGCTTGGCGGTTTTGTCAAACGCCTCACCGGCGGCGTCGTCAATTGACTCGCCAAGAATGCGATACTGACCAATCCCTTTCACTTCGACCAATTGTGTGTGTCCGCCAGAGACCAACAAGGCAATAAACGGGAACGGCGGCGGGTTGTCTTCTAGCATCGGGGCGAGAAGGTGGCCTTCCATATGGTGAACGCCCACCGCGGGGACTTGCCAGGCATAGGCGAGGCTTCGGCCAATGGTGGAGCCAACCAGTAAGGCACCGACCAATCCTGGACCGGCGGTATAGGCAATACCGTCAATCTGGGCGGGGGTGAGGTTGGCTTCTGCCATGGCCGCTTTAATCAGTGGCAAGGTTTTTTTAACATGATCGCGCGAGGCCAGCTCGGGTACCACGCCGCCATAATCGGCATGCAGTTTTACCTGACTGTAAAGTTGGTGTGACAAGAGACCTGCGTGATCGTCGTAGATCGCAATGCCGGTTTCGTCACAAGATGTCTCTATGCCTAAAATGCGCATCATAACCTCAGGTTAACAGCCGATAGATTGTGTATTTAAGATCATTGCCCACATGATATAATGTGACAATCGAAGTGGAGAAGAGAGGGTCAGAACAGACTGACCGTGCGCGCAATCTTACATGGCTTAGAAGTAATTCGCCAGATGCGCTTTACATTCACCCCTTCTTCGGATTAGAATTTCGCACCATTTTTAATCAAGGCTGGCCAATTGTTCGCCAGCAGTAACTGACAACCCCCGAGGTGAAAGGCACATGCCAGTAGTTAAAGTACGTGAAAACGAACCATTTGACGTAGCACTGCGTCGCTTTAAGCGCTCTTGTGAAAAAGCCGGTATTCTTTCTGAAGTTCGCCGTCGTGAGAACTATGAAAAGCCAACTACCGTTCGCAAACGCGCTAAAGCTGCCGCTCAGAAGCGTCACCTGAAGAAGTTGGCACGCGAAAACCAACGCCGCGTACGTCTGTACTAATAAAGACAGATTCAGGAAGGTGCTATGGAATTGCTTGAACGTCTAAAAGACGCCCAGAAAACGGCGATGAAACAAAAAGACAAGGCACGTCTAGGGACGCTTCGCCTTGTTATGGCAGCCATTAAGCAGCAAGAGGTGGATACCCGTCAGTCGCTGAGCGACGACGAGATCCTGGCTGTGCTGACCAAAAATGTTAAGCAGCGCCGTGATTCCGTAGCCCAGTACCAAGCAGCCGGTCGTGATGATCTTGCCGAGACAGAGCTCGCTGAGATTGCGGTGATAGAAGAATTTCTACCCCAACCTCTAAGCGATGACGAGGTCGATGCATTGGTGAAAGCAGCGGTTGAACAATCCGGTGCATCGTCAATGCAAGACATGGGCAAAGTGATGGGGGTATTAAAACCCCAAGTTCAAGGCCGTGCTGATATGGGAAAAGTAAGCCAGCGTGTTAAAGCACACCTAGGCTAGCCTTTTCCCACTCTATAACAAGCCGTGCTTTCCTATTTGGACGGCGCGGCTTGTTTGCTTCTCTCCCTATAAATTTCAGGTTATGGCAGGCAGAATCCCGCGCGCATTCATTGATGACTTGCTTTCACGTCTCGACATCGTTGAGATCATTGATGCACGGGTCAAGCTCAAGAAAAAAGGCAAAAACTACAGTGCCTGTTGCCCTTTCCATAACGAAAAGACGCCTTCATTCAGTGTAAGCCAAGATAAGCAGTTTTATCACTGCTTCGGATGTGGTGTGCACGGCAATGCCATCGACTTTGTGATGGAGTTTGAACGACTCGAATTTCCTGATGCCATCGAAGAGCTCGCCAGCACGTTAGGCTTAGAGGTACCTCGTGAGCAAACAGGAGGCGGTAACACGCGTCCGAGTATGCCCAGTGATGACAAGCGTCAGATCTACGAGATGATGGAAGCCATTGCCCGAACCTACAGTGGGGAATTACGCACTGATGCAGGGCAAGTGGCCATTGATTACCTCAAACAGCGTGGTCTATCCGGCGAAGTGGTTAAACAGTTTGGTATCGGTTTTGTCCCTGATAAATGGGACACCATTAAGCGCCGCTTTGGTCGCAATCAAGCCGATATTCGCCAGTTGCTTACCGCAGGCATGTTGATTGAGAACGATAACGGCCATAGCTACGACAGGTTCCGTGGCCGCGTGATGTTCCCGATCCGTGACCGCCGCGGGCGAGTGATCGGTTTTGGTGGGCGTGTATTAGGCGATGGCACTCCTAAATACCTCAACTCGCCAGAAACGCCGATTTTCCATAAAGGCCGTGAGCTATATGGCTTGTATGAGGTGATGCAACGCTATCGCCATCCAGAGCGTATACTCGTGGTAGAAGGGTACATGGACGTGGTCGCATTGGCGCAATTTGGCGTGGATTATGCGGTCGCCTCCTTGGGCACCTCGACCACGGGAGAACACATTCAAACCCTTTTCCGGCAAACCGGTACTATACTGTGTTGCTACGACGGCGATAGAGCTGGGCGCGATGCCGCTTGGCGGGCGATGGAGCAAGCGTTGCCTTATATTCATGATGGTCGCCAATTAAAATTTATGTTTTTGCCGGATGGTGACGACCCTGACTCCATGATCCGCCAAGAAGGCAAAGAGGGGTTTGAGCAACGTTTAGGTGAGGCACAAAGCTTATCGACCTTTATGTTTAATACGTTGCTCAAGCAGGTGGACACCAGTAGCCAAGAGGGCAAAGCCAAGCTGGCGAATTTGGCGGTGCCGCTGATTGAAAAGGTGCCGGGTGATACCTTACGTCTTTACTTGCGTAATACCCTAGGACAGAAACTGGGTATCATGGATGACCATCAGCTCGATACCCTGATTCGTCGCCAGGGCCAGCCGGTAAAAGTCCATGGTCAGCAGGATATTAAACGCACGCCGATGCGTGAGGTGATTGCGCTATTAGTGCAGTACCCTAAACTCGGCCAAGAAGTGCCGCCGTTACCATCGGCCGACACCATTGATTTACCTGGGTTAGCGTTGTTAAACCCCATCCTTGAGATTTGTCGACAGCGCCCCCATATCACTACCGGTCAGTTGCTTGAGCGCTGGCGGGGAACCAAACAAGAGCCCTTGCTAGCCCGCTTGGCTGGCTGGGATCTACATGTTGACGATGAAAATGCGTCAGAACTTTTTTGCGATTCACTGGATAAAATACTCGCCCAGTGTGTCGAACAACAAATAGCCAAGTTGCAAGCGAAGTCAAATACCGTCGGCTTATCAGTCGAAGAGAAGCGGGAACTGATGCTACTGATACAGAGCCAGTCCGTTTAGAAAGTAGCCAGCAAAGGTGACATTTGTTAAAATTGGCGGTTTGCGTTTCCGCATACTAAATTCTTCACTCAGACCCGAAGTTGGATATCGTCTATGGATCAAAATCCGCAGTCACAGCTAAAGTTGCTTGTCGCAAAAGGCAAGGAGCAAGGCTATCTGACCTATGCCGAAGTTAATGACCACCTCCCGGAAGACATTGTCGATTCCGACCAAATAGAAGACATCATTCAGATGATTAACGACATGGGCATTCAAGTGGTGGAAGCCGCCCCTGATGCCGATGAGCTAATGATGTCAGAAACCGTGGCCGACGAAGACGCAGCCGAAGCAGCGGCGGCAGCACTTTCTAGCGTGGAGAGTGAAATCGGTCGCACCACGGATCCTGTTCGCATGTATATGCGAGAAATGGGCACGGTTGAGCTGTTGACCCGTGAGGGTGAGATCGATATCGCCAAGCGTATCGAAGACGGCATCAACCAGGTGCAGTGTTCGGTGGCAGAATATCCGGCCTCGATTGCCTCACTGCTCGATCAGTTCGATAAAGTGGAAGCAGAAGAGCTTCGCTTAACCGACATTATTTCTGGTTTTATCGATCCAGACCAGGATGACGTCGCACCTACGGCGACCCATATCGGCTCCGAGCTCAGCGAAAAAGAGCTTGATGACGAAGATGATGAAGACGAAGACAAAGACGATACCGACGAAGACGATGAGAGTGATGAAGATGTTGGTATCGATCCTGAACTGGCGCGTGAGAAGTTCAGCGAGCTTCGTAGCACCTATGCGGCGATGGAAACGGCGATCCAACAGTACGGCCGTTATGATGAGCGTACGAAAGAGTCGATCGATGCGCTGTCTGAAACGTTTAAGCAGTTCCGTCTGATCCCCAAACAGTTTGATCGTCTGGTTAATGACATGCGTCAAACCATGGACAAGGTGCGCACCCAAGAGCGTTTGGTGATGCGTCTTTGTGTCGATCAGGCCAAAATGCCGAAGAAAACCTTCGTTCAATTGTTTGCGGGCAATGAGTCATCGGATGCATGGATTGACGAAGCACTGAACTCTGGCAAGCCTTACGCAGAGCGTGTGGCGCGTTACGAAGAAGATCTTCGCCGCTGTGTGCAGAAGCTGAAGATCATCGAGGAAGAGACGGGCTTGTCGGTCGAGCGGATCAAAGACATCAGCCGTCGTATGTCTATCGGTGAAGCGAAAGCACGCCGTGCGAAAAAAGAAATGGTTGAGGCCAACCTACGTCTGGTTATTTCGATTGCTAAGAAATATACCAACCGTGGCCTGCAGTTCTTGGACCTTATCCAGGAAGGTAACATTGGCTTGATGAAAGCGGTCGATAAGTTTGAATATCGCCGTGGCTATAAGTTCTCAACTTATGCGACCTGGTGGATCCGTCAGGCAATCACGCGTTCGATTGCGGACCAAGCGCGAACCATCCGTATTCCGGTACACATGATTGAGACTATCAACAAGCTCAACCGTATTTCGCGTCAGATGCTTCAGGAAATGGGGCGTGAGCCGCTGCCTGAAGAGCTGGCTGAGCGGATGTTGATGCCGGAAGATAAAATTCGCAAGGTATTGAAGATCGCCAAAGAGCCGATCTCGATGGAAACCCCAATCGGTGATGATGAAGATTCACACCTGGGTGACTTTATCGAGGACACGACGTTGGAGCTACCGATGGATTCGGCAACGTCGAACAACCTCAAAATGGCAACCAATGACGTGCTAGCTGGCCTGACACCGCGTGAAGCGAAAGTACTGCGTATGCGCTTTGGTATTGAAATGAATACCGACCATACGCTGGAAGAAGTGGGTAAGCAGTTTGATGTGACCCGTGAACGTATTCGCCAGATTGAGGCGAAAGCGCTACGTAAGTTACGTCATCCAAGCCGCTCTGAGACATTGCGTAGCTTCTTGGACGAGTAATAGCTCGGTTTCAAGCGACCTGATGAGAAAGGCGAGCCAGATGGCTCGCCTTTTTTTATCCTAACGAGGCTAGGTAATAGAGGCTAGGTAATAAATAAGGTGGCCAGCCCCAAAAACGCGAGCAGGCCAACCACATCGGTGACGGTGGTCAGGGCCATCCCACCGGCCAATGCCGGATCGATATTGTACTTTTTCAGTAACGTGGGGATCGCCACCCCAGCAATACCCGCGACAAACAAGTTGACCATCATCGCGCCTGAAATGATCAACCCCAGCTCAAGACTGCCTTTCCATAATACCACCACACCGCCAATGATCAGCGACCAGACAAGGCCGTTAATCATGCCAACGGTGGCTTCTTTGGCCAGCAGCCAGCGGGTATTGGAGTCGCCAATATGGCCAACTGCCAGGCCGCGAATCACCAAGGCGACGGTCTGGTTGCCAGCCACGCCGCCCATGGAAGGAACAATGGTCATCAATACCGCGATGGCTGCCATTTTATCCAAGGTGCCTTCAAACATGTTGGAGACCGATGCCGCGGTTAAGGCCGCCAATACATTGATCCCCAGCCAGATGCTACGACGACGCGCACTTTTAAACGCGGGGGCAAAGGTGTCTTCTTCGTCATCAAGGCCTGCCATGCTCATCATCGAGTGTTCAGCGTCTTCACGAATAATGTCCACCACATCATCAATGGTGATTCGACCGACCAAGTGGTTGTGCTCATCCACCACGGGGGCTGAGACCCAATTACGGCGTTCAAACAGGCTGGCGACATCACCGTCGTCCATGGTGACACTGATCGCCTCATCCGGTGCATCCATGATGTCAGCGATATCGGTATCCGGTTGGTTAACCAACAGGGCACTGATCGGCAAATTACCAATTAAGCGGCCGTTTGGGTCGATCACATACAGGGTATCTGTGGTGTCGGGTAACTCACCGCGCATCCGCAAATAGCGTAATACCACATCCACGGTCACATCATCACGAATGGTGATGACGTCAGTATTCATGATCCCGCCCGCGGACTCCTCGGGGTAGGAGAGGGCTTGCTGTACGCGCGTCCGGTCTTGGGCATCCATTTCCGCCAGCACGTCTTGGGAAACGTCTTGCGGTAGGCTACGGAGCAAGTAAGCGACATCATCGGTTTCCATCCCTTCCGTCGCTGCCGCGAGCTGATCAGGGGCCATGCGAACCATGATGCCGTCTTTCACATCTTCTGAGAGCTCATCAAGGATCTCACCTTGATCTTCCGGGTCGGTGAGCTGCCAAAGTACCAGACGTCCTTTCGGCGGAGAGGCCTCTAAAAGGTGAGCAGTGTCTTCTGGCTCCATGTCCTCGAGCATACGGCGTACGCGCACAAACATGCCTTGCTCAAGCAATTGAGTGACTTCTTGGAGCCGTTGGTGGGTTAGGTTACTTTGTTCTTGTTCTAATGTGTCTGCCATCGGCCACTCCCCCAAATGCAATGACTAAAATTCTAACCTAATCAGGGGAGTCTGTCGCATGACAAATCGGTGATAGAGGGGATTTAGCGCCATTCACCGCGCTGGTCAGCGCAGTGGTTGAGGAGGCGGGACCGTTAGCTGTCTTCGTCGAAGCCCGCCTCAAATAATGCTTTCACCGCATCAAGCGCTGTTGTTGCCTGCGGGCCGCTGGCCGATACCGTAATGGTTTCGCCTTGCGCTGATTCCAGCATCAGCATGGCCATTACACTGTCAGCAGTGGCGGATTTATCTGTGCTTTGCAGCACCACATCGGCATCATACTCTTGCACCAGTTCAACCAGCTTGATGGCGGCGCGTGCATGCAAGCCTAAACGGTTACGAATACATACTTGAGTCGATACCGAGGTCACTGTTTTTGCTCCAAGGTACGGTGACGCGTTTGCACTTGCTCGCCCAGCTCCTGAAAATAATCCGACAAGTATTGCGCGACATACACCGAGCGGTGTTTGCCCCCGGTACAGCCAATCGCCACGGTCACATAGCTACGGTTATTGTTTTTAAGTGCAGGTAGCCACGACTCGAGGAAACCTTTTATTTGCGCCACTAACATGGCCACGTCAGGTTGGGCGGCGAGAAACATACGCACAGGCTTCTCGAGCCCAGTATGAGGGCGAAGCGCGGGCTCCCAGTGTGGATTGGGGAGAAAACGGACATCAAAGACATAATCGGCATCGGCGGGCAAACCATGCTTAAAGCCAAAGGATTCAAACACCATCACCAAATCGCTGCTGGTGCGACCCAGTACCAGTGAACGTACGGACTCACTCAAGTCGTGAATCGACAAGCCCGTGGTGTTAATTACCCGATCCGCGTGCTCTTTAATTGGCGCCATTTGCTGCTTTTCAGCTTGGATGGCCTGCTCTAATGAGAGGTTGTGTCGAGAAAGGGGATGCAGACGACGGGTTTCACTGAAGCGTTTAATCAGATCTTTATCGTCGGCGTCTAAATAGTACACAGTGACATCGCAGATTTCGCGCAGTGCAGCCAAGGTGTCGGCAACCGGCTCTTTGGCGTTGGGGAGATTGCGAATATCGAGACTGACGGCAATTTTTGCGTCCGCATCGTCTTGCGAGACAACAAAGTCACGCAGTAAGTTGACGGGCAGGTTATCCACGCAGTAATAACCAAGATCCTCCAGTACCCGCAATGCCACTGACTTTCCTGAGCCGGAACGGCCACTGACAATTTTTAGCATCATAGTTCGCTCCCGTCAGCGTTGCCCATTATTGGGTAATGATATTGTACAGCTCTTGGTCTGAATTGGCATTGCGCAGCTGACGACACAGCTTTTTGTCATTCAACTTCTCGGCAATCGCAGACAGGGTTTGCAGGTGTACCTTGCACTGTTCATCGGGCACTAGCAGCGCAAACAGCAGATCGACAGGCCGTTTGTCCACCGCATCAAACTCTATGGGCTCGGCGCATTGTAGCAGCACGCCTACGGCATGTTGGCTGTCGAGCGTGCGGCCATGGGGAATGGCAATGCCCGCCCCAATGCCGGTCGTCCCCAGCTTTTCGCGGCTTAGCATGCATTCAAACAAGGTTTGTGCGTTGGTGCCCAGCTTGTCCGCAGCAACCTGGCTGATGATTTCCAGGGCGCGTTTCTTGCTAGAGCAGTGGACGGCACTGCGGGTGCAGTCCACTGACAGTACTTCTTTCAGTTCCATAGCTTAGTGCTGTTTGAGCTTTTCTTTGTGTTTACTCAGTTGCTTGACCAGCTTATCGGTCAGCCCATCGATGGCCGCATACATATCATGCGATTGTGCTTTTGCATGGATCTCCCCGTTGTTCACGTGGAGCGTTGCTTCTGCAATCTGGTCGAGCTTTTGGACATTCAGTACAACATGGACATTATTAATGTGCTCGAAAAAGCGCTCGAGTTTAGCAAACTTGGTCTCCACATACTCGCGTAGTGGTGGCGTGACGTCGACAGACTGTCCGGTCAGATTGATTTGCATACACACTTTCCTTCTGTTGAGGCGCCTATAGCAGACGCTTACGCTGGTTTGACGGCGCAATACCCAGTGACTCTCGGTACTTAGCAATGGTCCGTCGTGCAACTTTAATGCCTTGCTCGGCCAGCAATGTGGCAATCTTACTGTCGCTAAGCGGCTTATTAGCCGGCTCGTCAGCGACCAATTTTTTGATCAGTGCGCGAATTGCTGTGGATGAGCACTCGCCGCCATTGTCGGTACTGACGTGACTAGAGAAAAAGTACTTCAGCTCGAAAATACCGCGCGGCGTATGCATGAACTTTTGTGTCGTGACACGGGAAATGGTTGACTCATGCATATCGACATCCAAGGCGATGTCGTTAAGCACCATCGGCTTCATGGCCTCTTCCCCGTACTCAAAGAAGTCGTGTTGATGTTCGACAATACAGCGTGCCACCTTCAGCAAGGTGTCATTACGGCTTTCCAGGCTTTTGATCAGCCACTTGGCTTCTTGTAGGTGTGAGCGAATAAACTGGCTATCAGAGGGGCTACAACCATTACGACCATAGGCAGCGTATTGCTCGTTCACTTTCAGTTTGGGCACGCTATCTGGGTTGATTTGGACCACCCACTGCCCTTGATGCTTAAACACGGAGACATCAGGCACCACATATTCGGCCTCGTTGGTCACAATCAAGTTACCTGGGCGTGGCTCGAGGCTATGAATCAATTGCATCACTGACTTAAGCTCAGGCTCTTTTAGCCGGGTTTCACGCATCAACTGGCGATAATCACGGTTGGCGAGTAAGTCCATGTGTTCAGTGAGCACTTTACGAGCCTCGTTGAGCCAAGGGGTATCGGCGTCGTAGGTTGCCAGTTGCAGCATCAAACACTCTTGCAGTGAGCGAGACGCCACACCCAGCGGATCAAAATGTTGCACGCGTTTGAGCACCGCTTCGACTTCGTCAAGCTCAATCTCTTCGCTTCCTAAGCTGTCGAGGATCTCTTCGGTGCTGACCGACAAGTAACCTTGATCGTCCACCGCATCAATGATCGCCATGGCGATCACCTGATCGTTTTCCGAAAAGGGCGTCAGTTCGAGCTGCCATTTTAAATAGTCGTAGAGCGTTTGGGTGGTTTCCCCTTGGTAAACGGGTTGGTCGTCGTATCCGCTGGCCCCTGCGCCTGTGTTGCCGGTACCGGCAGAGTAGAGATGATCCCAAGTCGTATCGACCGGGAGATCGTCCGGCATTTCGTTCTTTTCAAACGCGTCCGAGGTTTCCATGGTGTCCGCGCTGGCGGTTGCTGTTTCTTGCTCAGCGGTATCTTGATCATGGGATTGCTCGTGCTGACTGGCCTCCTGATCTTGGCCTTCGTCATGTTCCAACAGCGGGTTGGTTTCCAACGCTTCTTGGATCTCCTGTTGCAAGTCCAGCGTCGACAATTGCAGCAGACGGATAGCCTGCTGCAATTGCGGTGTCATTGCGAGCTGTTGTCCAAGCTTAAGCTGAAGCGTGGGTTTCATAGAGGCGGTACACCTTTCCTTATTTCAACGACCGAAGAGGTTAAAAACGCTTGCTCTGGCTAACAGGGCAAGCGCTCTTTATTAACTATAGCCTTGATTGGCAGTTTGTAGCGTGAGCCAGTCCACTATATTTTATCCGAACACGCTCACCGAGTTGGCGTAATCAGGTGCATTAGAGTTTGAACTGATCACCCAAATAGACCCGTTTGACATGCTCATCATTAAGCACTTCATCAGGGGTACCGTGTGCAATCAAGTGTCCTTGGCTGACAATGTAAGCATGTTCACAGACACTGAGTGTTTCGCGCACATTGTGGTCGGTAATCAGCACGCCTAAGCCACGATCACGTAAGTGCTCGATGATTTTCTTAATATCGATCACCGATATCGGGTCGACCCCTGCAAACGGCTCATCCAGCAAAATAAATTTTGGGTTGGCGGCCAATGCACGCGCGATCTCTACCCGACGGCGCTCACCACCGGATAAGGCCATCCCTAGGCTGTCACGGATATGCTGAATATTAAACTCATCCAACAGATCTTCTGCCTTGTCTTGGCGCTCTTCTTTGCTTAACGACTTACGGGTTTGTAACACCGCCATTAGGTTATCGTAGACGCTCAGCTTGCGAAATATCGAGGCCTCTTGCGGTAAGTAGCCAATCCCCAGGCGTGAGCGGTTATGCATCGGCTGAATGCTAATGTCTTTGTCATCGATATAGATGGCCCCTTCGTCACGAGCGACCAAGCCGACAATCATGTAAAACGACGTGGTTTTACCTGCACCGTTAGGGCCTAAAAGACCAACAATTTCACCGGATTTCACTTCCAAGCTGACATCGGCGACCACCTTTCGCCCTTTATAACTTTTGGCCAAATTGGCTGCTGTGAGTGTTGCCATGTCGCCTCTTATTGCTCGTCTGACGTGGATGCATCCTGAGAGGATGACGATTTGGTGCTCGGCTGCAAAATCGTGGTGACGCGTTTGGTACTATCACTTTCTGCTACAAGTTGTTGCTTGTCGATTTCATAGGTGATCACGTTACCTTCCACCTGATTGCCACTTTGCTCAAGCATCGCATTGGTCGACATTTTAAGAAATTCATTGCCCACTTCGTAGCGCAGTTTGTTGGCTTCGCCATGAATCTCTTTGCCATCGTCCATGGTTTGCTCAAACGTCGCCGGCTTGCCATACGCCTCGATGGTTTCATCACCTTCTTGGCCTTCTGGGCGAATCACGATCAGTTTATCGGCCAAGATTTTAATGCTGCCTTGGGTCAGGACCACGTTTTGGGTAAAGGTTACCGTGTTGGTCGCCATATCCAGGTGTTGGCTTTCTGACTCTATATAAATAGGTTGCTCAGTATCACTGCTCAGAGCCAGTGAGTAATGCGACAGCAGCAACATGGCACCTGCCAGCGCTTTAACGAGGGGTCGTTTCATATCGGCCTCTAACATCGTCTAACAATTCCATCTGGTGGTTACCGAAATTTCCTTTCACCCGTTTACCTTTGGTTTGAAAACGGGTGCCGGTGATCGTCGTCGGACTCTCTGACCAAAAATCTCGTGTGGTGAGATTCAGGGTCACCGAATCAGTGGCTACCGAATCAATTTGCGCATTCGGTAGTAGGTTAAAAATGCGCACGTTGCCCGTCATGGTCAACAGGTGGTCATCGGACAATATCGCGTAGTCTGCACTCACGCGCCATTCTTCCTCTTTGCCTGCTTTGTACGTCCACAGAACGGGCTCATTAAAGTGGGTTTCATCAATCTTGGCATAATGCTCAAGATGTTTGGCGTGCACCGTGTAGCTGCGCACGCCGTCCGCATCATATTGCACGGTTTGAATCGCTTCGCCAGTAAACAGCGGTTTTTCGGCATCAGGCGTGACCTGCTGTACCCGCTGCCAGCCATGCTGAACCAATAAATAGTAACCGGTTACCGCACAAAGCACGACCAATAGAAGCAGGCCAAGCCGCCGGATCATAAACTCAAGCCCTTGTGTTGGTCGAGTTCGCCACGCGCCTCTAACATCAGATCACACACTTCACGCACGGCACCAAAGCCACCGCCTGTTTGCGTGACAAAGTGCGCGCGACGCTTAAGGAGTGGGTGACCATCGGCCACACAGCAGGCAAGCCCGACTTTCTCCATCACCGGCCAATCAATTAAGTCATCGCCAATGTAGGCCGTGTGTGCGGGTAAAACATCAACATGGCGGCACAAGTCTTGATACGCGGTAAGTTTGTCACTTTGTCCTTGATAAACATGTTGGACACCGAGGGCTTGCATTCGGTTCGCGACAATCTGCGATTGGCGGCCTGTGATCACCGCGACCTCGATGCCGGCATTCATGATCGACTTGATGCCATACCCATCACGGGTATGAAATGCTTTGAGCTCTTCACCCTGATTGCCCATGTATACGCGGCCATCGGAGAAGACGCCGTCAATATCGCAAATCAGCAGTTTTATCGCCGCCGCACGTTGAAAAACGTCGGCAGCCACAGGGCCATAGAGGGTGTCAATCACAGTGGAGGCCATTAGATAACTCCGGCTTTTAAAAGGTCATGCATGTTAAGGGCGCCGAGCAGCTGGCCGTTTTTAGCAACCAGCAGTCCGTTAATTTTACGCTCTTCCATGAGTTTGAGTCCTTCTGCCGCGAGCAGTTCCGGTTCAATGGTCACCGGGTTTGTCGACATCACTGAGCCAATGGTGGTGGTATGCAGGTCAATGCGCATATCCAGCAAGCGGCGCAAATCGCCATCGGTAAACACGCCCGTCAGTTGCCCGTGGCTATCAACAATCGCGGTCATGCCTAGGCCTTTTTCTGACACCTCTAAAAGCGCATCACGGACGGTGGCGGAGTCCTCAACCACGGGTAAGCGCTCGTCTTGGTGCATTAAATCACTGATACGTAATAATAGCTTACGCCCCAGTGCGCCGCCGGGGTGGGAGAGGGCAAAGTCGTTCGCGGTAAAGCCTCTGGCTTGCATCAACGCCATCGCGAGGGCATCGCCCATCACTAAGGTGGCGGTGGTGCTGGAGGTGGGGGCCAAGGCCAATGGGCAGGCTTCTTGCGGGACATGAATATTGAGATTCACTTTCGCGAGCTGACCCATGCTGGAATTAGGGTTGCCGGTCATACAGACCAAGGGGATCCCGAGGCGTTTAATCACGGGCAGCAAGGTTAAGATTTCACCGGCTTCCCCTGAGTTGGAAATGGCCAGTACCACATCACCTTGGTTTATCATTCCCAGATCGCCGTGGCTGGCTTCCCCTGGATGGACAAAAAACGCGGGCGTCCCCGTGCTGGCCAATGTCGCGGCGATTTTTTTACCAATATGGCCGGATTTACCCATGCCCATCACCACCACTTTCCCCGTGGCATGTAAGATGAGTTGGCAAGCGGCCGCGAAGTGGTCATCGATCGCCGTTTTTAGCTGCGCAATCGCGTCTTGCTCAATGTTGAGCACATCAAGCCCTGCGCGGCGAAAATCAAAACTGTAATCACTCATACTCGTGTCCGTTTAGGCTGCTGCGTTAACAAACAGGTAGCCTTGATAGCCGATATAACAAAGGAGAAAAACAGCGCCTTCAATGCGGTTGATGCTACGTGATTTACCGAGCGCAAAAATCAGCAACATGATGGAAAGCACCAACATAATATAATAATCGCGGCTCATGGCATACTCACTGATCGCTGAGGGGTTGAGTAATCCTGGGATCCCCATCACTGCGAGAATATTGAACACGTTTGAGCCGATAATATTGCCGACGGCCAAATCATCTTCCCCTTTCATTACCCCTGCTATCGACGCGGCGAGCTCAGGCAAGCTGGTGCCAATGGCGATGATGGTCAAGCCGATCACCAAATCGCTCATGCCAAAGTACTGCGCGATGGTCACCGCCGAGTCAACCACTTGATCGGAAGAGACCAGCAGCAATGGCAAACCAATGATGATCCACAGCACCGCTTTCAGGTTACTGACATCATTAGGAATATCCGATTGTTGGTCGGCCAGTATTGGATCGGTGCCACCCGAGTCTTTGCCGATTTTTAGCATCATTAGGATGAAAATCACAAACAGGGTGAACAGCCCCACGCCTTCAAAAAAGCCCAGGTGGTTGTTCCAAAGCAGCACCCCAGCCAATACGGTGACCCCTAGCATCAGAGGCAGCTCGCGACGAATAATAGTCGAGCCAATAGAAAGGGGCTTAATCAGTGCGGTGAAACCGAGGATCAGCGCAATATTAGCGATGTTGGAGCCCAACACATTACCCACGGCGGTGTCGGTTTTATCCGCTAAGGCGGCGTTGGCCGAGACCATCATCTCTGGGGCAGAGGAGCCCATGGCCAAAATAGTCATCCCGATCACCAGCGGAGAGACCCCGTAGTTTTTCGCGATTGCTGCCGCACCGAACACTAATCGGTCGGCACTCCACACTAGCACGATGAGTCCAACAATGAGTATGGCAACCGCTATGACCATGACACCTATCCTTTGCGTTTTTTGATTGGGTACAAATGAGGTGCAATTCTGACGGCTAACGGGGTAAATGTGAAGCGAAAAGCCCGTGCTTTAGCGATGAAATCGGTGATTTCATTCATCAACATGAGGGTTGTCGCCGTGAAACGGTCGCCATGAAATGGTCGCCATGAAACAGTCATCGTGAAACAGTCGCTATGAATGGCAGCGTTACATTAGTCGGACGTAAGCTGACCTATGTCTGACAAGAAAAGCGAAGATAAGCTGCTATTATCAGGGATAAGTCACGTCCTGTGGGCGCTGAGGTGCGGCGTGGCTTGTGTTAGGGTGGGTGACGCCTTATTATCAGCCACTTAATTTTGTTCCTTTCTAACCATGAGATGCGGCCATGGCAGCACAGAGCCTGATAGATATCAGTGGGATGACCTTCTCACGGGGCAATCGATGCATTTTTGACAATATTGATTTGCAAGTGCCACGTGGCCAAGTAACCGCGATCATGGGGCCATCAGGGATAGGCAAAACCACCTTGCTGCGTTTGATTGCCGGTCAGCTTAAACCCGATGCGGGCGAGATTGTGTTTGATGGCCACGCTATTCCTTCCCTAGGACGACGCAAGTTGTTTGAAGTCCGTCAGCGTATGAGCATGCTGTTCCAATCAGGGGCGTTATTCACCGATATGTCGGTGTTTGATAATGTCGCTTTCCCGCTGCGCGAACATACCGACTTGGACGAGTCGCTTATTCACACCATCGTGATGCTCAAGCTAGAAGCGGTGGGCTTACGTGGCGCGCAAGGATTAATGCCCAGTGATTTATCGGGCGGGATGGCACGTCGTGCGGCTCTCGCACGCTCGATTGCGCTTGACCCTGAATTGATTTTGTTTGATGAGCCCTTTGTCGGCCAAGATCCGATCACCATGGGGGTGCTGGTGACCTTGATTCGTCAGCTTAACCAAGCACTGGGATTGACCTGTGTGGTGGTTTCGCACGATGTGCCAGAGGTCATGAGTATTGCCGATCAGGTATATTTGCTCGCCGATAGCCGCATTATTGCCAGTGGTTCGCCCCAATCGCTGCGTGACAATCCTGACCCATGGGTAAAACAGTTTTTAGAAGGGCATGCTGATGGGCCGGTACCTTTTCGCTATCCCGCTGGCGAGTTAACCCAGGAGATTTTCCGGTGATCAGAACACACATAGAAGACGTGGGCCGCCGGGCCATGCGCGTGGCCGAATCCATGGGCCGCGCAACCTTTGTGATGACAGGCGCACTGATTGGCCGTCCGCAACCGAGCAAAACCTTCCCGCTATTGGTCAAGCAGCTCTATTCGGTAGGCGTTCGCTCACTGGCGATCATCATGGTCTCTGGCCTGTTTATTGGTATGGTGCTGAGCTTGCAAGGGTATCTGGTGTTGTCAGACTTTGGCGCGGAAACCAGCCTTGGACAAATGGTGGCCTTGTCGCTGCTACGTGAGCTTGGCCCTGTGGTGACTGCCTTGCTATTTGCTGGCCGAGCTGGGTCAGCACTGACCGCAGAAATTGGCTTAATGAAAGCCACCGAGCAGTTATCAAGCCTAGAGATGATGGCGGTTGACCCGCTACGCCGAGTGATAGCACCGCGCTTTTGGGCGGGTGTGATTGCCATGCCACTGCTGGCAGTGATTTTTATGCTGGTGGGCATTTGGGGCGGCGAGCTGGTCGGCGTCGACTGGAAAGGCATTGACCACGGCAGTTTCTGGTCGGTGATGCAAGCGTCGGTCGATCTGGGCTATGACGTGGGCAACGCACTGATAAAAAGTGTGGTGTTTGCGGTGGCTGTGACCTGGATTGCGCTTTTTAACGGCTATGATGCCACGCCGACATCGGAAGGGATCAGCCGCGCCACCACGCGTACTGTGGTACATTCATCGTTGGCCGTGCTCGGCCTAGACTTTGTCCTTACTGCACTCATGTTTGGGAATTAATCATGCAACAGAGTCGTAAAACAGAATTTTGGGTAGGTTGTTTTGTCATTGCTGGCATTGCAGCGTTATTGGTCTTGGCGTTTCAAGTGGCCGATGTCCAGCGTTGGGGACGGGCGGATACTTACACGCTAACCGCTGAGTTCGACAATATTGGTGGCTTAAAAGTGCGCTCACCGGTCAAAGTGGGTGGCGTGACCGTTGGCCAAGTGACCGACATTGCGTTGGACGCCGAGACTTATGTCCCCCAAGTCACCCTGCAAATCAATGCTGACGCCGGACGTTTTCCGGAATCAAGCTCGGCATCGATTTATACCGCAGGTTTATTGGGTGAACAGTACATTGGTATCACCCCAGGCTTCGTGGATGAAGCGCTGGGTATTGGCTATTTAGACGCCGGCGACAAGATTCAGGACACCAAATCGGCACTGGTACTCGAAGATTTGATTGGTCAGTTCCTCTATAGCGTTGGTGACAAGGAGTAAACAGCATGAAAAAGACATGGATCGCACTGAGCAGCGCCGTTTGCCTGCTGGTTTCAAGCCTTGGCACTGTGGCACAGGCGAGCGAGCCGGTTGATCAATCCAACCCTTATCAGCTCATCGAGCAAGTGGCGGACAACACCTTTACCCGCCTGCGTAAAGACCGCACCTTATTCCGCGCTGATCCTGACTTGCTGCGTGATGTGGTCAAAGATGAGTTACTGCCTTACATTCATACTCGGTATGCCGCATCACTGGTGTTGGGCGCGCAGTACTATCGCAAAGCCACGCCCGCGCAGCGTGACGCCTTTACCGAGGCATTCACGGAATACATGATTGCCTCTTACGCGCAGATCTTGCTTGAGTACGATGACCAAGATGTCGAGGTACAAAAAGATCAGCCGATTGCCCCTGACGATAAGATTGTCAAAGTGCGGGTCGATATTACCGATCCGTCACGGCCACCGATTCGCCTCGACTTTAGCTTACGTAAAAATACTCGGACAGGAAATTGGCAAGCCTATGACGTCACCGCCGAGGGCGTGAGTATGATCCAGTCTAAGCAGTCGGAATGGAAAGCACCGCTACGTCGCGATGGTATTGATTCGGTCATCGAGCAATTAAAAACCTTGGCTGAACGTCCCATCCGTCGCGAAGACAAACAAAAGCAGGACGCCTCATGAGCGTGAGCTTCACCGCCGGCGACGGGCAACAGTATCACTTGTCAGGGCGGCTAGATCGTGACACAGTGCCTGACTTTTGGCGCCAGCGTGACCAGTGGCTCCCCACTGACACTGCCTTGAGCCTGGATTTAAGCGCGCTATCACGTGTAGATTCCGCCGGCATGGCGATGTTGCTACACCTGGATAAGCAACTGCGTGAGAAAGGGCAACAGGTGCGTTATCAAGGGGTGCCAGAGCAACTTAAGTTGCTCTTATCGCTGAGCAATGTAGAGACATTTTTGGACGATGCTGAGCATCAAAAAGGGGTTTAAACGTGGAAGCAAGCGAAGTTAAAGCCATTTTAGAGGCAGCTTTGTCAGTGGACGAGCTGCACGTGAAAGGCGATGGCAGCCACTTTGAAGTGATTGCCGTGGCAGAGATGTTTGACGGGATGTCACGTGTGAAAAAGCAACAAACGATTTATGCACCGCTGATGGCGCATATTGCACGCAATGATATCCATGCCGTCAGTATTAAAGCGATGACCCCAACTGAATGGGCGCGCGATAAAAAGCTGATGCAGTTGTAAGAGGGTCTGATGCAAAAGTTTCGAGTGACGGGCAATGGCCCGCTAAAAGGTGATGTGGCCATTTCCGGCGCGAAAAATGCCGCCCTCCCGATTTTATTTGCTTCACTACTGGCCGAAGAGCCGGTCGAAGTGGCGAATGTCCCTAAGCTGCGTGACATTGATACCACTATGGCACTGTTATCTCGCTTAGGTGCCAAGGTTAATCGCAACGGCTCTGTGCATGTCGATGCCAGTGACATTACTGAGCTGTGTGCCCCTTATGATTTGGTCAAAACCATGCGCGCGTCTATTTGGGCGTTAGGACCCTTAGTGGCGCGTTTTGGTAAAGGCGAAGTGTCATTGCCTGGTGGCTGTGCCATCGGTGCCCGCCCGGTCGACTTGCACATCAATGGTCTAGAGCAACTCGGTGCCACCATCACCTTGGATGAGGGCTATGTGCGCGCGACCGTGGATGGCCGCTTGCAAGGGGCGCATATTGTGATGGACAAAGTCAGCGTTGGCGCGACGGTCACCATCATGAGCGCAGCCACCTTGGCTGACGGTACCACAGTGATCGAAAATGCCGCTCGTGAGCCAGAGATTGTTGATACCGCGAAGTTCCTCAATATGCTGGGCGCGAAGGTGTCAGGTGCAGGCACTGACCGGATTGAAATTGAAGGGGTGGAGCGCCTCGGCGGCGGCAAGCACTCAGTCGTGGCCGATCGGATTGAAACCGGCACCTTCTTGGTCGCCGCGGCCGTGTCTGGCGGGCATATTACTTGTCGCCATACTTCGCCGGAGTTGCTCGAAGCGGTATTGCACAAGCTCGAAGAGGCGGGGGCTAAAGTGGTGACCGGTGATGACTTCATTGAGCTCGACATGACCGATCGCGAGCTAAAAGCGGTCAATGTGCGCACGGCGCCACATCCGGGCTTTCCGACCGATATGCAAGCGCAATTTAGCTTGCTCAACTTGGTGGCAAAAGGCACGGGCATTATCACCGAAACCATCTTTGAAAATCGCTTTATGCACGTGCCTGAACTGCAGCGCATGGGCGCACATGCAGAAATTGAGGGCAACACAGTGATCTGTGGTGATACCGACAGCTTAAGCGGGGCACAGGTGATGGCCACCGACTTACGCGCCTCAGCAAGCCTCGTGATTGCTGGCTGCATTGCCAAAGGTGAGACCATTGTTGATCGGATTTATCATATCGATAGAGGCTATGAGCGTATCGAGGATAAACTCCAAGCCTTGGGAGCCAAAATAGAGCGGATTGACGCGGAGTAACCTGCCTCTCACTCGACACAAAAACGCCAGCATCTTGCTGGCGTTTTTTATAGCGTGACGCGATACGCGTCGAGAGCGATTGTATTAGCGGCGCTGCCTTTCATCGCCCACTTTGACCGGCAGTGTCAGGGTCTCACCATCACGAATAAGGGTCACATCTAGCGTTGAGCCTGGGCGAGTATCGGTGACCATATCCATGGCACTGCGCGCCCCGCGTACGGACTGACCATCAATCTTAATGATTAAATCTTGCGGTTGGATCCCCGCTTTATCCGCCGGTCCCCCTTGGTCAACACCAGACACCATGACGCCTCGTTGCTGCTCGGCATCCAGCAATCGCGCCATCACTGGGTTGACATCGCGACCATCAATCCCGATATAGCCTCGGATCACTCGGCCATCGGCAATCAGTTTATTCATGATCTTCTCGGTCAAACCGTAGGGGATAGCAAAGGAGATGCCGTAGGTTTCCAAATCGGTGGCTTGCTGGAACGAGGCGGTATTAATCCCCACTAACTCGCCGCGACTGTTGACCAAGGCGCCGCCGGAGTTGCCCCGGTTAATTGCGGCATCGGTTTGTAAAAAGTCTTGGCGGCCATAAAAGCTCATCCCGGTACGCCCAGTCGCGGAAATAATGCCATAAGTGGTGGTTTGGCCGAGGTTATAGGGGTTGCCAATCGCGAGCACCGTATCGCCCACCGCAGGCTGATAACGCTCGTTGACCGGGATCACGGGTAAGTTATCGGCTTGTACCTTGATCACCGCTAAGTCGGTGCGTTGATCTTTGCCCACCATTTGGGCGGTGAAAATACGGCCATCTTGCAAAGCCACAATCACCTGATCGGCCTCGGCGACCACGTGGTAGTTAGTGACAATATAGCCTTTGGCGCTCATGATCACCCCAGAGCCTAACCCCTGAGTGTTGAGGGCTAATCGTTCGTTGCCGGTGTAGTTGCGGGTGTAAATATTGACCACCGCCGGCGATGCGCGCTTAACCGCGTAATTAAACGACACCAGCTCCACGGGATCGTCCTCGATGCTGTCTGCAATTGAAAAGCCTGATAGCAGACCCGAGCGTAAGTCCGGCACCGCCACCAACAATAAGGCAGCCGTCACCAAGCCAATAATCACAGAGCGAATCAATAACGCCAGCATAAATAATGCCATCCTCAAGCAACTTAACGCGGAGCTAGAGAATAGCATTGTCAGCGAGGGTTGGGGAAATCATCACCGCGCTCTGGGCAAAAAAATGCCTGCCGAGGAGGCAGGCATCAATCGGTGTGCGCCAGGCGCGCGTGCGCGGACTAGCGGATCACCAGATACAAGGAACTGTTGTCGCGGACGATATTGAGCGCTAACACGCTGGGCTTGTCTTCAAGCAACTTGCGCAAATCGCCGAGGTTCTCAATCTTGTGGCGGTTGAGGCCGACAATCACATCCCCTTCACGCAGCCCGTAGCGTGCGGCGAGTGAACCTTCTTCAATGGCCGTCACTTCTACCCCAGCCGGCTCGGTGTCGTGATTTTTCAGCTCGGCACCGGTGAGGGCTTTGTGTAAGTTGTCGGCCTTGGTTTGCGTCTGGCTCGCTTCTTTGAGGGTGGTGTCCATTTCTAGGTTTTCACCGTCACGGATAACCCCCAAGGTGACAGGCTTGCCCGCGCCCAAGGTGGCAATTTTGGCGCGTAATTCACCAAAGCTGCGAATGCTCTTGCCGTTGACCGAGACGATGATGTCACCGGCTTCTAACCCCGCTTCTTCCGCGGCCGATTCCGGCATCACCTGGCTAACAAACGCGCCGTGTTGCGTGGCAAGACCAAAGGCATCGGCGAGCTCCGATGTTAGCTCGCGCCCGGTGACACCCAGCATGCCACGGCGCACCGAGCCATACTCGATAATTTGATCGACCAGGCTTTTCGCCATATTCACCGGAATCGCAAAGCCAATCCCGACGTTACCGCCATTGGGGCCTAAAATGGCGGTGTTGATCCCCATCAACTCACCATTAAGGTTCACCAGGGCGCCCCCCGAGTTACCACTGTTGATCGCCGCATCGGTTTGAATAAAGTTCTCAAAGTTTTCCAAATTCAAACCACTGCGTCCCAGTGCTGAGATGATCCCTGATGTAACGGTTTGTCCCAGTCCAAACGGGTTACCAATCGCCACCGCAAAATCGCCCACGCGGAGCTCGTCAGAGTTGGCCAGTGGGATCTGTGTGAGGTTATTGGCATCTTCATCCAACTGGAGGAGGGCGATGTCAGACATTTCGTCGCTGCCAATCAAGGTGGCATCGTACTCGCGGCCATCTTTAAGCTGCACCCGGATTTGGTCAGCATCATCAATCACATGGTGGTTGGTGACGATATAGCCTTTATCCGCATCAATGATCACTCCCGAGCCTAATCCGCGAAATGGGCGCTCTTGGGCTTGTTCGGGCGGTAGATTGGGGCCAAAGAAAAAACGAAAGGCTTCTGGAATACGCTGCTTCGCGACTTTATTGCCTTCAACGGCAATACTGACGACGGCCGGAGAGACCTTCTCCAACATGGGTGCCAAACTCGGCATGGCTTCGCCATTTACGGTTTGCGGTAGGGCAGCGTGGCTTGGGAGAGGGGAAAAGGCCGCGCCAAGAGTCAGCGCGGCGATACTCATCGCTAGTAAAGACTTCTTCATCATAGACTCACACTCCGATTGTCGAGGTATGAAGTGAGAGTGGGGGCAATCTGAAAAAGTTCAATCCTCCATCAACTCGTCGCGCGTGAACCTTCACCGCTTTTGAGCAGTCCTGAGGCACTGCCTGAGTAGTCTCTGGGCGGCTCGCTGGTTGTTTCGGCCTTCACTTCGGTGATTTTACCCAGCCGTTTAGCAAATGGATTGTCCTGATCGGGCAAATTCGGCATCAAATCGGTCGAGGTCTTTGCCATATGCTGATAGAGCTTGTTGTAATCTTTGGATAGCGTATCGAGCAGCTCTGCGCTTTGGGCAAAATGATCCACCAACTCTTGGCGATATTGTTCCAGCTCGTAACGTGACTTTTCTAGCTCCCTTTTCATGTTTTTTTGTTGTTTCAGATCGCGCGTCGTCATGCGGGCAATAAAGAAGCCTACCGCGATACCGATGACGAGAAAGATCAGGCTATTAATCCAGGCCATAACTGCTCCTTGTAGTCACAAGTTGACTGTCCACAGATACCACTGACGGGTCAGTCAAGACAAGTAAAATCACTTGCCTACCTAATAATATCGTACATTCCCCAATGACTCAGCAAGGGAAGATTTAGCTCACTATACACGTCGCTTTCCGCTTGGGATACTGTCTTGCGTGTTTGGTCTGTTGTGCGCGGTGACGCCCGACGTGTGACGTTTTCACGGGGCGTGTTACTATGCGTGCGAGGCGATAACCAATGAGGCTTTCACGGAATGACGCCACTCGAGCATTATAATAACGATCTGACCCACAACGATTTTATTGAAGACCCGGCGCAGCGTATGGCAGTGGAGAAACTCGATGATCTCTACCATCGCTTGGTCGCCAATCCCATTGTCCCCACTATGCCCGAAAAGCGCAGCTGGCTGCCTTGGCGTAAGCGCGAACCCGCGCCAGTGACCCCAGTAAAAGGCTTATATTTCTGGGGTGGGGTGGGGCGCGGCAAAACCTACCTAATGGATACGTTTTTCCACGCTTTGCCGTTTGAAAACAAGATGCGGATGCACTTTCACCGCTTTATGCATCGCGTTCACCAAGAGCTCAAAACCCTGGACGGCGAGGTTGACCCTCTGCCACAAATCGCTGATAAGTTTGCTCAAGAAACCCGAGTATTGTGCTTTGATGAGTTCTTTGTCTCTGACATCACCGATGCGATGATTTTGGGCACCTTAATGGAAGCCCTATTTGCGCGTGGTATTACCCTAGTGGCCACCTCCAACATCGTGCCGGATGAGCTTTATTGGAATGGATTGCAACGTGCGCGTTTTTTACCTGCGATCGCCTTGATTAATCAGCATTGTGAGGTGGTCAATGTCGACTCAGGGGTCGATTACCGCTTACGCACGCTAGAGCAAGCGGAGATCTTTCATCATCCTTTAGATGACGCCGCCACCGCGCAAATGCATGCCTACTTTAAAAAGCTCAATGGCGAGGGCGGGGTGAAACAGGATGTGATTGAAGTGAATCATCGGCCGCTGCAAACCCTCGAAAATGGCGACGGCGTGGTGCACTTTAGTTTTGCTGAGCTTTGCCAATCGGCACGTAGTCAAACCGACTACATGGAACTGGCACGCCTTTACCACACGGTGCTGCTGGCTGATATGCCTCAGCTAACCGGGGCGCAAGACGACGCCGCACGGCGCTTTATTGCCTTGGTGGATGAGTTTTACGAGCGTAGCGTGAAGCTAATCATCTCGGCGGCGGTACCCATGGATAGCCTCTATCAAGGCGAACGGTTGGCGTTTGAATTTAAGCGCTGCCAATCACGCCTCATCGAGATGCAAAGCCATGACTATCTTGCGTTGCCGCATTTGCCCTAAATCGGATAGAACGCGGGGCGCAAGCTCGCTAACGGCGCGCGTCCCGCAACACAATGGTGTGCAGTAGCCAAACAATCACCAACTGAAAAAAATCCACCGAATTTTTTTGCCAAAAGGAGGTGATTTTTTCTCCACTCTTCCCTATAATCTCGCGACCCACCGTTACTGTTGAAAGGCTTAGGCCGAGTGTACCACCACTCGAAGGGGTGATGTATGGGCGCTTAACAGTGGGAGCTTAGGCTCCTGAAGTGAAACTTATTAATCGGGTAATCATTAGCATGAAAACTTTCGTTGCTAAACCAGAAACTGTAAAACGCGACTGGTTCGTTGTAGACGCTGAAGGCAAAACGCTGGGCCGTCTGGCCACTGAAATTGCAACGCGTCTGCGTGGCAAGCACAAGCCAGAATACACTCCTCACGTTGACACCGGTGACTACATCGTTGTTATCAACGCTGAGAAAGTGGCTGTTACTGGCCGCAAAAAGTCTGACAAGATGTACTACAGCCACACTGGCTACATTGGTGGCATCAAGTCAATCAGCTTTGAAAAACTGATCGCGGAAAAACCTGAACTGGTTATTGAAAAAGCCGTTAAAGGTATGTTGCCACGCGGTCCTCTAGGTCGTGCTATGTACCGTAAACTGAAAGTTTACGCAGGTTCTGAGCACAAGCACGCGGCACAACAACCGCAAGTACTAGACATCTAAGAGGAATAAAGCAATGGCAGAACAATACTACGGCACCGGCCGTCGCAAAAGCTCCGCAGCGCGTGTCTTCATCAAGCCGGGCAGCGGTAACATCGAGATCAACAAGCGTTCTCTCGAGACTTATTTCGGTCGCGAAACCGCTCGCATGGTCGTTCGTCAGCCGCTTGAGCTGGTAGAAATGACCGAGAAGCTAGACCTGTACATCACCGTTTCTGGTGGTGGTATCTCTGGTCAAGCTGGCGCAATCCGTCACGGCATCACTCGTGCCCTGATGGAGTATGACGAGTCACTACGTCCTGCGCTACGTGCAGCTGGCTTTGTTACGCGTGACGCTCGTCGCGTTGAGCGTAAAAAAGTGGGTCTACGCAAAGCACGTCGCAGCCCGCAGTTCTCGAAGCGTTAATCGACGTTCCAGTCAGATTTGCTGCAAAAAGCCTGGTGGCAACGCCAGGCTTTTTTTATCCATCAATTTATCCGTCATTCTTGGGTGCAATACTCATTTATTTCCTTTCAAAACAGTGTATAAGCACTCACTTTCCAACATTTTTATTACCCTTTCCTCAATTCTGTGCACACCGCTCACATTTGTTACAAAAAGGTAGCTTTATCTTGTCAAAAAGTAGGGTTTTCTCTATCATCTAGCCGACGTAATAGCAGCTAAGATTTAATCGAACTGATCCCAGTCAGCCGTTATTACATATTCGTTTTTAAGTAAGCCGTACGCTCCATGGACGCAAAGGACACAATAAAAATCCAAGCGGGAGCACATGGGAGAATGTTGGATGAGCAATGCGCCAGTGAATACCGGCCGACGCCGTTTCCTGACTGCGACGACGTCAGTTGTTGGCGGTTTAGGGGCCGTAGCAGTTGCCGTACCTTTTATTAAGTCTTGGAACCCAAGCGCGAAAGCCAAAGCGGCGGGCGCGCCTGTCGAAGTCGATATCAGTAAGCTACAAGACGGACAAATGATCCGTGTTGAGTGGCGAGGAAAACCTGTATGGATCGTGCGTCGTAGTGACGCGGTCGTCGAAGAGCTGTCTAGCTTCGAGGACCAGCTTCGTGATCCCGGTTCGGCACAGCCGCAACAGCCAGAATACGCAGCCAACCAGACCCGCTCTATTAAACCTGAAATTTTTGTCGCGGTTGGTATCTGTACCCATCTAGGTTGTTCGCCAACCTACCTGCCTGACAGTTTCAGTGAGCAAGTGAGTGGGGTGAAAGCCGGGTTCTTCTGTCCGTGTCATGGTTCCAAATTTGACATGGCAGGACGCGTATTCCAAGGCGTACCTGCACCACTAAACCTGGTCGTTCCACCTTACATGTACTTGGACGACAAACGGGTACTCGTGGGACAAGATGAGGGGACTGCGTAATGGAAAACTTGCTGAACTGGGTTGAGAAACGCATTCCAGCGATGAATGCGTATCGCAAACACATGACTGAGTACCCCATGCCGAAGAACTTCAACTTCTGGTATATGTTTGGGGTGCTCGCAATGCTGGTTCTGGTTAACCAAATTCTTACTGGGATTTGGCTAACCATGAACTACGTACCTTCAGCGGAAGGCGCATTTGCGTCTGTTGAATACATCATGCGTGATGTGGAGTACGGCTGGCTCTTGAGGTATATGCACTCCACCGGGGCCTCGGCCTTCTTTGTGGTGGTCTATCTGCATATGTTCCGTGGCCTGATTTACGGCTCCTACCAAAAGCCACGTGAGCTGTTATGGCTATTTGGTATGCTGATCTTCCTGGTGCTGATGGCTGAGGCCTTTATGGGCTATCTGCTGCCATGGGGACAAATGTCGTACTGGGGCGCACAGGTCATCATCTCCTTGTTCGGGGCCATCCCAGTGATTGGTGATGACCTAACACTGTGGATTCGTGGTGACTACGTTGTCTCTGGCGCGACCTTGAACCGTTTCTTTGCCCTCCACGTGATTGCACTGCCGATTGTGCTCTTGCTGTTGGTGGCATTGCACGTGCTTGCACTGCACGAAGTGGGCTCAAACAACCCGGATGGTATCGACACTAAATTACCGAAAGGTGAGGCAGATGACGATGGCCAGCAGTCACAGTTCAAGTTCCACCCGGATTACACCAAGAAATATAAGATCATTGATTCGATTCCTTTCCACCCTTACGGGACAGTGAAAGACTTGATTGGTGTGGGTGTGTTCGGCATCTTGTTCGCCTACGTGATTTTCTTTAATCCCGAAATGGGCGGTTATTTCCTTGAGCCACCCAACTTTGAAGCGGCTAACCCGCTGAAGACCCCTGAGCACATTGCCCCTGTTTGGTACTTCACGCCGTTCTACGCGATTTTGCGTGCGATCCCAGACAAGCTAATTGGTGTTATTGCCATGGGCGCGTCGATTGTGATGCTGTTCATCCTACCGTGGCTTGACCGCTGCCGTGTGCGCTCATACCGCTACCGCAGCAAGCTGCACTTGGCGAACATCGTCCAATTTGTGATTGCCTTTATTGCTCTGGGTATTCTGGGCGCGTTGCCAGCAACCCCAACGTACACCTTGCTGGCGCAGATCTTCAGCTTCTGTTACTTCATGTTCTTCGTGCTGTTGTTCTTCTACAGCAAAAATGAGGCAACAAAACCGCTACCAGAGAGGGTGACATTCAAATGAGAAAATGGATTGTAATCTTGTGCGCGCTGTTGCCCTCTTTGGCGATGGCCGCCGGTGGCAATGTCCACTTGGACGAAGCCAACAATGATTTGACGGACAAAGCCTCATTGCAACGTGGCGCCAAACTGTTCATGAACTACTGTTTTGGTTGCCATGCTACGCAGTATCAGCGCTATCAGCGTGTGGCCGAAGATCTCAATATTCCTAAAGACTTGATGGAAGACAACCTGATTGTCGATAAGAATGCCGATTACGGCGAGTTGATGAAAAACGCTATGACGCAAGAGGCGGGCGCGCAGTACTTCGGTGCACCCGCTCCCGATCTGACTTTGGTGGCACGTGTGCGTGGTGTGGACTGGCTATATACCTATTTACGTTCGTTCTACGTCGACCCATCTCGCCCATTTGGCGTGAACAACACCGTGTTCCCGAACGTGGGTATGCCACACGTGCTTGAAGAGCTGCAAGGCACACCCCGTAAAGTGTACGAAACACGTATGGTGGACGGTGAGCCGGTGGAAGAGTTTGTGGGTCTCAAGTCTGACGGCAACGGCGAACTCAGTGCCAGCGAGTACGATAATGCGGTGCGCGATCTGGTTAACTTCCTTGAATATTCAGGGGAACCTGTGAAGCTAGAGCGCCAGCAACTGGGCTGGTGGGTGATTGGTTTCTTCGTGGTATTCTTGATTTTGGCGTACTTCCTCAAGAAAGAATATTGGCGCGATGTGCACTGATCGGTTAATCTAGTGTGTTGCTAATCCGCAATGGGGACTTTAAGTCCCCATTGCTTTCTATTGTTATTGAACATCCTGGAGGGGTTGATGGCTGTTGCTGCCAATAAACGCTCGGTGATGACGTTATTCTCTGACGCATCTGATCTCTATAGTCATCAGGTACGCATCGTCCTCGCAGAGAAAGGTGTCAGTGTAGAAATCGAGCTGGTGGATCCGAATAATCTGCCAGAAGATCTGGTTGACTTAAATCCTTATAACTCTGTTCCAACCTTGGTAGACCGTGAGTTAGCGTTGTACAACGCGGATATCATCATGGAATACTTGGATGAGCGTTTCCCTCACCCGCCATTGATGCCGGTATACCCTGTTGCCCGTGCACAAAGTCGTTTGATGATGTATCGCATCAAGCGCAACTGGTATACCTTGGTTGACCAAATTATGGAAGGCAGTGCTGACGACGCCGACAAAGCGCGTAAGCAGCTGCGTGAAGAGCTTCTGGCGCTGGCGCCGGTATTTGCCGAAGATCCCTACTTCCTAAGCGAAGAGTTTAGCTTGGTGGATTGCTACTTAGCCCCGTTGCTGTGGCGTTTGCCGGCACTGGGTATTGAGCTAACTGGCCCAGGCGCGAAGCAAGTAAAAGACTACATGACGCGTCTGTTTGAGCGTGATTCGTTTCTCGCCTCACTGACAGAAGCTGAACGTGAAATGCGACTAACAGGTCAATAATGTCTACATCAGAATTTGCGATGACACCACGCCGCCCCTATTTGGTTCGCGCGTTCTATGATTGGTTACTGGATAACGATCTCACCCCACACATGGTGGTGGACGCGACGTTACCTGGGGTACAAGTCCCGTTTGACTACGTCAAAGACGGACAAATTGTTCTCAACATTGCCCCGCGTGCGGTGGGAAACTTAGAGCTTAGCAACGACCATGTGTGCTTTAATGCCCGCTTTGGTGGCAAGCCTCAACAAGTGCTGGTGCCTATGGCCGCAGTGCTCGCCATCTATGCGCGTGAAAATGGTGCCGGCACCATGTTTGATATGGAGCCCGCCTACGCGCAGGCCGATGAGGAGGAAATGTTTGAACAATCTCCCTCATCCAGCGAGGTAGAAGACGACGACGAGCCGCCTTTGGTGTCGGTTGACAGCGTTGACGATCCAGACGCGTTGCCGCAAGCCGATGACGAAGACGACACGCCGGCTACGCCAAGCAAAAAAGGCAAGCCGACGCTAACCGTGGTGAAATAACCGCGTCGCAAGTTCTACCTGAAGGTAAGACACAAAAAACCAGCACCCAAGTGCTGGTTTTTTTATGCGCAGGGGCCTGCCGCACAGAAAAGGCGCCCGACTAGACGCCCTCAATGTACGGCGTCTGAATCAATGACGCTCGGTCATGATCTCGCGCGAGAACACCTTCTCACAGTATTTGCAGCGCAACTTCACATCGTCTGCTTCACTCAGCACGCGGAATGAGCTATCGACCGCCGGCTCACCGTGAGTAATACAGTTAGAATTTGGGCAGCGGAACACGCCTTGAATCACCTCAGGCAAGGTCAGCGGCAACTTGGCGACCACTTGGTAATCTTCAATTTGATTCACGGTTGCCTGTGGGGCGTACAACGCGAGTTGGCTGGCCTGATCTTCGCTGATCACCACGTTCTCGATTTTGATCAGATCTTTGCAGCCTAACGCCGACGATGGCAAGTTAAGGCCAATGGTGATCCGCTGATCGCTGCCGTGCATTTGAAACAGGTTTAAGATCTTAAAGCCAATGTGCGCGGGGATATGATCGATCACCGTGCCGTGACAGATGGCTTCAACTTGTAGTTTGTTATCCGTGCTCATTTTGCAACTCCTTCAACCTGTTCGTTTAATACCAGTGCCAGCAGGGCTTCTCGCGCATAGACGCCGTTCTCAGCTTGCTCAAAGTAATAGGCGTGCGGGGTTTTATCGACATCCACAGTAATTTCATCCACACGGGGCAGGGGATGCATCACCTTCATGTTGGGTTTGGCATCACGCAGCATCCCCGCATTTAAAATGAACGCCGCTTTAATGTGCGCATACTCTGATTCATCAAAGCGCTCTTTTTGTACCCGCGTCATATACAATACATCCAGCTCAGGCACCACATCGGTGATGCTACTGTGCAGGCTATACGGGTGGCCCGCGGCAGTCAGCTCATCTAACAAATACTCAGGCATCGCCAGGGCATCCGGGGCGATATAGAAAAAGCGGTTACCCTCGAATTTTGACAAGGCTTGCGTCAGTGAATGCACGGTTCGGCCATATTTCAGATCGCCCACCATGGCAATGTTGAGGTTATCGAGCCGGCCTTGGGTTTCGTAAATCGAGAACAGGTCGAGCAGGGTTTGGGTTGGATGCTGGTTAGCGCCATCACCACCGTTCACTACTGGCACACCTTCAGAGAACTCCGAGGCCAACCGCGCTGCACCTTCTTTGGGGTGGCGCATCACAAAGCCATCGACATACGAAGAAATCACCCGTACTGAGTCGGCCAAGGTTTCGCCTTTTTTGCCTGACGAGGTATTGCCACCGTCGGGGAAGCCGATCACCGAGCCGCCAAGGCGCTGAATCGCGGTTTCAAACGACAAACGTGTGCGCGTCGACGCCTCAAAAAAGCAGCTGGTAATCACTTTATTCTTCAACAGCGTCGGGTTAGGGCGCGCTTTTAGCTCGCCCGCCGTGGCGACGATTAACTCCAGCTCGTCGCGGCTGAGCTCGGGAATGGAAATAATATGTTTGTTATAAAGCGTATTGGCCATAACGCGAGTCCCTTTCTTTGCAGTGTGCTACAGGCAAAAAAAAACCTCCTAAACGGAGGTTTTTACGATCACGACCAATGCGGATACCGTCCCGTAATGGGGCGGATAAATCGCTGTTTGTGGGTGGAATAACCAACATAACTTCTGGCCGTGTAGTGAAATCTGGCCGAATTATACGCCCCTATTTATGTCGTGCAAGCAAAAGTGCAATCGTTTACGTGCTTGCGTTGACGAGTGTGGCAACCATCACAGCCTTGATGGTATGCATACGGTTCTCTGCTTGGTCAAAGACGATCGACTGCTCAGATTCGAACACCTCGTCGGTCACCTCCAAGCCATTAAGCCCGTATTGATCGGCGATTTGTTTACCCACACCAGTCTCATCGTTATGAAAGGCAGGCAAACAGTGCATAAACTTAGCGTGTGGATTCGCAGTGGCGGCCATCAAACTGGGGTTAACCTGATAAGGGGTGAGATCGGCCACGCGCTGCGCCCAGACCGATTCGGGCTCACCCATCGACACCCAGATATCGGTATACACAAAATCACAGCCGTTCACCGCTGCGGTGTCTTCGGTTAAGGTGATCGTCGCGCCGGTATTGGCGGCGATATCTTGGCAGGCGGCAATCAAATCAGCCTCAGGCCAATAGGCTTTGGGGCCAATCAGGCGCAGATCCATGCCCATTTTCACCGCACCGACCAATAGCGAATTGCCCATGTTATTGCGCGCATCTCCCACATACGCAAACGCGATTTGATCAAGCGGTTTGTCACTGTGCTCTTGCATGGTGAGCAGATCGGCCAACACCTGGGTAGGGTGAAAATCATCGGTTAAGCCATTCCATACTGGCACCCCGGCATGCGCGGCGAGCGTCTCGACCACTTCTTGGCCAAAGCCACGGTATTGAATGCCATCGTACATTCTCCCTAATACCCGCGCGGTATCCTTCATGGTTTCTTTATGGCCAATTTGGGTGCCGCTAGGGCCGAGGTAACTGACTTGCGCGCCTTGATCAAACGCCGCCACCTCAAAGGCACAGCGCGTACGGGTCGAGGTTTTCTCAAAAATCAGCGCAATGTTTTTGCCCGTTAGCTGCGGCGTTTCCTCACCGCGAGCTTTGGCCGCTTTAAGTGCGGCGGCATCATCAATCAGATCGTGGATTTGCTGAGGTGACAAGTCGAGTAAGGTGAGCAGTGATTGCTGGTAGAGGTCGCTTTTCATATCTATCCCTAAATAACCCTATAAAATGAATATTAAATCGATATTTATGTTTAATTATTCTTTGATGGTAAAGCGCGTGCTAGCAAGATGCAAGCGACAAATCCGAGCGTAAAGGCCATAAATTGACCAATAACACACCGTTTTGATGGTTTTCTGACCGCGGAAGGGGGATTTAATCAAGCACTGACAATGCTGATAAATTGGCGACAAACTAGACAATCCTTTTACTGCCTTATAGCGGGGGAATGACAGGGCCGCGCGATGAGTGAGAGATAGTGTTTATGTCCTCAAGGGCAACGACAATACTAGGAAGGAAAACATGATGAAAACACAAAACAAAGCACTGACTCTTAGCGCACTCATGATGATGGTTGGCCTCGTCGGCCCCGCGATGGCCAACGAAGCCAGCCAACCACAAGGCGACCAACCCGTGGTAACCTGCCCAGACGGCGGCACGGATTGCGACACGCAGCCAATGCCAGAAGACGACAACAGCACCTGGCCGGCTGAAGACAGCCAAGACCCCGCCATGCAATAAGGCGGTCACCTCCTAAGCAAGCAAAGCGTGAGTGCCGCCACATTGGCGGCGCTTGTTTATCCCGCAGCACGCTAAGTGCTCAAAAAGCATACTGAATTCGCCCCCCTTACAGCTAGACACCCTGTGAGCCTTCCCCTATAATCCCATTCCATTCGGCCCCTTAGCTCAGTGGTTAGAGCAGTCGACTCATAATCGATTGGTCCCCAGTTCAAGTCTGGGAGGGGCCACCAGTCATAGAAAGGCGTAGCAGGTTAGTACCTACTACGCCTTTTTTGTGCCTGCTGATTTTTAGTCAAACACTTAGTCAAACAAGGAACGGGTACAACTCCCGTTTTCGCATTAGAAAAAATCAGCGGGGTGACACTGAGAGGTGTTCAACACGCCGAACCTGCTAGAAGTCCTCTTTTCCCTTGCTTATGCAAGCGCCCACTAAAACGATTCATCCGTTGTGTCCTAGGTAACTTCTTGCACCCATCTCACAAAATATGGCTTATCTAACACTTTGGACAATAGGGCACGAAAACCAAAACAGCCCTTGATACACTAATCCCAAATCTGCCAACTCGATGGCGTGTTAGGTGCCGACAACTGATCGGCGGTAGCATGGCTAAACACTGGACGGTTAACCAGCTTATCTGCCAGATATACTCATTAGCGTGCGCGTTTATCCGTGACCGATTCACACTATCCCAGAATGGATGAAAAAAAGAGCCTATAAGTCATGCGTTTACAGACTCACGCTTGGGGATAGTGTGAATACCAGAACAGAGATAGGCGGCATGCACACTTTCGCGGAAAAGAGATGTCCGTTAGCGGCAGTAAATTATATTTATAACAGTAAGTTAGCTAGGAAAGAGGGCGGATAACGGTTTTGGGAAATCGTGCGTGTGCACTAATACAATGTTAAATGAAAATGAAAGCTTGGTCTTATTCCATAAGAGCACCACAAAAGGAGAGTCATTATGCCAGACAACAAAAACATTATTGCGCCGGACGATAAACGCAGGATTGACGTTAATGACCCAGCGGAAGTTAGAAATTGGTGCAAGTCCTTCGGTTGTACAGAAGCAGAATTGAAGGCAGCAGTGAAGGCGGCAGACAGCACTTATGCCAGAGATGTGCAGCAGTATTTATAGCATTTAACAATGCCAGTCAGCAGGACGCTCGCAAGCTCGCGCCTCTGCTGGCGGCGTTAGCAAGGAGGTAGGATAGTGCCAGAAAGACTCAGATTGACTAAGAATGCACAATTTTACAGAGTCAATGAGCCTGTAGAAGATGATCTAGTTAAAACGATCCTGGACACGGCCTCTGACAATATGAATCCCGATAGTGGATTTGTAATTGATGAATTCAGGCAGGAACGGAATTTGGACGAACAAAGTTTAAGTTATGTCTATTCAGCTAGGGTATTTCCTTCTAGTCGGCCAGTTTATTTCTTAGACGATGATTTCGAAGACAAAATTTATGCATTTATATTGATCATTGAGATTGGCGACTACCTTGCTGTTCTGAAGAAGAGCTGCGCCAACATATTTGACCTGATGGACAAAAAATTTACGCTTGTCGGCAGCAAGGAATTTTCATCATCATTCTCTGATGATGATGTAGAATTTCAGAGGTTGGCGCTTAGAAATATGACGGTTTCAGATCGCGCAATGAGATCTAGATCGTATGAGGCGGCCGACTTAAAAGGATTGCTTTCTACTCATTCAGCAGGAAGATCAATTCCCTATTACTTTAAGCTCCGACAAGGAGCCAAAACCAGATCTATATCAGGAACTGGTCGGGTTATTGAATCATCTAGTAGAGAAACAATCGATAATGTTGCTGTATGGGTTCACGAGCAAATCAATCTAATAGAATCCCCTAGCAATACAAATTTTCTAGATGCTTTCGCAAGTAAAGTGGAGCTAAGCGAAGTCTTAACGATTTGTTCGCCTAATGCCATTCTTATAGAGAGTCATTCTTTGTTTGATCGCCTTAAGAAGGATGGCGTTTCAGTAAAATATAAAACAAAGAAAGGAAAAGTCATCAGCGTTTCCAATCGTGTCTACAAAAATCTAGAGTCTGCGCTGGAGAAAGTATACGAAATAGATTCAGATTTAAATATCATAGGTGTTAATGACGGCTCTCGGATTAGAGCCAACAAGAAAAGCTTAACATTATATTCAAAATACCTTGCAAAGTTCCGTGTGTCAGAAAATGGGAAGTTAATAACTCTTCAAAAATATATTGTTAAGCACGGGTTTTATAGTATCACTTTTAACGAACCAAAATACATGTACTTTATGGGGTCGTGTTTCGAGGATTCTTCAGGTGTTTCAGAAATCGACAACATTCTCGAGATACTTCAACCAATAGAAGCAATTCCTGCGGTCAACTCGGAAAAAGGTAGCTTTACAGAAGAAAGCGAAAATTTTACAGAAGACTCAATGTTTGATGTTATTGAGAAAATCCATGCGGAAGATGATTATATATTCTGTGATGACCTAGGTGATGAGTGGGCTGATCATATAACGTTCAATAAAGAGAATTCAAACATATGCTTTATTCACTCAAAACACGGCGATTCGAGTACATCAGCCAGCAACTTACACGATGTTGTGGGTCAAGGAATTAAGAACCTTGGAAACATGTATTTTGATGCGAGTGCTATGTTGTCAAAATTAGACAAAACCTTTAAAAATTACTATAAGTCTGGGAAAGGTATACAGACAAAAATACCCAGGATACGAAAGGGAGACATCGATGATTTCGGTTGGTATCTAGACAATTTGCTTAAGGATTACAAGCTCAATCGCAGCTGCATCCTATGCTGTTCATTCCTTTCGGAATCAGACATTACAAGCGAGTTTAATAAAATAAAAGAAGGAAAGCCTGTGAGAGGTAATATTGTCCAGCTACTATGGATTATTTCTTCTTTCGCGCATGCGGTCAAAGATATGAATGCGAGACCAATAATATATTGTGCCGAGTAATATTGCTAGCAATGCCATGCACGCGACAAGCGCGTGATGGCGGCGTTATAACTACAAGGAGGCTTGAGTGTTAAAAACTTATGACAAACGACTAATTGCAGCTGATATGCTAGAGGAAGCAATTTTAAAATTCAAAGTTGCTCAATCTGACCTAGATTATATTCAATGTATTTTGCTAGCAGGTGCTTCTATTGGAATTACATCACCGCTTTTGTCTGAAGCGAAGAAGAAAACTTCGCATGAAAAGTCAGCTGAAACAGTTATCAAGATACGAGAATATTCACTTGGCCGGAAATTAAATGAATCAGAGAAAAGGCAGGTGTTCAGTGGTGCTCTAAGGTTTAACAAACAAGCATATAATTCCCTTAAGCATGCAGGTAATGGCAAAAAGCTAGCTGCTTCTGATGATTTGGAAATAGAAACAGATTTTCGTGAAGAGGCTGAAGAATTACTGTGGGCAGCGATTGAAGATTTTAAAAGTTTGACTATTTCACCAGAGTATTTGATAGATAATGATAAAAATGAGTTTAGGCTACTAATTGGGCAAAGTGACCCTTTAGGCACCATCCCTGAAATGTACTGTCGCCCAAGAAATACTGAGTAAAGTAGTTATAACAAAGTCGTAAACGCGGACAAATAAAAGTTGGCTTTGTTCATGCCTCACAAATTTTAGCCAACTATTATTAGCCAGTTACAACGGCTACATGGATTCCCCCGTTCGTCAAGCATCCGCGAAGCGTATTGAGTTTGGTTTGGACTGCCGCTCTACATTCGGCCTTTTACTGACTCACGTCAT